>NZ_CM001440.1:4734089-5041397 GCF_000244975.1 Saccharomonospora cyanea NA-134 | reverse complement strand
GGCGGCCGTGTACAGCTTCGCGGCGAGCACCGGATCGGGTTCGGCTGCCTCGTCGGCGGCTGCTTCGAACGCCTCGGCGAGTTCGGCGCCGCTGAGCTCGGTACCCAGCAGCGGTCGCACCAGGTCGAGCACCGGTCCCTCGCGGTCGAGCTGGAGCCGGACCAACCGCTGCGACACCGCCAACCGCCGTTCCTCCGGGACGAGAGCGCGCACAGCACCCGCCACCAGCGGCAGTGGTGCGCCGTCGTGGGTGAGCAGTCCGCACGCCCTGGCGGCGTCGACGGTGCGAGCCACGCCGTCGTGGTCGGTGCCCAGCACACCGGCGAGCAGGTCGACGTCGAGCCCGGCGCCCGACGTGGCCGCGAGCAGCAGGGACAGCGTCTCCGGGGGCAATCGGTCGAGATCGTGGCGGAACTCGGCGAGGACGGAGGCGGGCAGGCCGGTGGCGTCGGGCGGTACGGGAGTCCCGGCATGGGCTTCCAGGGCGTTCGCGAGCCGCACGACGAATCCGGGCACCCCGAGTGTCTGCGCGCGCACCAGTTCGGCGAGTCCGGCCCGTTCGCGCCCGAGTAGCGCTGTGATCCGGCGGGTGTCGAGAGGGCGCAGCACGACCTGCCCGCGCAGGCGGGAGAGCAGCGCGTTCAGTTCCGGGGGACGCGGCCACGGCCGGGCGGCGATCACGAGTCCGGTGACTTCGTCGCCCGCCCGTTCCCGCAGCTCGGCGAGCGCGGTGTCGTCGAGTTCGTGGGCGTCGTCCACCAGGACCAGCTCGGCGGTGGCGATGTCCCGGACGTCCTGTTGGCCGTACCACGCAACGGTGACGTCCCGGGCCTCGCACCAGCGCGCCAACTGGTGCAGCATGGCCGTCTTGCCGTGGCCACCGGGCGCGACGACGGCGAGCCGGGCAGGCGCGAGCGTTCCCTGGGCGACGGCGCGGCACAGTTGGCGGGTCGGTTCGTCGAGCAGCGGCTCGTCCGGTGTGGAGGCCGAAAGCGTGGTGGGACGCTCCGGCGAGGCGATATCGGATGCCGGCATCAACGTTCCTCGTCTCGGTCTTCGGTCGGGCCGCGCCCACGGGCCAGCGAGAACCGCCGGCGGGGCGGCTGCAGCGGCGTGATCTCCACCGGTGGTCGCCGTGGTGGCGGCTCGGCGTCCTCACCGCGGCTCGCCCGGTCGTACAACGCGGGTGCGTCTCCGATGTCCGGCACGAGCGCGTCGTCGCGCTCGGCCACCTGTGTCTGTTCCGGTTTCGCGTCGGGTGCGGCGCCCGGTCGGGGGCGGGGCCTCGGCCGAGCCACCAGCGCCGCTCCCCGGCACCGCATCGTGCCGGGATCGTCGTCGACCACGACAGGGCAGGGCAGCATGGTGCGCGCGAGCCCTGCGGCAAGGGGGATCCTCGCGCTGCCTCCCACCAGAAGCGCCGCCGCGAGCTGCCCTTCGGGGACGTGGGTCAGCAGGGAGCGGAGTCTTCCGACGGCGGAGCGCAGCACCGGCGCCGCGAGTTCCTCGAACTCCTGCCTGCTCAGCGACACCGTGTCGGTGACGAACACGTCGGTCGTGGTCGAAAGCCGTTCCTTCGCGGCGAGAGCCGCCGCCCGCAGCCTGCCCATGGCGTACGGGTCGCCGTTGTCGACGTCCGCCCGGTCGAGGACGTACCGCACCACGAGGTCGTCGAGCCTGCAGCCCGCCTCGTGCTCCGAGGACTCGTTGTGGGCGAGCAGTTCGACACCCGTCGGGGTGCGGCGGAGCAGCGCGGTCTCCACGTGTACCCCGCCGACGGCGCACACGGCGAGCAGGCGGCCCGGCTCGACGTCCTCGACGTCCGCGCGGGCGAGATGGCATTCCGCGGCGGCCACGGGACTCGGCAACGCCAGCACACCGGGGAGTTCGGCGGCGTCGAGCGCCTCGTGCAGCAGCCCACGCCGGTAGGCCGACCAGCCGGGTGGATGAGTGACGACGATGCGTTCGGCGTGGGCCGCCTCCACCTCGGCGACGCGGTCGGCGACCCAGCCGATCATCCCGGCCGCGAGGGTCTCCGCCGGGTAGGAGAGCTCACCCAGCACGAACGGCACCGGATCGCCGGTGCGGTGCAGCGGCGCTCGGGCCACCCGTTCGGGTTCCGTCGCGACACGTTGCAGTGCGGCATGGCCCACAGAAAGGTCACCGCGCTCGGAAACGTGCAGGACGGACTCCGCCCACGGGGTGGGGCCCCCGAGGGGGATCACCTCGGCGGGGCTCCACCCGCCCTGGCGGTACCGGCACACGGCCGCGCTCACACGGGTGGCACCGAGGTGTATCCCCAGGACATAGCGCATAGGCGGCGGTTTCCTCACGGCTCGTCGCGGTGGTCCGTACCTGCCGGGGTTCACCGCAGTCGGACCGTGCCTCCCTTCGTACCAAAGTCATGCCTCCGAACGGCACCCCCGAATAAGCCGTTCGCCGATCCCCTAAGCCCCTAACGCGAGCCCGGGCGCGGGTCGTGGAGAACCCGGCGTCCTCCCCGATGCCCTCGTCCCTCCCATCTCCCTAGCGTCGGCTTCGCCGTCGCGCGCGGCGACTACGGACGTATGCCTCATACCGAAGGAGAAACCCTTGATCCACGCACAGGGGGAGACGGAGACCGAGCACGAAGTCACCGTCTCCAACCCCGCGGACGCCGTCCCGCAGGAGCAGACGCTGTACGACTTCGTGGTCACGCTGCTCAACGACGCCACGGCGCGCGCCGCGTTCGCGGAGGACCCGGCCCAGGCTCTGGAGAGGGCGGGCCTCGGTGACATCACCGCTGAGGACGTCCAGGACGTGATCCCGCTCGTGATGGACTACAACGAGCTGCCGGGCACGGACGTTGTCGGTGCGCCCGAGATCGGTGCTGTCAACGGCCTCGACGGCGCCATCGCGCAGCTCAGGGGCGTGGCCGAGGCGGCGGGCGACCGCGCGGACCTGGCGGGCACGACGGGTCTGGAATCGGGCCTCGGCGCCATCGCCGGGGGCGGTGCCGCCACCCTCGACGGCGCGTCCGGCGTGCTGCGGTACGACACGGAGGCCGCCACCGGTGAGGTCGCGGGCCAGCTCAGCGAGGACGGTCTGAACATCGGTTCCTACACCGACAGCCTGGTGGGCCAGGCCGCCGGCACGGGCGGTGTCGGCCCGGAGAGCGCGGGCGGCATGGTCGGTGTGGAGAGCGTGGTCGGCGACGCCGCCGCCATGCTGGACGTGACCCGCGACAGCGGGTACGGCACCGTGGGCTTCGAGTCGGAGCAGGTCCGGACCGGAGTGTTCGGTGACGTGAGTGACGACAGCGCCATGGGCGGCGCGGGCGTGCGCACCGACGTGGTGACGGGCGAGGGAGCGGCGCGGCTGACCGACGACGGCTACGCCGCCGGTGGCTCGCTGGAGACGCCGTTCGGCACCTACGGCATCGAGATGTCGCAGGATGTCAGCGTCGGTATCCCCGAGGTCGAGACCACGGGTGACCTGGCCGACACCCTCGACACCGACACGATCACGCGGGGCAGCGAGGCGGCCGCGAGCACGGTGGCGACGTACGTGACCTCCGGCGGCGCGGCACTGCACGGTGCGGCCCGTTCGGCGGCCGAGGAACTGCCCGTCGACCTCCCGGCGGAGATCCCCGCAGGCGCCGTTCCCGCGGGTGTCCCCGCCGATCTGCCCGCGAACCTGCCCGTCGACCTCGCGGGCGGCCCCGCCGTCGACGAGCAGGTGCTCTCGGAGTCGAGGGACCTCGACCTGGAGATCGACAAGCCGATCCAGGTGGCCGACATCGACACGAACCTGCCGAACGTGGCCGACACGGTGTACGGCGTGGCCGGCGAGCTCCACGAGGTTCGCGACGGCCTGTCCACCCTGCCGAACCAGCTCGGCTTCGAGGTGCCCACGGACTCGCCGGAGATGCCCGACCTGCCGGTGGCCAACCCGATGCCGACCCCCGCCGACGACGCCGCGGACCAGGTGAGCGGGGGCGTCGCCCGCGTCGCTGACACCGTGAGTGACAGCCCGCTGGGTGGGGTTGCCGAGAAGGGTGAGGATCTGCTCTCCGGTACCTCGGGAATCGGTGATCTGGACCTCGGTCACTGACTCTCAGTCATCTCAGCAAAGTAACAGGCCGGGCTCGGTGATATTACGAGCCCGGCCTGTACTGCGTAGCGTGAACGAGGCACACTGTCCGATCGATGAAGGCAACCCCCTGGCTCGACGTGCTCGACGAGGCCATCCGGTCGTGTGCCGCGCACGACCGGAACGACCTCGTGCAGCGCCTGCAGGTCCGCCGTGCGGAGCTCGCGGGACCGAAGGTTCGCGTGGTGATTCTCGGAGGCCCGGGCCAGGGCAAGAGTCAGCTCCTCAACGGACTGCTCGGTGCGGACGTGTGCGCGGTGGGGGATGACACGACCACCACCGTGCCCGCCGTGGTCGAGTACGCGTCCGCGCCCGTGGCCGCGATCGTGCCCGGTGTTCAGGCGCCGTTGGTGGAGGCCCCGAGGGGCGAGGACAGCCTGGTGCTGGAGGGGCCGGTGCCCAGCCTTCCGGCACTCGCCAGTGCCGACCGACAGTCCGTTTCGGTCGATTCCGCCACCGCGACCGCCAACCGCCGAGGCGGCGTGGCGAGAGTCGAGATCGGACTCCCTCGCAAACTGCTCGAAACGGGACTCACCCTCATCGACACACCGCCTTACGGGGCGGAACCCGGTGAGCACGCTCACGCCGCGCTGGCGACGTTGCCCCACGCCGACGCCGTGTTGCTGACCACCGACGTGACCCGTGACCTCTCCCCGGCCGAACTCGACGTGCTGGAGCGCGTCCTCGCGCTGTGTCCCACGGCCGCCGTCGTGCTCACCAAGACCGACCTCGTGCCCGGTTGGCAGCGGGTGGTCGACCGCAGCAGGGCCCTCCTCGAACGGCAGGGGCTGCCCGCGACGGTGTTCCCGGTGTCCTCGGCCCTGCGGCTGCTCGCGGCGAGGACGAACGACTCCCGGTTGAACGAGGAGTCCGGGTTCCCCGCGCTGATCTCGTACCTGCACCGCGAACTCATGGGCAACGTCGACGTCCTGCGCCGGCGCTGTGCCGGGGCGCTCGCCGGGCTGGCCGTCGACCAGGTCGTGCCCCCGTTGCGGGAGCGGTTGGCCGAACTCCAGCAGGGTGGCGACGCCGAGCTGGCCGCCAGGTACCGGGCCGCCGGGCGACAGCTCGAACAGTTGCAACGCGAGGCGTCGCGGTGGCAGACCATGCTCTCCGACGAGGTGGCCGACCTCACCGCGGACCTCGACTACGACCTGCGCGACCGCACCCGCCGCATCCTGCGCGAGGCGGACGAGTACTTCGAGACGGCCGACCCCGCGAAGGACTGGCCGACGTTCGAGGAGTGGTTGCGCGACAACCTCACGGCGGCGGCCGAGGCGAACTCGCGGTGGCTGCTCGACCGGTTCGAGTGGCTCACCCGCAAGCTCGCGGACGTCATCGCGTCCCACCGTCCCGACGCCTTCGCACCGGACGAGGTGCTGCCCGGTATGCCCGCCGAGGAGCTCGGCGAGCTGCGGATGCCGAACATCGAGAAGTTCACCCTCGGTCAGAAACTGTTCGTGGGAATGCGTGGTTCGTACAGCGGGCTGCTGATGTTCGGGCTCGCCACCACACTGGCGGGGATGGATCTCATCAACCCGATCTCCCTCGGTGCGGGTGTGGCGTTCGGTGCGAAGAGCGTGTTCGAGGAACGCGGAACGCGACTCAAACGCAGGCAGGCCACGGCACGCAGCGCCGCTCACCGCTACGTCGACGACTTCTTCCTCGCCTACGGCAAGGAGAGCAAGGACACCGTGCGGCTGATCCACCGCGAGCTGCGTGACCGGTGCATCGCCGTGGCGCAGGAGCTGCGTACGGAGCTCAGCGACGCCGCGCAGCGGGTGAAGCAGGTCATCGACGCGGAGGCCGCGGAGCGCGGCACGGCGATGCGGGACGTGACCCGGCGCATCGGCGAGCTGGAACTGCTGCGCAGGCGGGCCGAGGCCCTGGCGCCGAGGACGGTCGTGCGAGGACTCACCGCATGAACCTGGCCGACCGGGCGTGGTCGTTGCTCACCCGGGCGCAGGAGGTGTACACCGACAACCCCAGAGCGTCGAACTGGCTGCGGATGCACCTGGCGCGGCTCGCCGAGCCCGTGCGGTTGGCCGTGACCGGGCAGGCGGGCTCGGGGAGGACGACGCTCGTGGCCGCGCTCACCGGCGACGCCGACCGTGGTGGCCCCCCGAACGCCCCGAGGTCCTGGCGGCATGTGCCCGCCTGCCGCACCTGGCCGGAGCTGCTGGTGCTCGACACCTCGCTCACCGGGCAGCACTCGGAGGCCCGGGTCGCCGAGTCGATCGGCCTGGAGGCGGACGCGGTGCTCCACCTGCTCGGTCCACACGACACCGACACCGCGTCGCTGCGCGCGATGCACGCCCAGTCCGCGACCCGGCTCGTGCCCGTGAACGCGCTCGCGGTGCTCTCACGGGCCGACGAGCTCGGTGGCGGGCGGGTGGATGCGCTGACCTCGGCGCGGCGGGTGGCGAGACGGTGGGCGAAGAACACCCCGACCGCGGAGCTGTGCCAGGACGTCGTCGCTGTGGCGGGTCTGCTCGCGCGGGCGGCGCGCACGCTCCGGCATGACGAGTTCGAGCTGCTGGCCGCGCTCGCGGCCGTGCCGAAGGCGGAACTCGACCCGCTGCTGTTGTCGGCGGACCGGTTCGGTTCTGACCCCCGGCGCGCGGAACTGCTCGCCCGGTTCGGGCTCTTCGGTATCCGCCTGGCCACCACGTTGCTCCGGAACGGCGTCGGCACCCCGCAGGCGCTCGCCACGGAGTTGTGTCGACGCAGCGGTCTCGACGCCCTCGGCGAGGCCGTGTCGGTGTACTTCGCCGACCGGGCCCACGTGTTGAAGGCGCGGTCGGCGTTGCTCGGCCTCGGTGTGATGCTGCGGAGGGAGCCACGGCCGTCAGCGGCCCCGCTGGTGGCCGAGTTGGAACGCACGCTCACGGGCGCGCACGAGTTCGCCGAGCTCCGGTTGTTCGCCGCCCTGCGCACCGGCAGGGTGAGCCTGCCCGGCGACCTCGGGGAGGAGGCCGCGCGGCTCGTCGGCGGTTACGGTGACGCGCCGCAGGCCAGGCTCGCCCTGGACGCCGCCGGGGGCGTGGGCGAGCCGGACCTGCGGCAGGCCGCGGCTACGGCGTTGCGGCTGTGGCGGTCGTACGCGGAGAACCCGGTGCTCTCCTCGGCGGAGCGGCACGCGGCGTCGACCGTGGTCCGAACCTGCGAAGCGCTCGTCACCGGTCCGCTGTGACCGGCAGCGCGCGCGGGACCACGAGATCGGTTGTCATCCGGTCCTTGTCGGTCGGGTCGGGGCGGGCTCAGGCGAAGATGTCGGCGCCGGTGACGTACCGCATGCCCTCGACGAACTCCGGCCGCTGCGCGCGTTCCTCCAGCTCGGCGGGGGTGGGGTCGGCGACGTGCTGGTGCAGCCAGTACACGTTGCCCAGCGGGTCGCGGACGCGGGCGACGACGTCACCGAAGTGCAGCTCCGTGGGGCGCGTGATCACCTCCGCGCCCGCGTCGACGGCCCTGCGCACCGTCTCGTCGGCGTCGGCGACGTAGAGGCGAAGGAACGCCGGTGTGTCGGGCCAGTGCGGGCGCGAGTCGAACAGCATGATCCGCGCGTCGCCGAGCTGGGTCTCGGCGTGGCCGACGAAGCCGTCCTCGCCCTGCACGCGGACGGTCTCGACGGCGTCGAACGCCTTCGCGAGGAAGTCGAGGACCGTCGCGGTGTCCCGGGAGATCACCCACGGCGTCACGGTGGTGTAGCCGTCGGGGACTGTCTTGACCTCGGTCACTGTGGGCCGCCTCTCGTGGTTGGTGACACCACGCTAGGAGGCGAGTAGGTCAGGACCGGTCCTATTCGCCGGGCATTCTGGAAGGCATGAGCACGCCTTCGCGACTGCTGAGCCTGCTGTCCCTGTTGCAGACCCCGCGCGAGTGGCCGGGCAGCGAACTCGCACGCAGGTTGGAGGTCAGCCCCCGCACCGTCCGCCGTGACGTGGAGCGGCTTCGGGAACTCGGCTACCCGGTGGTGGCGACCAGGGGCGCCGAGGGCGGCTACCGACTGGTGGCGGGTGCGGCCCTGCCGCCGTTGCTGCTGGACGACGAGGAGGCCGTCGCGATCGCGGTGGGATTGCGGGGCGCCGCCGGGCACGCGGTGGCCGGGTTGGGCGATGCCGCCGTGCGGGCGCTGACCAAGTTGGAACAGGTGCTGCCGTCGCGGCTGCGCTACCGGGTCGGCACGCTCAACACGGCCATCGATCCGCTGCCCCACCAGGTGGGGGACACGGTCGAGGTCGCGGTGCTCACCACCGTGGCCGGTGCCATCGCCAACACCGAACGGCTGCGCTTCGCGTACCGCTCGTACCAGGGTGAGGAGTCGCGGCGGCATGTCGACCCGCACCGGCTCGTGCCGTTCGGGCGGCGCTGGTACCTGGTCGCCTTCGACAACGACCGGAACGACTGGCGGGTGTTCCGGGTGGACCGGATGAGCGAGCCGTTACCCACGGGTGCCCGTGCGGCCGGGCGCGAACTGCCCGCCGAGGACGCGGCGAGCTTCGTCACCGACTCCCTGTACAGCCTCGCGCCCACCTACAGCGCGGTGGTGACCGTGTTCGCGCCCGCGGAGCTCCTCGACGCCCGGTTGGGCGAGGTGGAGCCGATCGACGAGGGACGATGCCTGCTCCGGTGCCACGGGGACACGGTGGAGTGGCTCGCCATCGGACTCACGTCGCTCGGGCACGAGTTCCGCGTCCACGAGCCGGTCGAACTCGTGGACCACCTGCGTGGGCTGGGGCAGCGCGCGCTCAGGGCGGCGGGACAGCCGGAGGCGCCGCCCTCCTGACGCACGCCCGACGAACGGCGGCTTACCTGGGTTCACCCGAATGGGTAAGGATGCGCCGGTGATGTCTTCCCAACGCAGAGCGAGGATCACGGGCAGCACCGTGCTCACGGTGCTCGTGGCCACCCTGGGGGTGTCCGCCGCACCCGGTGTGGCGGCGGAGCCGAACTCCCCCGAGGCGGTACCCACACCCGTTCACGAGATCCAGGGCACGACGCGGCTCTCACCCCTCGAAGGTGAACGTGTGAGCGTGGAGGCCGTGGTGACGGCCACCCGCACGTTCGGATCGAGCCGTGGGTTCTGGGTCCAGGACCCAAGACCGGACGACGACCCGCGCACCAGTGAGGGACTGTTCGTCTTCACCGGCCGCACGACACCGGACGTCGCGCCGGGTGACGCGGTCACCGTGGTGGGCACGGTGGCCGAGTACTACCCGGGTGACCCCGCCACCACGGCCGCGCAGTCGACCACCGAACTCGTCGACGCGGAGTGGACGGTCACCGCTCGGGGCACGCGGCCGCCCGAGGCGCTCGCGATCGGACCGGACACGGTGCCGGACGCACTGACCGCGTCGCCCGGCGGCAACATCGAGGCCGCGCCGCTACGCCCCGACGTCTACGCCCTCGACTTCTGGGAGGCGCACGAGGGAGAGCTGGTGTCCGTGGTCGACGTCCGCCTCGTCGGCCCGAGTACCGACTACGACGAGTTGTACGTGACCACCAAGCCCGCCCAGAACCCCAGCGCCCGTGGCGGCACCGTCTACCACGGCTATGACCGGCCCAACACGGGAATCCTCAAGATCGAGTCGCTGATCCCCTTCTCGCAGCGGCCCTTCCCCACGGCCGACACGGGCGACACGCTCACCGGGGTGACGTCCGGCCCGGTGGAGTACGACTCGTACGGCGGCTACACGCTCATGGCGAACGTGCTCGGCGAGGTCAAGGACAACGGCCTGGAACGCGAGGTCACGCGTGCCCAGCGGCCGGGCGAGTTGGCCGTGGCGACCTACAACGTCGAGAACCTGTCCGCCGTGGACGGCGAGGAGAAGTTCGCCCGGCTCGCCGAGGGCGTGGTGCGCAACCTCGCCGCACCGGACATCGTCACGCTGGAGGAGATCCAGGACGACAACGGCACCGAAGGCGTCGGCGACGGAGTGGTGTCCGCGGACGAGACGTTGCGCCGGTTTACCGACGCCATCGAGGCGGCCGGTGGCCCGCGGTACGAGTGGCGGCAGATCGATCCGGTGGAGGGCGCGGACGGTGGCCAGCCCGGCGGCAACATCCGTGTCGGGTTCCTGTTCAACCCGGAGCGCGTGCGGTTCGTCGACCGCGAGGGTGGCGACGCGACCACGGCCGTGAAGGTCGAGGGCGACCGGAGGAAGGCGCGGTTGTCCGTGTCTCCCGGCCGTATCACCCCGGGGCACTCCGCCTGGCTGGACAGCCGCAAGCCGCTCGTGGGCGAGTTCGTCTTCCGGGGCCGCACGGTGTTCGTGGTGGCGAACCACTTCGCCTCCAAGGGCGGCGACCAACCCGTCCACGGCCGGTTCCAGCCCCCGGCCCGGCCCTCGGAACAGCAGCGGATCGAGCAGGCCGGTCTCGTGCGGGACTTCGTGGACGAGTTGCTGTCGGTGGACCGCAAGGCGAACGTCGTCGTGGCGGGGGACCTCAACGACTTCCCGTTCTCGCCGACACTGCGCGAACTGACACGCGGAGGGGAGCTGCGGTCCCTGATGGACACGCTGCCGCCGAGCGAGCGCTACAGTTACGTCTACGAGGGCAACTCGCAGGTCCTCGACCACGTGCTGATCTCCGGGGGCCCCCGGCGTGTCAGCTACGACGTCGTGCACATCAACGCGGAGTTCGCCGACCAGGCGAGCGACCACGACCCGCAGCTCGTGCGGTTCGTTCCGAGGTAGAGCGACCTGTTCACACCCCGAACGGCGCGGCGTAGCGCACGACTCCGCTCGGAGGCCGGTTCCCGTCGAGGCTCACCACCATGAAGGCCTCGTCGGGAACCTCCACGGGGAGAGTGACCCCGTACGTGGAGGCGCGTTCGAATCCGAAGCGCGGGTAGTACGAGGGATGCCCGAGCACCACGACGAAGGACTCACCCGCCTGCCGCGCCGCCCGCAGCAGAGCCCGGACGGCCGCGGAACCCGCACCCCTGCCCTGCTGTTCCGGCAGCACGCCCACCGGGCCGAGTCCCAGCGCGGGGACGTCGCCGATGTGGCAGCGAGTCAGCAGGGCGTGGCCGGTGAGCCCGTGGTGAGAGTGTTCGACCACCACGGAGAACTCGTCGATCCACGCCGGGTCCCGCCGCAGTGTGTCGACGAGTTCGGCCTCGAGTTCGGTGTCGAAGGCGGCGCGGTGCACGGCGTGCACGGCCGCCTTGTCCGCCGGGGTCTCCCGCCGCGTGTGCCATTCGACTGTGGACAATCCGGACACTGGGTGCCTTTCGTCCCGTGGGTGCCGGTGGCACCGCATCGGCGGGACCGTAGTCATCACCGCCATGCCGGGCCAACAGGTTTTCGGGGACTGGTGGCTCGTCGGAAGGGGTTCGTCTCCGTCAGCGACGGGCTCGCCAGCCGAGTGCCTCGACCGCCTTGGTCAGCTCGCGGTAAGCGGTCCGGATCTCCTCGACGTGCTGGTCGAGGTGCTCGCCCCTCGCGGAGGTGATCGGCGGTGGTGGCTCGCCGGGCTCGATCCAGGAGAGCCGCTCCACGTTGTCCTGGGCCATGCGCCACCAGCGGTGGGCCCGCTCCTGCACGGCCACCTCCTGTTCGGCGAGCCGTTCGACACGCAGGGCCGCCTCGGCGATCTGTGATTCCAGCTCGTCGATGCGGCGCCGTTCCCATTCGCGTAGCTCGTCGGCCGACCTGCGTGCGCGGCCCATGATCTCCTTGTAGCGCACGGCGGCCGTGGGCTCGTCAGGCATCGGTGACCTCCGGTCGGTGGAACGGGATGGTGACCTCCGGGCTCGCGTGGGTGCCGCGGTCGAAGAACAGCGCCCGTCCCGCCCTCGGCGACCACTGCACCACCTGGCCCGCACAGAACGCCGCGAGTTCGCTGCCCTGCACGTCGAGCGCCACCCAGGCCCCGATCTCCTCGGTACCCCCGAATCCGAGCGTGTCCTTGAGCCGGGCAACACCCCGCCACCAGCCGAGCACGTGCAGCCCCTTCGCCGGTCCCTGCTTGAGCAGGGTCCGCAGGTGCTCCAGCGCGCTGGGTTTGCCGGGCTCCTTGCGTTCCAGCGCGGGCAGCACCGCGTCCACGCCGTAGAGCACGAGAAACCGGTCACTGTCCGGTTCGGACAACCGTTCGGTGTGTTCGGTGACGAGTGACGGGATCTCGCCGGCCGTCGCCACACCCGCCTTGTGCCCGAGGGCGGCGAGGTCGTCGGCCAGCGCCCGCACCTCGCCGAGGCAGGTGTCCACGGCACAGCCGAGCACGAACTCCACCGCACCCGCCGGGTACTGCCTGGCAAGCGACCGGGTGGCCGCGTCGAGCACGGACAGGGCCTCGGCGGTGCTGCTGCCCATCACCGCGAGGTTGCGTCCCGGCGTGGAGGCCATCTCGACGCCGTGGGCGTTGTCGGTGACCTCGATCGACTGCCCCACGAGTGCCCTCGGCCGGTCGGTGCCGGGTTCGAGAGCGGCGAAGGCCGTGGACTCGTCGAGGCGCGGCGCGACGGCGCCGTCGAACAGCCTCGGCCGCCCGTGCGTGGCGTAGCGCTGCCACAACTGCCGTTGCAGTACCGGGAACGTGTTCTTCGCACTGGCGTCGGGGATGTGCGCGAGCTGGTTGCCGTGCGCGACCCCGGATTCGTGGTTCACCACGGCGTGCCAGCGCGGCGCCGCCACGGCCGCCTGGTTCGACTCGGCCAGCACTCGCCTCGCCTTCGGCATCGCGATCCGCAGCGTGCACTGCTCGAACACCGCGGGTTTGCCCCAGAACGCGTCGATGCCCGCGATGTCCTGACTGGCCAGGATCAGGTGTATGCCCTGGGAACGACCACGCCTCGCGAGGTCCTCCAGCAGCGAGGTGGCCATGGCCGTCACCGAGTCGCGTTCGGCGAACAGGTACTGGAACTCGTCGATCACGGCGACGATGCGGGGCCAGTGCCCGTTCGGGTCCGCATCGCGCAGCTCCGCGATGTTGGTGACCTCGAACTCCTTGGCCGCCGCCGAACGACGCCGCATCTCGTCGGAGAGGAACCGCAGCAGCGCCAACCCGAACTCGCGGTCGGTGTTGACGTTCACGCCCACGAGGCGGGCGTGCGGGAGCCAGCTCTCGTCCTTCTTGCCGGGTGCGAGCCCCGCGAAGGAGACCCCCTCCTTGAAGTCCAGCAGGTACAGCGCCAGCTCGTCCGGTGAGTAACGGGCCGCGAGACCGCCCAGCAGCGCGTAGAGGAAGTTCGTCTTCCCCGAGCCGCTCGGCCCGCCGATCAGGGCGTGCGGGGTGGCGTCGCCGATCACCACCTCCACCGGCTCGCCTTCGTGGAAGCCGACGGGAGTCCGCAGCTCCCGCGCCGAGGACTCCTGCCCGAACTCCGTCGGCAGCAGGTCGGCGAACGACCGTGGACCGCCCTGCCTGGTGACGATCGCGTCGGCGATGCGGGCCGCCGCGCCGGCCACCTGTCCGGCGGGCAACGCCGGGTCGAGCCGCACCTCGACGCCCGACCCGGTCATCGACGTCACCGCGCGGCGGTCGTCGAGCAGGGAGATGGTCTCCACCGAACCGCCCAGCACCGTGGGCACGTCCACGAGGATGAGTGAGATCCCGGCGGCGAGCGCGCCGGTGGCCACGCGCTTGAGGTCCCGCAGGTGTTCGGGCGCGAGGTCCTCACCGTTGCCGTACAGCACCGCGATCCGCCACGGCTCCACGCGTTTGCCGGTGGCCTCGCGCATCGCGCGCAGGGACGGGTAGCCCGCCTGCATGGTGTGGGTGTGGATGCGGCGGATGTGCCCGGCGAGTTCGTCGAGCAGGTCGACCAACCGCGTGGGGTCGTGGACGGTGACGGCGCTGGTTCGGCTCAACGCGTAGAAGTTCGGCAGTACGGCCGTGAGCTGGCCGACGTCCCACAGGTGCACCTTCACCGCGCCCGGGGTGAAGGTGCTGAGCACCCGCATCAGCAACCCTTCCACGAGCGCGTCGACGGTGGGCCTGGTCTTCGGCGCCGAGGTGATCGACAGGTGTGACTCGTCGAGCAACGGCACGGCGACGTCGAAGGACAGCGTGGTGCCGGGCGTGCGCCCGACACTCGATCCGTCCACAGTGGCCTCCCCGATGCGCCACAGCTCGGGCGGCCGCATGCCTTCGGAGGTGCCGAGCCTGCCGAGCCACTCCCCACCGGGCCTGCCCGCCGGGCCGGGTGCCGCCGAGGCGACGAGGTCGCGCAACTGGCCGGGACCGTCGGCCCAGTCGGCGTAGAAGCGGCTGCGCACGTTCTCCAGCCACGCCCTCACGGCGGTCATGGCCGGATCCCCGCGGTGCTCGGCGAGTTTCGGGTCGTTCTCGGCGCGGTCGAGCCCCACCGAAAGCACGAGTTGTTCCAGCCGCAGCTTCGTGAGCGCGTCCTCGGCGTCGGAGTGGGCGTTACGGGCGGCGCCGAGGGCGAGCCCGATCTGGTGGCGCAGCGCTTCCAGCGCGTTCGTCACCCGCGCGCGCTGTTCGACGACCTTGCGTCGCATGGGCACACTTCACAATCTCGACTGATACTCCGTGAGCAGACCCCGCACGGTGTCGAGTCGCGCGTGGTTGGCGTCGATCTGCTCCACGGCCCTGGCCAGCTCGGCGGGCAGCCACGGCTGGGCCTGCGCCTGCACCTCGACGACCACGCGCCGGTAGTCGTCGAGCAGATCCTTCGCGCGGGCGCTGTGGGCGTGCGCGTCGGCGACCGCGCCCAGCGTCTCGGCGAGTAGGTGCCGCAACTGCTCCAGTGACATCGGCGCGAAGGCTAGAGCCGAGCCGAGTAGCTCTCGGCGGACGAGATGCACGCCAGGATGGTGCTCTGCGTGCCCGTCACCGTCTGCAGCGCCTCCGCGAGCAGGCCGTGTGCCTGGTTGATCTCCTCCTGCGTGCTGCCCGCGGTGGCCTGAGCCAGGGATTGCTGTGCTTCCTCAAGTGCTTGAGCGGCCTGTTGCAGGGCGGCGATGCTGGCGGAAGCCTTTTCGTTCGCGAGGGCGATCCCCGCACGAATCTCTTCCACACCGGGCATGAGGCGGGCTCCTTGGGAAGTCGGGTGTTGTCACGCGGTACCCAACTTAGCGTGAGTGATCAGTAGCAGTCAGCAGGTAGGTGGGGTAACTCAAGCTCCGCCGAACGCCTCTGCGCGAGACGGCACGACGTGCTCCCCGGGCAGGGAGCCCCCGTGCGGGGGCACAGCGATCGGGCCGGTACGCGAAAAGTTCCGCGCATTGACCGGCAGCGGCCTCGACCGCGTCGACATCGTGACCGAACACGAATTTCGACGGAAGTACCAACAACACAGGTAAAGATGCGCTACTTTGTGAAGCCCATTCACCGAGTTTGGTTCGCGCCACCACGAGAGAGGGAAAAGACGGTGAAGCTTCGATCCTTGCGGCGGTGGTCGGCACGGGTGGTGGCCGCCTCGCTCCGCGTCCCCCGCCACACACCTGCCGGCGACACGGCCGAATCGCACCGCGTCAGCGTCCTGGCCGCGATCCCGAGAAGGGAGCCGCTCGGAGGATGATCTACAAAACCGACTTTGTCGACGTGCGGATCAGACAGCAGATTCTCTGCATCGGGCACGACACCTACCCGCTCCGCAATGTGGCAGCGACCCGACGGGCGGTCCTCCGACCTGACCACCGGGGTGCCGTGAGGAGGTTCCTGTGGTCCCTTCCGGTGCTGCTCTTCCTCCTGCTCTTCGCCGTGGGGGCATTCAGCAGTGACGTGGCGGCCGGTCTGGTGGGGCTGCTCATCGTGGGCATCCTGGCCACCCGCTCGGTCACCAGGCTGGTGAGGAGACTTCGTACTCCCGAACTCGCTCAGTACATCATCGAGACCGCCAGTTCCTCACACGCCGTGTTGACCAGTCCGGACTTCGCCAAGGTCGACATCATCGACGCTCAGGTCAAGGAAGCAATCAACAATCCATACGCGGAGTTCCAGTTGCAGATCGAGAACGCGCACATCGGTGACCAGATCATGCAATACGGGAATCACAACATCGGAAAGCAGGCGACAGGAAGATGAGTGGTGACTTCCAGATCGGTGACCGAGTCACGCAGTACGGCGACCACAACATCGGCATCAACAGGGGCCAGCAACACACCGATGCCGCCGCGGCGCTACGGTCACTGGTGACCGCTGTCCAGCTTCTGCGTGACCAAGCGCCTGTTGAGGATCGGCCAGCCCTCAACGACGCTCTCCGAACGATCGAGGCAGGCCAGGACGCGCCGCGAGGCGCTCTGCGGCGGGCGCTGGCGACCATCTCGGGGATCGCCGTGATGATCGGCGAGGTAGGTGGTCCGGTCGTCGAGGCAGTACAGGGCGTGAAAGCCGTTCTCGGAATCTGAGGTCCCGGTCCACTGGTGCGTGTACGGCGTTGCTGCCGCCCGGCGGGCGCTCCTTCCGTGTGACGGGAAGAGCTGTCAGCAGGGTTGAAGACCCGTCAGGAACGACGGCTCGCACGGAACGCACCGGTGGACTCCTCAGAACTCCCGCCGGGTGACTCAGGCTCCCCCGGAGAGCCCGGAGAGCCCGGAGAGCCCGAACACAACGAACGCCGGGCCCCTCATGAGGAGACCCGGCGTTCGTGAGCTGGCGGAGGATACGGGATTCGAACCCGTGAGGGCTGTTACACCCAACACGATTTCCAATCGTGCGCCTTAGGCCGCTCGGCCAATCCTCCGCCGAGAAGGGTAGCAGGGCGCCCTCGTCGTCCTTCGCCGAGGGCGCGACCGGTTACCGCGCCTGCCGCAGCGGGTATGCGACAGCCATGTCGGTCGCCACTGTGGATCACGACATGCTCACGGCGCTGGGCAGGCAACTCCGGGTGGACGCCGTGCGCGCCGCGGACTTCGCCGGGTCGGGACATCCGACCTCGTCGCTGTCGGCGGCCGACCTCATGGCGGTGTTGCTGGCCGGCCATCTGCGTTACGACTTCGAGGCGGCGCAGAACCCCGCCAACGACCACCTGATCTTCTCGAAGGGACACGCGTCGCCGTTGCTGTACGCGATGTACGTGGCGGCGGGGGTCGTCTCGTCCGAGGAGCTGCGCTGGTACCGGTCGTCGGGCAGCAGGCTGCAGGGACACCCGACCCCGGCGTTGCCGTGGGTCGACGTGGCCACGGGCTCGCTCGGGCAGGGCCTCGGCATCGGCGCGGGGATGGCGCTGGCGGGTAAGCGGCTCGACCGGCGGGACTTCCGGGTCTGGGTGCTGTGCGGCGACAGCGAGCTCGCCGAGGGCTCGATGTGGGAGGCGTTCGAACACGCCGGGTACGAGCGGCTGCACAACCTGACGGCGATCGTGGACGTCAACCGCCTCGGCCAGCGCGGCCCCACGCGGCATGGGTGGGACACCGCCGCCTACGCCCGGCGGATCTCCGCGTTCGGCTGGCACACCGTCGAGATCGACGGGCACGACGTCGAGGCGATCGACGCCGCCTACGCCGAGGCAGCCGCGAGCGAGTCGCCCACCGCGATCCTGGCCCGCACCCGCAAGGGCAAGGGCGTTCGCGCCGTGGAGGACGTCGAGGGCGTGCACGGCAAACCGCTGCCGGACGCCGAGGCCGCGATCGCCGAGCTGGGTGGGCGCAGCGCCATCCGCGTCGAGGTGGCGGCTCCGGAGTACGAGCGGCCCTCCCGGCCCGACGAGCTGAGGGAGTTGGCCGTCCCCGTGTACGAGCAGGGCAGGCGCGTGGCCACCCGGACGGCCTTCGGGCAGGCCCTCGCCTCCATGGGGCACGCGCGTTCCGACCTGGTGGTGCTCGACGGCGAGGTCAGCGACTCCACGCGCACCGCCTACTTCGCGACCGAGCATCCCGACCGTTTCTTCGAGTGCTACATCGCCGAACAGCAGATGACGGCGACGGCCGTCGGTCTTTCGGTGCGTGGCTGGCTCCCGTTCGCCGCGACCTTCGCCGCGTTCTGGAGCCGCGCGTACGACTTCGTCCGCATGGCCGCCGTCAGTGGGGCCGACCTCTGTCTCGTCGGTTCGCACGCGGGCGTGTCCATCGGTGCGGACGGTCCTTCGCAGATGGGTCTGGAGGACATCGCGGCGTTCCGGGCGTTGTGGCGCAGCACCGTGCTCTACCCGTGCGACGCGAACTCCACTGCGCACCTCACGGCGGCGATGACCGAGCACTCCGGCATCCGTTACCTGCGCACCACCCGCGAGGACACACCGGTCCTGTACGGGCCGGAGGAGACGTTCCCCATCGGGGGCAGCAAGGTGCTTCGCTCGTCCGACGCCGACGAGGTGACGATCGTGGGCGCGGGCATCACGGTGCACGAGGCGCTGCGGGCGGCCGACGCGCTCGCCGACGAGGGCGTGCGGGCGCGGGTCGTGGACCTGTACTCGCTGAAGCCGGTGGACGTGGCGACCCTGCGGCGGGCTGCGGCCGACACCGGCCGCATCGTCACCGTCGAGGACCACTGGCCGCAGGGCGGGCTCGGCGATGCGGTGCTGGACGCGTTGACCGGCTCCATCGCGATGCCCACGGTGGTCAAGCTCGGTGTGCTGGCGCTGCCGGGGTCCGCCACCCCCGCCGAGCAACTCCGCCACGCCGGCATCGACGCCGACTCCGTGGTCGAGGCGGTGCGGGAACTGGTGGCGGAGTGACCCGACCGGGAGCCTGCCCGCTTCAGGCTCTCAGATCGCGAGTGCGCGCATGGTGGCGGCCCTGTTCGCCCGGCGCCTTCTCCCGCGGAACCCGCGCCGGCGGTGGTTGTTCTCCGTCATCGCGAAGGTGGCCGCCGTGACCAGGCCGTAGGCGAGGTGCGGCAGGGCGTCGCTGAGCCAGTCCGAGGTGCTCCACGTCCGGGGGTCGGTCACCCCCAGCACCGTCATGGGCGCACTCGAACCCACCATCGCGGCGACCGTCGCCACGACACCGCCCACGAGCATCGGAGGGCGCCAGCCGAGGCCGTGCAGTGCTCCGTAGCAGACGCCGACGGTGGTTCCCGTGACCATCCCGAGCAGGGCACCGAGCCCGGACTTGCGGCTCTCCTTCTGCTCGGTGGTGCCGGGGATCTCCGTTCCCGCCGCCTCGCTGATCTTGTCGATCGTCTGCTGAGGGGTGCTGCTCGACGGGCGGCCCCGCAGCGTCATGTCCAGGTAGGTGGCGGCGTGCAGTGCGGTGGTTCCCGCGGCGCCTGCGGCGGCGCCGCGCGCGATAGAAGACAACATGGCATCGGAGTTACCCGCGGTGGGGGTCTCGAACCGGGGTTCTCTCCGGAAGGGACGAATCGTGGTCCACACCGGTCGCGGTGAGGACCTGTTCGACGTAGGCGGTGAGCCTCTCCGACACGGTCTGGTAGTCGACGCCACGCGAGGTGCGGGTGAGTACCGCGACGATGTAGCGGTCGTCGTCTCCCACCAGGCCGGTGGTGTGCAGGACGCGCTCGTCCGTGCAACACGCCCATCCCTGCTTCACCGCGAACGGTAGCTCCCCTGCCGCGTCGGGGATCCCGAAGTGCTGGTAGAAACCGTCGGTGCCGTGAGGCGTCGAGTCGCGCAGAGCGGACAGGACCACGTCACGGGTCTTCGGAGGCGCCTCGTACAGCAGGTACCGGTAGACCTTCACCGTGTCGGCGGCCGTGGTCAGCGTGTCGCCCCACATGTTGGGCAGCTCGGGTGCCTCGGTGTTCTCCAGGCCGAGTCGCTCGGCCCACCTGGTGACCAGGTCGGGTCTGCCGCCGTGCACCCAGAACTGGCCGGCGAGCTGATCGTGGCTCTCCGCGATCATGGTGTGCACGTCGGAGGGAGGTGCCCCCTGTTCGAGGGCGTCGAAGGCGATCAGCAGTTTCACCAGCGACGCGGACGTGAACTGTTCGTGGGCGTTGTGCTCCAGTGCGACCACCGCCCGGGCTTGGTCGTAGACCATCACCCCGACGTCGTCGAATCCGTGGCCGACGACGAGTTGCTTCGGAGGTTCCGGCGGGGGCGTGGAGGACGACTCCTCGCCGTCCGAGCGGTGTGGTCGGAGGCTGGGCACCGACTCCGTCGGCGTGCCGGTGGACGTGATGGCTGTGCTGGCGGCCGTGGTGGACGTGGCGGTGTCGACCGTGGAACCGACGATCGTGACGCTGAGACCCAGGAGCCCTCCTGAGATCACGGCCAACGCCCAGCGCCGGCAGTTCATTTCTCTCTCCGACATGATCTTCTTTCCGACATGACCGGTGTTGTCCGGAGAAAGGTCGTGTGTTGCCGTCCCGTGGATGTGAAGTGACATAGGTCACACATTCAGTCTTTCGTGGGAACGCGCGTGGTGCCAGCGGCCAAGTCCTGGCGTGTACGTGTTGGTCGGAACCCGTGTTGAGCGGGTGAGTGCGCGCGCGGTCGGTGACTCCCATCCCGATCTCGCGGATGGTGATCCCGAGGTGCTCTTCACCGGGCTCTTCGACGCGCACGCGCCCGCGTTGCGCTCGTACTTCGCAGGCCGGGTCGGCGTGCACGTCGCCGACGACCTCGTCGCGGAGACGTTCCTGCTCGCGTTGCGCAAGCGGGCGACATACGACCCGGGGCGCGGCCCGGTGCGCCCGTGGTTGTACGGCATCGCCACGAATGTTCTGAGAGGCCACGTCAGGAAGGAGTTGAGAGGCTTGCGGGTGACCGCGCGAATCGCGGCGGACGGAGGGGCGACAGGGTCGTCGATCGCCGAGGCGGTCGACGCCAGGGCCACCGAGCGGGTGGACGCGCAGCAACGCACCCGGCGGTTGGCCACCGCCCTCGCGGGACTGTCGCGGGCCGACCGCGACGTCCTGCTGCTGTCGGCGTGGGCCGAGCTGACGCCCACCGAGATAGGTCAGGCGCTTGACCTGCCCCCGAGCACGGTGCGCTCACGCCTGCACCGCGTCCGTCGAAAGCTCAGGACAGTTCTGCAGCGCGAGGAGCGCGGCACCGCACGGGGAGGTCACCGATGATGGACGAGAACCGACGGTCGATGCCCGACGCGACGTCGGACGCGGCGCTCGACGAGGCTCTGCGAAAACTCCATCACGAGATGCGCGCCGACCAGCCGCGGTTGGACGACGCGCGCGCCAGGGTACTGGCGGCGGCGCGGGCGGAGTCGAAGAGACGTCCGAGGCGTGCGCCCGTGAGGGCCGGTGTTTCGCGGTTGCCCTTCCGCCGGTGGGGGCCGGTGGTCGCCGCGGCGGCGTCGGTCGCGGCCGCGGTGGTAGTCCCCCTGGCCATGCTGTCGGGCGACACCGGCGCGGTGGGGCCCGCGGGGCAGGCGCCGGAGCAGACGGCCACCGCACCGGAACTCACCGCGCAGGACGTTCTGTCGCAGGCCGCGGAGACGGCTGAGAGCAAGCGCGAATACGACCGTCCGGTCACGTTCCCCTTCCTCACGAGCCAGCGGGAGTTCGTTCCACACCTGGTCGAGGGCGAAGAGGGGGACACGTTCGTCGTCGGTCAGGAACGACTGAGGGAGGCGTGGTCGGACGACGGCCGCGTCTGGAAGCTTCGGCAGCACGTCACCAGCGCGCCGGAGTGGCTCGGCCACGAATCCGATAGCGAGCCGGCCCCTGTCGAGCACGCGTTCACGGGCACGCTGTGCGGCAGCACCAACGAACCGGGTACAGGGCCGTGTGTGGACGACGAGCACTGGTACCGGCCCCAGGTGTACAGCGGCCTGGTCGGTGAGGAACAACCCCTTCGGAAGCTGAACTCCATGCTCCCCGAGCCGGACGAGACGCCCTGGCGGATCGGTGGCGCCGGGAACGACCGCGCCGACGACGTGTTCGACACCGCCATCCGGGCGTTGCGCACCGAGATGGTGCCGGCGGAGGTGAGGGCGGCCATGTACCGCGAGCTCGCCGAGCTGCCCGGCATCCACGTCACGGACGAGAGCGTCACGATGAGGACGCGCATGAACGACATCGTGCTGGAGAACAACACCGGTGTCGCCGTCGGCATCGACGACCCGGACAGCGGGCAGCGCAGGGAGATCATCCTGAACCTGGACACGGGATGGTTCGTGGGGGCCCGGGCCGTCGCACTCGACGGCAACGAGTTGGGTGTGGCTTCGGGGACGGTGTTGTGGTCGCTCGCGCCCGAGGTGGCTCACGAACCGCTCGCCGACGAGTTCACGGCCCCCTCCTGTGAGGGCAAGGACTGCCGAACGACCTCCGGTCCCATCGTGAAGACCAGGATCGAGGAGACCAGGTAGGCGCAAGAACCGGCCACACCTACGTCCCGGAGTCACCGGAGGGAGACGCGGTGCCGGGCCCGCCGATCGGGGGCGGGCCCGGCACCGACGCTCAGGCTTCGTGCTCCACGCGCGGGTCGGTGGCCCAGGTCGTGTGGAAGCTGCCCTCGCGGTCGACCCTGCGGTAGGTGTGCGCGCCGAAGTAGTCGCGCTGTGCCTGGATCAGCGACGCGGGGAGCCGCTCGGCCCGCAGCGCGTCGTAGTAGGCGAGTGCCGTGGAGAACCCGGGCGTCGGGATGCCCAGCCGCACGGCGGTGGACACCACGGACCTCCACGCCTCCTGCGCGTCCTCCACGGCCCTGCGGAACTCGCCGCTGGTCAGCAGGGTCGGCAGCGTCGGTTCCGCGCGGTAGGCGGCGCGGATGTCGTCGAGGAACTTCGCGCGGATGATGCAGCCTCCACGCCAGATCGCGGCCACCGCACCGAGGTCGATGTTCCACCCGTACTCGCTGCTGCCCGCCTGGATCTGGTTGAACCCCTGGGCGTAGGCGACCACCTTCGACGCGTACAACGCCTGCTCGACGTCGTCGGCGAAGCTCTCGGGCACACCGTTTCGGGCGCCGCCTGCCCGGTCGGGGCCGGCGAGTCCGCGCGCCGCGCTACGCAGCCCGGCGTGACCCGACAGCGACCGGGCGAACGTGGCCTCGGCGATACCCGTGATGGGCACGCCCAGTTCCAGCCCGTTCTGCACGGTCCAGCGTCCGGTGCCCTTCTGTTCCGCCTGGTCGGCCACGATGTCGACGAACGGCCTGCCGGTGCTCGGGTCGGTGTGCGCGAGGACCTCGGCGGTGATCTCGATGAGGTACGAGTCGAGCCGGCCCGTGTTCCACGTGCGGAACGTTTCGGCGATCTGCGCGGGCTCGTAGCCCAGCACGCCCCGCAGCAGGTCGAACGACTCGGCGATGAGCTGCATGTCGGAGTACTCGATGCCGTTGTGCACCATCTTCACGAAGTGGCCCGCGCCGTCGGGGCCGACGTGGGTGCAGCACGGCGCGCCGTCCACCTTCGCGGAGATGTCCTCGAACAGCGGTCCCAGCGACTCGTACGACTCGGCCGAGCCGCCGGGCATGATGCTGGGCCCGTGCAGGGCGCCTTCCTCACCGCCGGACACGCCGGTGCCCACGAAGTGCAGGCCCCGCTCGCGGAGCGCGGCCTCCCTGCGGCGGGTGTCCGCGAAGTGGGCGTTGCCCGCGTCGATGACGATGTCCCCGGGCTCCAGCAGCGGTGCGAACTCCTCGATGACCGCGTCGGTGGGGGAGCCCGCCTTGACCATGATGACGAGCTTGCGCGGGCGCTCCAGGGCCTGCACGAACTCCTCGGCGGAGTAGGTGGGGACGAACTCTCCCTCGGAGCCGAAGTTCTCGACGAGGTCGCGGGTCCGCTGTTCCGTCCGGTTGTGCAGGGCGACGGTGTGCCCGTGGCGGGCGAGGTTGCGGGCGAGGTTGCGTCCCATCACCGCGAGTCCGGTGACGCCGATGCTTGCCTTGGCCGTCTGAGAGGTCATAATCGCACCCTACGCGGCACCGGTGCGCGTCTCACGGTTGCTCAGAGTGGCGGTGGGAGATCGCGAGCCAGCCGGAGAGGTGATTTCACCTGGGTGGTCGAACGCGGTAACGTCACCTCGCCATGGCCAGCACCGTGACTTCCCGCCGTAAACAGCTCGGCAACGAACTGCGACACGCACGCAGGTCCGCCGGGCTCACCCAGCAGCAGGTCGCCGACATCCTCGGTTGCACCCAGGGGAAGGTCAACAAGATCGAGTCAGGCGCGGTCGGCGCGAAGCTCGGCGACGTGCGCAGGATGTTGGAGGCGTACGGCGTGACGGGCGAAGAGGCCGAGACACTGGTCGACATGGCGAGATCGGCCGCCGGGCAGCGCGGCCACTGGTCCGGCTACCGCTCGGTGGTGCCGCACTGGTTCCGGACGTTCACCGATCTCGAACCCGCGGCCGCCGAGATCATGACGTGGCACTGCGAGCGCATTCCGGGCCCGTTGCAGTCCGAGCACTACATGCTCAAGCAGTTCACCGAGTACGGGGCCACCGACATCACCGCGTTGGTGCGCAACCGGCTCGACCGTAAGTCGGTCTTCGACCAGCAGCAGCCGCCCTACTACCGCTTCATCGTCAGTGAGGCGGCGTTGCGGCGGGCTCCCGGCGGGCGCGCCCCGGCGGTGATGCTCGACCAGATCGAGCACATGCTGGAGCTGGACCAGCGGCAGCGGGTGTACGTGCACGTCCTGCCGTTCGACGCCAGGCTGGCTTCGGTGCCCAACGACTTCACGATCATGCGGTTCCCCGACCGCACCCGGGACTTCGTCTACATCGAGCACTCCGCGGGCGGTCTCTACCTCGACGACGCCAAGGACTTCCAGATCTTCGTCGACGCGTGGGACCGGCTTCGCGGTGCGGCACTCGAACGCCAGGAGACGCGACAGTTCCTCAAGCAGCTCGCGCAGGAGTACCGCGAGGCCCTCGACTGATCCGCGATGCCGCTCGGGGGGTTTTCCAGCTCTATCTCCGAAGTGCGGCCGGTACGCGGTCCCCGCGAAACAGGCCCTAGGCTCGGCAGAGGTAGCGCAGCGCGAGCGGATCGTCGACGAAGAGGAGGGACGCGGGCTTCTTCCGGGCCGGAAGTTTGACGAGGTTCAGGTTCCACCTGTTGCGACGCGGTTCGGTCACGTTCTCGGCTTCGACTTCCCCTGTCGACCGCCTGGTCAACAACGGTTCAACGTCGAGTCGTACGGCCATGCCCTGCTCCATCCCCCGGAGTTGTTGCCGATCTCTCACCAGATCGACCCCGCTCGCCTGCGGTTATCCGTACCCACTAGTAATAATCCTAGTTTGTGAATAATCGTGTTGTCGACCCGCGTGGTCGAATGTCGCACGGATGGACGCATCCCTTCGGAGGGTCTCCGCCCTGCGGCAACAAGATCGTGTGGGTGGCGACAGGGATGCGGGTCTCCCCGCACCAGGCGCGGAGGTAGGCGATGGTCGATTATGTCGGCAACGGGGAATACGACCCGACAACGGCCGTGGGCTGGTTCGACCCGGGCAACTGGCGCAAGTCCTTCGCCAGTGAACCCAACGGCGGCAACTGTGTCGAGGTCAACCTCGCCGACGACAAGGTCGGTGTGCGCGACACCAAGCTGGCCGAGAGTCCGGTGTTCGTGTTTCGCCACTCCGAGTGGGAAGCCTTCCTGAAGGCGGTGAAGGCCGGGCAGTTCGACCTGCCCAGGTGAACTGGCCCCCCGTGGTTTCGTGATCGGTGGGCCACCCGGGCTCGATGCGGTCGGCCGGGATGGCCTAGACTGGCTGGCGGACCCCCGCGGCGTCCATCCTGTGAACCTCCCCAGGGCCGGAAGGCAGCAAGGATAAGCAGGCTCTGACGGGTGCGGGGGTCCCCTTCTTTTTCCGGGCTCGGCCGACCTGTGTTCGCGTCCCTGCCGCCCTGCTCTCGTCCGCCTCCGTGCCCTGCGGGCAACGGGCACACCGTCGGGACCTGCCGGTACGCTCGCGACGTGGCTCTAGCGCTGTACCGCAAGTATCGGCCGGCGACCTTCGCCGAGGTCGTCGGGCAGGAGCACGTCACCGAACCGCTGCGCACCGCGCTCGCCTCCGGCCGTATCAACCACGCCTACCTCTTCTCCGGGCCGCGCGGCTGCGGGAAGACGTCGAGCGCGCGCATCATGGCCCGCTCGCTCAACTGCGTCGAGGGGCCGACGCCCGACCCGTGCGGCAAGTGCGGCCCGTGCCAGGCGCTCGCGCCCGAGGGGCCGGGCAGCGTGGACGTCACCGAGCTCGACGCCGCCAGCCACGGCGGGGTCGACGACGCCCGCGAGTTGCGCGACCGCGCGTTCTACGCGCCCGCCGAGTCGCGCTACCGGGTGTTCATCATCGACGAGGCCCACATGGTCACGCCGCAGGGCTTCAACGCCCTGCTGAAGATCGTGGAGGAGCCGCCGGAACACCTGATCTTCATCTTCGCCACCACCGAGCCGGACAAGGTGCTCACCACCATCCGCTCGCGGACGCACCACTACCCGTTCCGGCTCATCCCGCCGAGCGCCATGCGCGAGTTGCTGGAACGCAACGTCGCCGCGGAGGGCGTGACCGTGGAGCCCGCGGTGTACCCGCTGGTGATCCGCGCGGGCGGCGGTTCGGCGCGGGACACGCAGTCGGTGCTGGACCAACTGCTTGCCGGAGCGGGCCCGGAGGGGGTCACCTACGAGCGCGCCGCCGCGCTGCTCGGTGTCACCGACTCGGCGCTGCTCGACGCGATGGTGGACGCGCTGGCCACCGACGACGCCGGGAGCGTGTTCGGCACGATCGACCGGCTCGCCGACGCGGGGCACGACCCGCGCCGCTTCGCCACCGACCTGCTCGACCGGCTGCGGGATCTGATCCTGCTGCGCTCGGTGCCGGAAGCGGCGGACAACGGCATGGTCTCGGCGCCCGAGGAGCAGATCGAACGCATGGTGGCTCAGGCCCAGAGTCTGCAGCCCGGCACCCTCACGCGCTACGCCGAGATCCTGCACAACGGCCTGCTGGAGATGCGCGGTGCCACGTCGCCGCGGCTGGTGCTCGAACTGCTGTGCTCCCGGATGCTGCTGCCCGAGGTCGCCGACGACGAAGGCGCCATGTTGCAGCGGCTCGAGAAGCTGGAACGCCGGATCGCCGCCGGGGTGCCCGCCACGCCGCAGGCGGCCCCGGCGGCACCCGCGGCCCCGGCCGAGGGGCCCGCGCAGCAGGCACCGGCCCGGCCCGCGGTCGAGAGGGTGTTCGAGCGGCCGTCCCAGCGGACCGCGAGGGAGCCGGAGCGGCCCGCGCAGCCGACCCAGGAGAGCCGCCCCGCCCGCGCGGAGACACCGGCTGCCGCGCCGCGGCCTCCCCGCGGCGGCGCCGCACCCGGAGAGAGCGGCCCGGGGCAGGTGGACGCCGCGGGCCTGCGCCAGTACTGGCCGCAGGTGCTCGCCGCCGTGCGGAACATGAGCCGCAGCACGGAGGCCCTGCTCACCGGTGCGACCGTCCACAGCGTCGAGGGCACCACCGTGGTGCTCACACACCCGGCGCAGCCACTCGTGCGGCGACTGTCGGAACCCCGCAACGTCGACTGCATCGCACGGGCGCTCTCCCAGGTCGTCTCCGGTGAGTGGACGGTGCGGTGCGTACACCCCAGCGCGATGTCGGGGGAGGGGCAGCCGCCCTCGGCGCCGCAGGCCGGTGCGCGGCAGGCGGCCCCCCGCGCGGAGCAGCAGGGCAGGGCTCGCACGTACCAACGGCCGTCGGGCTCGACGAGGCCGAGCGAGTCCGAGCAGGCGAGGGCGGCGCGCGCCACGGCGTCCGAGCCGGACATCCCGTTGCCGCCCGAACCGGACGACGAGCCGTACCCGCCGGACGAGACGGAGCAGGCCCCCGAGTCGGTCGACCCCGAGACGCGGGCCCGGAACCTGATCACCAAACACCTCGGTGCCCGGCCAATCGACTGATCACGTGAGCGTGGCCGACCGACCTCGGGCCGGGTGGCGACCCTCATGGGAGGCGCGGCGGCCCGCCCCGGTGCGGCTAGGCTGGGGGCAGGTGTGACAACCCCGCGCAGTGACGAGACTGACCACGAAAAGGATCGGATAGCCACATCATGGTGCAACCCGGCGGCGGAATGCCCGACATGCAGCAGATCCTCCAGCAGGCGCAGAAGATGCAGGAGCAGCTCGTCGCGGCACAGGAGGAGTTGGCGAACGCCGAGGTGACCGGCACCGCGGGTGGCGGCCTGGTGACCGCGACCGTCAGCGGGAGTCTCGAACTGAAGGATTTGACGATCGACCCGAAGGTGGTCGACCCCTCCGACACCGAGACGCTGTCCGACCTCGTGGTGGCCGCCGTGCGTGACGCGATGGGCAACGCGCAGCGGCTCACCGAGGAGAAGCTCGGCCCCCTCGCGGGTGGTCTCGGGGGCGGCATGCCCGACCTCGGTGGTTTCGGACTGCCTGGATAACGGTGTACGAGGGCGTAGTTCAGGATCTGATCGATGAACTCGGGCGGCTGCCCGGCATCGGTCCGAAAAGCGCGCAGCGCATCGCCTTCCACCTGCTCGGTTCCGACCCGGCCGACATCGCGCGGCTGCAGGAGGTGCTCGGCAAGGTACGGGAGGGCGTGCGGTTCTGCGAGGTGTGCGGCAACGTCTCCGAGAACCAGCGGTGCCGTATCTGCTCCGACCCGCGTCGCGACGTCAGTCTCATCTGCGTCGTGGAGGAGCCCAAGGACGTGCTCGCGGTGGAACGCACCCGCGAGTTCCGGGGCCGCTACCACGTGCTGGGAGGCGCCCTCGACCCGCTGTCGGGCGTGGGGCCCGACCAGTTGCGGATCAAGGAGTTGCTCGCTCGCATCGGCAGCGACGACGTGTCCGAGGTCATCATCGCCACCGACCCGAACACCGAGGGCGAGGCCACGGCGACGTACCTCGTGCGGATGCTCAAGGACTTCCCCGGGCTGACGGTGACGCGGTTGGCGTCCGGGCTGCCGATGGGCGGTGACCTGGAGTTCGCCGACGAACTCACTCTCGGGCGGGCGTTGTCCGGCCGCCGTGCACTCTGAGCCGGTCGTCGACCGGGTGGCCGACGCGGTGTTGGCGTCGCCCGCCCGGCTCGGCGCGGTGCGGCTCGTGTCCGTCGACGGTCCTTCCGGTTCGGGTAAGTCCACGTTCGCACGCACGCTCGTCGCCTGCCTGCGCGAACGCGGGTGTCACGTCGGGCTCGTGAGCACCGACGACTTCGCCACCTGGGACGACCCGGTGTCGTGGTGGCCGAGGCTTGCCGAGGTGCTCGACCGGCTCGCCGAGGGGCGGCCAGGGGGTTACCGCGCGTGGGACTGGACCACCGGTGAACCCCGCCCGGGCGCGGAGGTCCGGGTGCCCGTGCCCGACGTGCTCGTACTGGAGGGCGTGTCGGCGGGCCGGACGTCGGTGCGTCCCGTGCTGACGCGGTTGTGCTGGGTCGAGGTTCCCGGCCGCGTCGACCGCCTGGAGCGGGCGGTGGCCCGCGACGGTGAGGCGTGTCGGCCGCTGCTTTCCGCGTGGCAGCGTTTCGAGGACGGCTGGTTCGCTGTGGACGACACCCGGGCGCATGCCGACGACGTGGTCCGGCCGCACGGTCACCGTTCTCCTGGATGGACTGCTGTCGCGGCATCCGGGCCACGCGGTCGGTCGTGAACCGCGCCTGCGAGCGCCGAGTGACACCGGCGTAGCGGAATCGATTCCGAAAGCGACCGGTCCGAAAGTTCGTTCACTGCGGCGTCAGCGGTTATCCAACTGTGATCAATCCATTCGATGTAGTCCGTTCGGGTGACTGGTGCTCGATCGGGTGACTTCGCGGGTGACCTTCCGCTGTGGCAGAAAACCGAGGCACACGCGGTTTCGATCTTCGATACCGAGATCAAGAGGCACCACGAGAGCCAGGGGCCGGGCCCCGTGCGAGGTGGTGGGCAAGGGCCGGGAAGGACAACGAACCTCGCGTCAAGGTCTTAAGTGAGCGGGCGATAACCGCTATGGTCACCCACCATCCGCGTACACCTTCCGTGGACGCGGCCTGAACCGATGCCTTTGCTCAAGGGGGCCAACATGCTCCAATCACGGGTGGCTCGACCACGCCGCCTGGCCGTGATCGGCATCGCGGGTGCGCTCGCGTTCTCGCTCGCGGCGTGTGCCGAATCCGAGCGTGACGCCGGCGGAGGCGGTGGAGAGGGCGGCACGTTCGTCTTCGGTGCCACGGGAGCTCCGTCCAACTTCGACCCGTTCTTCGCCTCCGACGGCGAGACGTTCCGCGTGACGCGGCAGATTTTCGAGAACCTCGTCGGCATCAAGCCGGGCACCGCCGAACTCGAACCCGAGCTCGCCAAGGCCTGGGAACCGAGCGAGGACGGCAAGACCTGGACCTTCGAGCTCCAGCAGGGCGTGAAGTTCCACGACGGCACGCCGTTCGACGCCGAGGCCGTGTGCGCGAACTTCGAGCGCATGTACACGCAGGAGGGCGCGGGTTCCTCCCCTGCGCTGGCGTACTACTGGACCGAGAACTTCGGCGGCTTCGCCGACGGTGAGAAGCCGTCGCTGTACGACGGCTGCGAGGCCACGGGCGAGCACACCGTCGAGCTGAAACTCACCCGGTACACGGCCGACTTCCCGACGATGCTGTCGCAGGACTCCTTCGCCATGCAGAGCCCGAAGGCGATGGACGAGTACAAGGCCAACGACGTCAAGGCGCAGGGCGACAGCTTCGTGTTCTCGGAGTACGCGCGCCAGCACCCGACGGGCACCGGGCCGTTCGTCTTCGAGAGCTACGACGAGGCCAACGGCACCATCACTCTCAAGCGCAACGACGACTACTGGGGCGGGAAGGCCAAGCTCGACACGCTGATCTTCCGCATCATCCCGAACGAGACGGCGCGCAAGCAGGCCCTGGAGGCCGGCGAGATCGACGGCTACGACTTCCCGTCGCCGTCCGACTGGGACGCGCTGGAGAAGGCCGGTTTCAAGGTCGAGATCCGCGACCCGTTCAACATCCTCTACCTGGGCATCACCCAGAAGGACAACCCGGCGCTCAAGGAACTGAAGGTGCGCCAGGCGTTGGCGCACGCGATCGACCGGGAGACCCTCGTCTCCTCGATCATGCCGGAGAACTCCGAGGTCGCGAAGCAGATGTACCCGAGCTCCGTGGACGGCTACGCCGACGACGTGCAGGAGTACCCGCACGATCCCGAGAAGGCGAAGCAGCTGCTCGACGAGGCCGGCTACTCCGACCTGACCGTCGAACTCTGGTACCCGACCCAGGTCACCCGGCCCTACATGCCGAACCCCGAGGCCATCTTCGGCGCCATCAAGGAGGACCTGGAGGCGGCAGGCATCACCGTGAAGCCGGTGAGCAAGCCCTGGGCCGGTGGCTACGTCGACGACGTCGAGTCGGCGAGGGCCGAGCTGTTCCTGCTGGGTTGGACCGGTGACTACAACTCGCCGAACAACTTCATCGGCACGTTCTTCGGAACGACGGACAACCAGTTCTACACCGGTGGCTCGCCCTGGGGCGAGGACCTCGCGAACGCGCTGGACGAAGCCGACTCCATCGTGGACGACGCTGAGCGCGAGGCTGCCTACCAGGACATCAACCGCGACATGATGTCCGAGTACCTGCCCGCCATCCCGCTGTCGCACTCGCCGCCCGCGCTGGTGGTCCGCTCCGAGGTCGAGGGGCTGGTGCCCAGCCCGCTGACCAAGGAGGAGTTCTCGACGGTCACCGTCGCGGAGTAGAAGCTGACCCGTGCTCCGGTTCGCAATCCGGCGAGTACTGCAACTCGTACTCGTCCTGTTCGTTCTCTCGGTGTTGCTCTTCGCCTGGCTGCGGGCACTCCCGGGAGGGCCGGTCTCGGCCCTCCTGGGTGACCGCGGCACGGCGGAGAGCCGCGCACAGCTGACAGAAGACCTCGGTCTGAACGACCCGATCTTCGTCCAGTACTTCGCGTTCCTCGAACGGGCGCTGACGGGCAACTTCGGTGCCTCCATCGGGGTCTCCCCCGGCAAGCCCGCGATGGAGCTGTTCCTCGAACGGTTCCCCGCCACCATCGAGTTGAGCCTCGCGGCCATCCTCATCGCGCTGGCCACCGCGATCCCACTCGGTTACCTGTCGGCTCGCCGCCGCGGCGGCTGGCTCGACAACATGGGCATCGTCGGTTCGCTGGTGGGTATCTCCGTTCCGATCTTCTTCCTGGCGTTCCTGCTGAAGTGGCTCTTCGCCATCGAGCTCGGCTGGCTGCCGACGGGCGGCAGGCAGAGCGTCGGTATCGACGCCACGAGAGTCACCGGGTTCTTCGTGCTCGACGGCATCCTGACGCGGGAGTGGGACGCGGCGCTCGACGCGCTGGTGCACCTGATCCTGCCCGCCATCGCGCTGTCGTCGATCCCGTTCGCGGTCATCTTCCGCATCACCCGGGCGTCCGTGCTGGACGTGCTGGACGAGGACTACGTGCGCACGGCACGGTCGAAGGGCCTGGCCAAGCGCGTGATCCGCGACCGCCACATCCTGCGTAACGCGATGCTGCCCGTGGTGACGACCATCGGCCTGCAGACCGGCTCCCTGCTGTCGGGGGCGGTGCTCACCGAGACCGTGTTCGCCTGGCACGGCATCGGCGAGGCACTCGCGCTCGGATTCGAACGCAAGGACTTCCCCGTGCTCCAAGTGGTGATCATCGCCGGGGCGGCCTCCTACGTCCTGGTCAACCTCGTCGTCGACCTGTCGTACGCGCTCATCGATCCGCGCATCCGGACGGCGCAGAAAGCGGGGGCGTGACATGGCCTCGCGTGCAACGAAGATCGACGAGCTCGCCGCCACGGCGGGCGGTGTCGCGGGGGGACTCGAACCCGACGGCACCGGCTCGTCGGGCGCGGAGGGACTGAGCCTCGCCAAGTCGGCGTGGCGCAGGTTGCGGCGCAACCCGCTGTTTCTGATCGGCGCCACGATCATCGGGCTGTTCGTGTTGCTGGCGGCGCTGGCGCCGTGGCTGGCGCCGCACGACCCGGCGTTGCGGCTGCTGGAGCACCAGGTGTCCAACGCCCGCAACGAGATCCCGCCGTCGCAGCCGGGACACCCTCTGGGCGGTGACCAGTACGGTCGCGACCTGCTCTCGCGTGTCCTGCTGGGTTCGCAGCAGACCCTGCTGGTGGCGTTGCTGGCCACGGTGATCGGGCTCGGCGGTGGAACGGTGCTGGGCACACTCGCGGGCGCGTTCGGCGGCTGGGTCGACACCGTGGTGATGCGCGTCGTGGACGTGATGCTGTCGATCCCGTCGCTGCTGCTGGCCGTGTCCATCGGCGCGTTGTTCGTGCAGCAGACCCAGTTCTCGGTGATCCTCGCCGTCGCCATCGTGCAGGTGCCGATCTTCGCGCGCCTGTTGCGCGGCACGATGCTCGCGGTCAGGGAAAGCGATCACGTGCTCGCGGCCAGGGCGCTCGGTGTGAAGCGCGGCGCGATCGTGTTCCGGCACATCCTGCCGAACTCGCTCGGCCCCGTGATCGTGCAGTCCACGCTCGTGCTCGCGATCGCGATCCTGGACGCGGCGGCGCTGTCGTTCCTCGGCCTCGGCGCCGCGGACGACTCGATCCCGGAGTGGGGGCAGATGCTCGGTAACGCACAGGACTACTTCGACACGCAGCCGCACCTGGCCTTCTGGCCCGCGGCCTGCATCGTCGTGGTGGCCTTGGGGTTCACCCTCGTCGGCGAGTCGATGCGGGAAGCCCTCGATCCTCGGCAACGGCGGTGATGGCATGGCTCTGCTGGAAGTACGCGACCTGTCGGTGAGTTTCCACCGCAAGGGCGAGCAGCCGACCACGGCCGTCGACTCGATCTCCTTCGACGTCGAGCCGGGCCAGACCGTGGGGCTGGTGGGGGAGTCCGGCTGCGGCAAGTCGGTCACGTCCCTGGCGATCATGGGTTTGCTGCCCGCTCGCAGCGCGCGTGTCGAGGGTTCGGTGACGTTCGCGGGCGAGGAGTTGCTGACGCTGTCCCAGCGGCAGCTGGACGAACGGCGCGGCCGTGACCTGGGCATGGTGTTCCAGGACCCGCTGTCGTCGCTCAACCCTGTGGTGTCGATCGGGGTGCAGTTGACGGAGGTGCTGCTGCGGCACCGGAAGCTCACGCGCAAGCAGGCGAAGGCCGAGGCCGTCGACCTGCTCGCGCGCGTGGGAATCCCGGACCCGAAGCGGCGTGTGGACGAGTACCCTCACCAGCTCTCGGGCGGGATGCGGCAGCGTGTGCTCATCGCCATCGCGCTGGCGTGCTCACCGAAGCTGCTGATCGCGGACGAACCGACCACGGCACTGGACGTCACCATCCAGGCGCAGATCCTCACGTTGCTGCGGGAACTGGTGTCGGAGACCGGTACGGCACTGATCATGATCACGCACGACCTCGGCGTGGTCGCGGGCCTGTGCGACCAGGTCAACGTGATGTACGGCGGGCGGATCGTGGAACGTGCGCAGCGCCACGACCTGTTCGCCGAACCCCGCCACCCCTACACGCACGGACTGCTGGCGTCCATCCCGAGGCTCGACGCGCCGAGGGGCGAGAGACTGGTGCCCGTCAAGGGCTCGGTCGCCGACAACATCCCGTGGACGGGCGGCTGTGCGTTCGCCCCGCGGTGCCCGAACCACGTCGAGACGTGTTGGTCGAGCGCGCCCGAGCTGGTGGCCGACGGCCGCCGCGAGGACGGGATGCTGCGGTGCCACAACCCGGTGGAGGTCACGGTGGCGGAGGGAGCACGATGACCGACGAGACGCCACAGACCGGCGGGAACGCGAAAGACGAGCGGGAACTCCTCGTCCTCGATGACGTCAAGGTGCACTTCCCCATCAAGCGGGGGCTGCTGCTCGACCGCACGGTCGGCCACGTCTACGCCGTCGACGGGGTGAGCCTGCGGGTGAGACGGGGCGAGACCTACGGGCTCGTCGGTGAGTCGGGCTGCGGCAAGACCACGCTCGGCAGGGCGTTGCTGCGGCTCGTCGAACCCACCGGTGGCACGATCACGTTCGACGGCACCGACCTGTCGTCGCTGAAGGGCGAGAGCCTGCGCTCCATGCGCAAGCGGATGCAGATGGTGTTCCAGGACCCGCTGTCGAGTCTCGACCCGCGCCAGTCGGTGGAGTCGCTGCTCGTGGATGGCATGCGCGCCCACGGCCTCGACGCCGATCCCACCGAGACCCGGCGGAAACTGAAGGACCTGCTCGCGTCGGTGGGGCTGCCCGAGAGCGCGCTTCGCAAGTACCCGCACGAGTTCTCGGGCGGGCAGCGCCAGCGCATCGGCATCGCGAGGGCGCTCGCGCTGCAACCGGACCTCATCGTGGCCGACGAGCCGGTGTCGGCGCTCGACGTCTCGGTGCAGGCGCAGGTGATCAACCTCTTGGAGGACCTCCAGGAGGAGTTCGGGCTCACCTACGTGGTCATCGCTCACGACCTCGCGGTGGTGCGGCACATCTCCGACCGCATCGGCGTGATGTATCTCGGTGCGCTCGTCGAGGAGACCGACGCGGACACCCTCTACGAGCAGCCGCTCCACCCGTACACGAAGGCGTTGCTGTCGGCGATCCCCGTTCCCGACCCGGTGGTGGAGGATGGTCGGGAGCAGATCCTGCTGTCGGGAGACCTGCCCTCGCCTGCGAACCCGCCCAGCGGGTGCCGATTCCACACGCGGTGTCCGTGGCGGCAGCAGACGCTGTGCGACACCGAGCGACCGGAGCTGCGCGAGGTGGGCGACGGTCACCGGGTGGCCTGCCACTACGCGGAGGACATCCTCGCCGGGCGCGTGTCCCCGCGGTCGGAGCCGGTGGAGGCACCGGTCTCGGTCTGAATGCGTGTTCGTCGTGGTCGGCGGGAGAGCGAGCCGAGCAGCACCCCGCCGACCACGACGACGGAGGCCACGATCTCCACCGGGGTCGGGCGCTCGTCGAGCACCACGAACGCCAGGCTCAGCCCGACCACGGGAACCAGCAGCGAGAACGGCGCCACCGTGCTCGCCGGGTTACGGCGCATGAGCGTGGTCCAGATGCCGGCCCCCACGACGGTGCCGAAAACCACGACGTAGGCCAGCCCCGAGAGGGCGAGCCAGGCGTCCGGTGTGAACACCGTCGACAACGCCTGCCACTGGGTGTCCGGCCCTTCGAACACCAGCGACAGCGCGAACATCGGGATCGGCGGCACCACCGACGACCACAGTGTGAAGTGCAGCGGGTTCGGTGCTTCCGCCCTGCGTGCGCACAGGTTGCCCCCCGCCCAGCTCAGCGCGCCGAGCAAGGTCAGGATCACGGGCAGCAGGGCCGCGTGCTCGGCCCGCTGCCACGCGATGGCGGCCATGCCGAGCACCGCGAAGGTGATGCCGACGACCTGCCGGGTGCTCAACCGCTCGGACAGCAGCAGCGCACCGAGCACGACGGTGAACGGGGCCGAAGCCTGGAGCACGAGCGACGCGAGTCCGGTGGGCATGCCGGTGTCGAGGCCCACGAACAGGAAGGCGAACTGGAGTGTGCCGAAGCCCAGCCCGTACCCGACGAGCCACCGGAGCTTCACCTTCGGCCACGGCACCAGCAGGATCGTGGGCACGGCGACGAGCAGGAAGCGGATCGCACCCGCGAGCAGCGGTGGAAAATGCGTGAGCATCGCGTGGATCGCGAGGAAGTTGCAGCCCCACAGGACGGCGGTGAGGACGGCGAGCAGTCGATCGCGGCGTGGCACGTCCCCAGGATCGCCCGAAACACCGTGAAGGACTACCGAGAATATGTGCAGTGATCGTGAAAGAGTGCTTCACAGTGGTCGGCGGTTGTTGCTGGCGGGGAACACAGTCGACGCGGAGTGCGGGGTGTGGGCAGAGGCTCGCTGCCTCGTCGCCGCGGAGCTCGACGAGGAGTCGGAGCTACGCGCGTTCACGCGTAGCGGGTCCTCGGCGTTCCTGGTCGCGCCGCTGCTACGGACCGTCGTTCTGCCCGAAGGCCGACGCATCGTCGTCGGCCGGGTCCGGGTGTCGGTGAAGGCCCAGGGCCGCACCACGATGGAGACCAGGGTGGACGTCGTGGTGCAGGCCGTGTGGGCCGAGAACTGTGGTTGGCACCAGGAGACCGAACTGACCGATGGCCTCGCCGAGATGCTGTTCGCCGCGTTGGCGTCCCCGTCACACCGCGTGCCCGAGGAGCCGGAGGCGCGGGTCGTGGTCATGGCGAAGGCGTTCGCCGAGGGGTCGCGCAACGAGCTCACCCGGATTCGGGGAATACGGTACGAGCTGGAACGGCGCATCGCCGACCTGCTGGCACAGCGTAGGACGACCACTCTGCGCACGGTCCTCGCCGAGGTCGTCGAGCTGTCCATGGCCGTGAGCAGGGCCCGGGACCAGGCTCGTGAGGCTGACCGAGACCGGCTGTACCTGTGGCTTTGGTGCGGCGACAAGCGGGAGCCGCCGGAGGCGACGGTGCACGAGGCCGCGCTGCGGCACTGCCGGGCCATGGACGCCGAACTCGCCGACGAGGACGCGCGGTTGCACGCCCTGCTCTCCGGACTGTCCACACTGGCCGTGGCGCAGGACGGGGAAGCACAGCAACGGTTCAACCTCGTGGCGGCGGCTGTGGCCGCCGGGCTCGGTCTGCCCGCGTTGATCCTGGCGCTCTACGGGGCGGACGCCGTCCTGCCGCTCGACTCGTGGACGAGTGCGTGGCGGGCGTTGTTGCCGATCGGTGGGACGACGCTGCTCGCGGTGCTGCTGGCCCTCCGCAAGGTGCCGGGCCGCGTGAGCTCGCGCCACTACGTCACAGCCGTGGTGGCGGTTCTGGCGCTCGTGGCGATCCTGTTCGTGGCGGGAGCGCTGGCCCCAACCCCCTGACACCGTGTCCGCAGTCTGCGTACGCGTGTCCGCAGTTGCCGTACGGTTCGCTCAGGCGGCCGGTTCCGTTCCCGCGCCGTCGAGAGAGTTGCCGATATGTGCGCTGCCGCTGCCTCTGACAGCCCCTGGCGCCGATCAGTGGAGCGTGAAGCCCAGGCGTTCGTGTAGCGCTTGTGCCTGTTCGGGCGTGGCGAGAACCATGATGCTGTCGTAGAGGCGGTGCGGCTCGCGTTCGAAGTCGACGTAGTGCCATGAGCGGGGATCGTCATCGTGGGCGGTCTCGGCGATGGCGTTGCAGGCCGCCTCGTGGTCGTAGTAGTCGTCCGCGAGGTGCTCGGCGTCGATGGACACGAGTTCGCCGTCGCGTTCGAATTCCAGCAGGTCGTCGCGGCCGTTGTCGAAGTCGCCCTCGCCTTCGACGAGCCGGACGTTGGTGATGGTGACCTTGCCGCCTGCGACCTCCGTGGCCCGTGCCAGCAGGCTCTCGTAGCCGTAGTGGATGGAGTCGATGTCGTCGGAGTGGACCGAGACCGCCACGCCGAAGGATTCGAGGGCGATGGCCGCCTCGTAGTGGTCCAGCTCGTCGTCCGCGTATTCGGCGAAGTCCTCCAGGACGCTGCGCAGCTTCTCCTCGGACACCATGCCGATCTCGTGAAGGATCATGCCTATCCGCGGGTACGTCATCGGGGAAGTGTTCGCCACGGAGGGAACCTTGCCAGAGGCGCGGCAACCCTGGACCGGCAGGCCCGAGGCGGCGGAAGCCCTTCGTTCCCGTGACGTCATCGGGACACGGTGCTTCACTGCCCGTGTGGACGTGACGAGACTCCGAACCCTGCGCGAGTTCGCCGACCGGGGCAGCGTGACCGCCGCCGCGGAGGCTCTGCACTGCACGCCGTCGGCGGTGTCCCAGCAGTTGCGGGCACTCCAGCGCGAGGTGGGCGTGCCGTTGACGGAGCCGTCGGGCCGCGGGCTGCGGCTGACGGACGCGGGCCGGGCGTTGGTGGAGAGGGCCGACGACGTGCTCGCCGCCGTGGAAAGGGCGGAGGCCGAACTCGACGCCTACCGCAGTGCGCCGCGAGGCCGGGTGCGGGTGGCGTTGTTCCCGTCGGCGGCGTTGCTGCTGCTTCCCGGCCTCCTCGACCGCGTCGCCGCCCACACCGGGCTGGACGTCGAGGTGCGGGACGTCGACATGATCCCGGCCGAGGTGCCGAGGCTCGTCGCCGACTTCGACGTGGTGGTGGCCCACCGCGACGAGCACGGCGAGCCGTTCACCTCCGACCGGTTGGACGCGGTGCACCTGCTGCGCGAGCCGCTCGACGTGGCGCTGCCGTTCGGGCACCGACTGGCGCGGCGTGAGCGCGTCGAGCCGAACGAGCTCGCGGACGAGCCGTGGATCAGCGTCGACGTGGGTTTCCCGGTGGACGACGTGATGCGGTCGCTGGCCGTGCGCACGGGCGTGCGGCCCCGGATCGTGCACCGCATCAACGACTTCCGCATCACCGAGGCGCTCGTGGCGGCGGGTCACGGCATCGCGTTGCTGCCGCGCCACACGATGGACACCCGCCGGGTGCTGCGCAAGGAGCTCTCCGGCATCCGGGCGGCCCGGCACGTGGAGGCCGTCCTCCGCCCCGGAGCCGCTACCCGCCCCGCCGTCGCCTCCGTGCTCGCCGCCCTCCGCGCGGAAGCCGAGGAGGTGAACTCCGAAAACCCTGCCGGTAGGTGACAGGGTTCGCGGGCACCGTGGAGGCATGAACGAACTGACAGGCAAGATCGCGCTGGTCGCGGGTGGTACGCGGGGTGCGAGCAGGGCGATCGCGGTGGAGTTGGCGCGGGCGGGCGCCTTCGTCTACGTCACCGGTCGCACGTCCGGCGAGCACCGGTCGGAGGTCGGCAGGCCGGAGACCATCGAGGGCACCGTCGAGCTGATCGAGAAGGCGGGCGGCAAGGGCGTCGCGGTGCGGGTCGACCACCTCGACCCGGAACAGGTGCGGACACTGGCCGAGCGCATCGACGCCGAACACGGCAGGCTGGACATCCTCATCGACGGCGTGTGGGGCGGTGACACCCACCTGGGCTGGAGCAAGCCCGTCTGGGAACACCCGCTGGACGCGAGCCTGCGGATGATCCGCCTGGGCATCGACGCGCATCTCATCACGTCGCACTTCCTGCTTCCGCTGGTGTTGAAGCGGCGCGGTGGACTCGTCGTGGAACTCACCGACGGCACCGCCGAGTACAACGCGAAGTACCGCGAGGGCACCACGCTCGCGTTCTACGTCGCCAAGGCGGCGGGGCACACCCTCGCCATCGGCGAGGCCGCCGAGACCGCGAAGTACGGCTGCACGGCCGTGGCGTTCACTCCGGGCTGGATCCGGTCGGAGGCGATGCTCGACGAGTTCGGTGTCACGGAGGAGAACTGGCGCGACGCGCTGGCCGACCAGCCGCACTTCTGCATCTCCGAGACACCGACGTTCGTCGGCCGCACCGTCGCGGCGCTGGCCGCCGACGAGGAGAAGTCGCGCTTCTCCGGGCAGACGCTCAACAGCGGCCAGCTCGCGAAGCTCTACGAGATCGACGACGTCGACGGCAGCCGTCCCGACGGGTGGCGCTACATCATGGAGGTGGAGCAGCAGGGCAAGCCCGCCGACCCCACCGGTTACCGCTGAGGCGGCGCGGCTGCTGTGGTGCCGATGGCGCGGCGGGCGACGGCTACGGCCGCCGCGCCGGTTCCGGCGAGGACCACGAACAGTGCGGCGAGGGTCGCGGCGTCGGGGTCGACCACCGACTGGCCGCGGAGCGCCTGCCAGGTGGTGACGGCGAAGAGGCCGGTGTATCCGGCGGCGGCGATGCCGACGAGCCGAGCCCTGACCCGGTCGTCGCGCAGCCACGCCCGGCGGGCGGCCAGCACGGAGAGACCGACGGCCAGCAGCAGCAGGACGTGGATGCCGTGCAGGCCGATGAAGTGCGGCACGCGGATGTCGCCGCCCGCGAGGTTCCAGCCCGTGATCGGCATGCCGCCGCCTCCGGAGACGTCCGCGCCGATCGAGTGGCTGCCCTTCAGCTGTACCGACTCGTGCGCGGAGTTCACGTCCGTGCGCTCTGTCCGGGCCGTGTAGCCGAAGAGCAGGAACACCACGAGCATGCCCGCGCTCGCGATGGGGAGTCCGGTGGCGAGCGCCGTCCGGACTCCCCGGTCACCGGCGCGTTGCAGCAGGACGACGATGCCGATCGCCACGTTCGCGAGGAACAGCAGGGGCACGAAGTACTCGAACGTCGTCTGTACCACCGTGTTCAGCGCGTCGTCACCGGTGTTGTAGTGGCTGAACGTTCCGGAGGCCGCCGCGGCGGTGATCACGCCGACGTCGAGGACGCCGCTGACGGCGAACACGGTGCCGAACCACCAGCCCGCGCCTCTACCTCTGACCAGCTTGGACAGCAGCCATGCGAGAGTCAGCCCGTAGCCGCCGAAGGACAGCCCGAACTTCAGCGGCTTGACCCACACCGACTCCCCGCCGAGCGTGCGCGGATCGACGAGCAGACCGATCAGCGACACGACGACCAGTGCGCCCATGAGCGCGGAGTGGACCAGCAACGGCTTGTGCCAGCGGTGTACGGCGGCGACAGGTTTGGACAGAACTGTCACGGAAGAGACCCCCGGATGCGTCGAGAAGTGGACGCGATCCAGCCTGCTCGCACCGCTGACGGTCCACACTGGAGTGGACCTGCCGGGTCGGGGTAGGGTTTTCCCCACCCGCATCGTCACCCGGCGTTCGCGGCTAACCTCCGTGGCGTTGCGCGATGCGCCGCGCCACTTCGGCGAAGTCCGCTCGCACCGTCGCCGGTTCGAGCACCTCCACCTCGGTGCCGAGGGCGAGCAGCTGTCCCACCGCGACGTCGGGCGCCTCGAACTCTATGACGGCCTCGGTCCAGCCGTCGTGACCTGGGTGGGTGCCCTCCAGCGCCGCCGCGGCGAGATCGGCGTCCAACACCGTCGGCAGCGCCCTCACACCGGCCGGGCTCAACCTCACCCGTACCGGGAGCCGGCGCAGCGAGCGCTCGAACCGCGCCGACGAGTCCGACCACCAACCCGCGAGGTCGAAGTCCTCCGGGCGGCCGGCGCTCTCGGCCAGGTGTTCGACGGCGGTGATCCGCGCGACACGGTAGGTGCGGATCGAGCTCCGCGCCCGCGCGACGAGGTACCACACGCCCGCCTTCAGCACGAGGCCGAGCGGGTCGAGCGTCCGCTCGACCTCCTCACCCGTGCCGCTGGGGCGGTAGCGCACCCGCAACCTCGTCTCCTCCCACACCGCACGCGCCAGGTCGGCGAGGTGGGCGGTGTCCTCGTCGGGGCGGAACCAGCGGGGTGCGTCCAGGTGGAAGCGTTGCGCCACCTGCCGGGCCTGCTCGCGAAGCGGCGCGGGCAGCGTTGCGGTCACCTTGGCGTGCGCGCCCGCGACGGCCGTGCCCAGCCCGAGTTCGGCCAGCGCCCTCGGCGCGCCCATCGCGAAGAGCGCCACGGCCTCGCGCGCGGTCAATCCGTCGAGGCGCGTCCGCCAGCCCTCGACGAGCCGGACACCGCCGTACCGGCCCGGCTCCGTCCAGAGTGGAACTCCGGCCGCCGACAGCGCCGCCAGGTCGCGGTGCATGGTGCGCTGTGACACGCCGAGGGCCTCCGCCAACTCGGCCACCGTGGCACTGCGCCTGCTCTGCAGGGTGAACAGCAGAGCCACCAGACGTTCCGCTCGCACCCAGCCATCATGCCTCCGCGGACCACGACGTGGTGCGGCGGAACACGACCGCGATCACACAGGCCGCCAGCAGCGCGAGAACCACCGAGAACACGGTGCCGAACCGCGTCTGCTCCAGCAGGGTGCCGCCCAGGTAGCCGAGCCCGCCCGCGTACGTACACCACAACGGCACCCCGATCAGCGACGCCGTGAGGAACCTCGTCGCCGACCAGCGCAGCGAGCCCGCCAGCAACGCGCCCACGGTGCCACCCGCGGGAAGCCAGCGCGCGAGCACGAGGATCGGCACACCGCGCCGGTCGAGGTGCCTGCCGATCCAGCGGGCACTGGAGTCGGCGGACGGCCTGCTCCGCAGCCGGTCGAGGACGTGAGCGCCACCGAGCCTGCCCACCGTGTAGAGGCCGACGTCGGAGACGAGGCAGCCCGCCACCGCGACGGCCAGCACCAGCACGAAGGGGTCGCCACCGTTAGCGGCGGCGACCCCCATGCCGACGAGAGCGATCTCCGTCGGCACCAACGGCACGACGGCGACGGCGAAGAGCAGCAGCAGCGAGACGTCGTCCACGCCACCATCCAACGCCGCCGCGACTGAGAAGTCCTCAGCCGGACCGCCGTGCCGTGATCACGACCTCACCGGTGGGCGCGGTTCACCGCCGACACCACGGCCCGCAGCGACGCGGTGATGATCGAGTGGTCGATGCCCACACCCCAGTACACCTTGTCCTCGATGGCGCACTCGATGTACGAGGCGGCCTTCGAGTCGTCGCCCGGAGTGAGGGTGTGCTCGCTGTAGTCCATGAGCCGCAGGTCGAAGCCCACCGTGGCCAGCGCGTCGAAGAACGCCGCGATGGGGCCGTTGCCCCGGCCCACCACGTCCTGCTCCTCGCCGTCGAGGCGGATCGTCGCCGTCAGCTCGTAGTCGCCGTTGGCCACCACATGCTGTTTGACCAGCTCCAGCGGGGCGTTCGGCTCCAGGTACTCGGCGGCGAAGGCCTGCCACATCGTCTGCGGGTCCACCTCGCCGCCCTCGGTGTCGGTGTGCCGCTGGATGGTCTTCGAGAACTCGATCTGCAGCCGCCTCGGCAGGTCGAGCTGGTGCTCGGTCTTCATGATGTAGGCGATGCCGCCCTTGCCGGACTGCGAGTTCACGCGGATGACGGCCTCGTAGGTGCGGCCGACGTCCTTCGGGTCGATCGGCAGGTACGGCACCTCCCACGGGTACTCGTCCACCGGCACTCCCGCCTTGCCCGCCGCGTCGCGCAGCGCGTCGAACCCCTTGTTGATGGCGTCCTGGTGGCTGCCGGAGAACGCGGTGAACACGAGGTCGCCGGCCCACGGGCTGCGCTCGGGCACGGGCAACTGGTTGCAGTACTCGACGGTGCGCTTGATCTCGTCCAGGTCGGAGAAGTCCAGCTGCGGGTCGACGCCCTGGCTGAACAGGTTCATGCCCAGCGCGACCAGGTCGACGTTGCCGGTGCGCTCACCGTTGCCGAACAGGCAGCCCTCGATACGGTCGGCGCCCGCCTGGTAGCCCAGTTCGGCGGCGGCGACACCGGTGCCGCGGTCGTTGTGCGGGTGCAGCGACAGGATCACCGAGTCACGACGTTCGAGGTTGCGGTGCATCCACTCGATGGAGTCGGCGTAGACGTTCGGGGTGGCCATCTCGACGGTCGCGGGCAGGTTCAGGATCACCGGGTCGTCCGGCGTGGGCTGCCAGATCTCGGTGACCGCGTTGCACACCTCGGCGGCGTACGACAGCTCCGTGCCCGTGTACGACTCGGGGGAGTACTGGAAGCGGAAGTCCGTGTCGGGGTACTTGGCCGCGTACTCGGACACCAGCTCCGCGGCCTGCGTGGCGATCTTCTTGATGCCCTCGCGTTCCTCCCGGAACACCACGCGACGCTGGAGGATCGACGTCGAGTTGTAGATGTGCACGATGGCGCGCGGCGCGCCCTCCAGCGCCTGGAACGTGCGCTCGATCAGCTCGGGGCGGCACTGCACCAGCACCTGGATACGGACGTCGTCGGGGATGGCACCGTCGGTGATGATCTCCCGGACGAAGTCGTAGTCGGTCTGGCTCGCGGCGGGGAAACCGACCTCGATCTCCTTGAAGCCCATGCGTACCAGCAGGTCGAAGAACTTGCGCTTGCGCGCGGGCGACATCGGGTCGATCAGCGCCTGGTTGCCGTCACGCAGGTCGACCGCGCACCACAGCGGTGCCCGTTCGATGCGCTTGTCCGGCCAGGTGCGGTCGGGCAGCGAGATGTCCTCGACCAGGCGGTGCCAGGGACGGTAGCGGTGGTACGGCATGGACGAGCCGCGCTGGAGGTTCCACGCCGGCTGGTCCACCGGGGCGGGACGGGACGGCGTGCGGATGCGGCTCGGGGACGGGGACTGGGAATCGGACGTGCTCATGTCGGAAAGAGGCTCCTGCTCGCTGTGGGTAGGGATCGTGTACGACCGGCGGCATCACGAAACCCCCGCGACGGGGAGCCGGTCTGGTCAGGCCCCGTCGCGGCAGCGAAGCAGAAGAGCACGTGCCACGTCGGTCACCTTAACCCAGGGCCGGGCGGGGGAGGAGGACCGGGCCGACACCGAACCGTTACCCGTGATCGTTTCCGCTGGTTACCGGCCCGTAGCAATCGGTCGGCGTGACGTGCGAAACTTCTGCCATGGGCAAGCACGCCGAGAAGAAGGCGCCGAGCCGCGAAGCCGAGGAAGCCATGCAGGTGCTCGGGCCCGGAGGTTCCGTGTCGGCGTACGGGACCGGCGACGACACCGGGGAACCGAAACCCGGGGCGCGGCGTTCGACGGACTGGAGAGCCGCCAAGGACCGGGTCGTCGGCCTGCTGGCGGGCACCGTCCGCTGGCTCGGGCTGCTCTTCGCGTCGGTGCTCGTGCTGCATGTCGTCTTCGTGGTCGGCGAGGCGAACGTGGAGAACGGCATCGTGGCGTGGGCCGCGGACTGGTCCGGCGGGCTCGCGCTCGGCTTCCACGACCTGTTCCAACCCAGCGATCCGAAGCTGTTGGTGCTCGTCAACTACGGCATCGCCGCGGTCTTCTGGCTCGTGGTGTCCTCCGTCGCCGCCAAGCTGGTCCGGCGGATCGGCGGCCTGTCGAGCTGACGGACGCCTGCCGCGCAGTGCCGCCGACGAGGGCACGGAAGACGTCGGTCTCGGAGGAGACGAGCCGTGGTTCGACAAGAGCGGGATCAGCGGGGACCAGAGCCTGGAACAGACACGCCGGGACCTCGACATCCGACCGGTTCGCCGGACGGGCTCGTCACCCCGGCGTCCACCGACGCCAGGCGGCGGGCCGCGCGGAAGATCTTCGCCGCCGAGGAGGCCCGAGAGGCTGAGCGGCACAGCATCATGGTCCGCCCCGGTTTCCGGGAGCGGGTCGAGGAGTTGATGCGCACCCGGTGGCGTGAACCCGTCGTCGTGCTCCGGCTCGGGGACGCCGCAGGCCTGGGCTTCGACATCCCCGGCCGCAGGTCCGACGGCACGGTCAAGGGGAAGAGACTCGTCCGTCGGTTCTTCCGGAACATCCTCCGCGGCCTCGGCTTCGCGGTGGCCTACGTCCTGTACCTGTCGAGCAGTGCGGGAAACGGCGGCAAGACGTCGTTCAAACGACAGGTCCACGTGAAGGGACCTGCCGACGCGATGGCGCTCGGCCCGGCCGATGCGCTCCGGTCGGCCAAGGGGCCGTGGCTGGTGTGCGCGCCGTCGTGTCTCGCGATCGTGGACACCGGACCGACGATGGCTGATCCGGCCGACGCACCCGAGCCACGTGTCGTCTGGGAGGCCCGGACACCGCAGGAGCCGGAGCTTCGCCTGCGCACGTGCACCATGACCTGGGCCGATGGCTCCAGCTTCACCTTTCCCCTGCACGACCGTGTCGAGGAGCGGCGCCTCCGGAGCTATCTCGGGCCTCGGGACACTGTCCACTGGCGCGGCCGGCCCGGCGCCACGAGCTAGGTCCGCGTCACGGCCGCCTTCGAGGACGGCCGCGCGGGCAGGGGCCGCCTAGAACAGCCTAGAACAGCCTAGAACGCGGCGTTACCCCAGCTCCGGAAGGCGAACTCGCTCAGCGGCACGCGCACGCGCGGGGCGTTCTCCCGGTCGATGTCGCGAGTTTCCCCGAGCACCTCCGGCTCGGCGCGCACGCCGACGGCGACGACGACCAGCGGCTCCACCTCGTCGGGCAGGTCGAACGCCTGGCGCACCGCGTCGCGGCTGAACCCGGCCATCTGGCGGGCCACGAGCCCCTCGGCGACGGCCTGGAGCACCAGGTTCTGAGTGGCGAGGCCCGTGCCGTACTCGGCGTAGGGCACCGCGCCCTTGTCGTTGCGGGTCACCGCGCAGCCGACGAGCAACGCCGAGGCGCGGTGAGCCCAGGACTGGTTGCTCTCGGTGAGTGTGTCGAGGATCAGCTTGTACGTGGGCTCGCCGCGCAGGCCCACCAGGTAGCGCGCGGGCTGGGTGTTGCCGAACGACGGCGCCCACCGGGCGGCCTCCAGCAGCGCGCGCAGCTGTTCGCCGCTCACCTCGGCCTCGCCGTCGAGGGCGCGGGGACTCCACCGACGGGCGATGATCTCGTGAATCCTGACGCTGGTCGCGGCTTCCTTGTCACTCACGTCGGTCGAGTATGCCACTCACCGAAAATGCTGGTCGGACAGTGGTCGGCGCCACACAATTGGGTAAACGGGACGTGAGCCACCGGTACTCTGATGTTCGAAGCGATCCGCACGCGCCGACGTCGAGACCGGATCGGCGGCAGGCGCGGCATGCGAGGAGGAACGAGGCAGTGGCCCTCGTAGTCCAGAAGTACGGTGGTTCGTCGCTGGAGAGCGCTGACCGGATCAAGCGCGTGGCCGAGCGGATCGTCGCCACGAAGAAGGCGGGCAACCAGGTGGTGGTCGTGTGCTCGGCCATGGGTGACACCACCGACGAGTTGCTTGACCTCGCCCAGCAGGTCAATCCCGTTCCGCCGGAGCGGGAGATGGACATGCTGCTCACGGCGGGGGAGCGCATCTCCAACGCGCTCGTGGCGATGGCGATCTCGGCACAGGGTGCGGAGGCATGGTCGTTCACGGGGTCCCAGGCCGGCGTGGTGACCACGTCCGTGCACGGCAACGCCCGCATCATCGACGTCACCCCGTCGCGGGTGACGGAGGCCCTCGAACAGGGCTACATCGCTCTGGTGGCCGGTTTCCAGGGGGTCTCGCAGGACACGAAGGACATCACCACGCTCGGGCGGGGTGGTTCCGACACGACGGCCGTGGCCGTCGCGGCGGCACTCGACGCCGACGTGTGCGAGATCTATTCCGATGTGGACGGTGTGTACACGGCGGATCCGCGCATCGTGTCGAACGCCCGCAAGCTGGACACGATCCCGTACGAGGAGATGTTGGAGCTCGCGGCGAGCGGGTCCAAGATCCTCCACCTGAGGTCGGTGGAGTACGCCCGCCGGTACGGGGTGCCGATCCGAGTCCGCTCTTCCTACAGTGACAAGCCGGGCACCACCGTGACCGGTTCGATTGAGGAGATCCCCGTGGAACAAGCGTTGATCACCGGTGTCGCCCACGACCGGTCGGAAGCCAAGATCACCGTCACCGGTGTGCCCGACCACGCCGGTGCCGCCGGCCGCATCTTCCGCGCCGTGGCGGACGCGGAGATCGACATCGACATGGTGCTGCAGAACATCTCCAACACCACCGGCCGCACCGACATCACGTTCACCCTGTCCAAGGCCAACGGTCCCAAGGCGGTGAGCGAGCTCGAGAAGATCAAGGCGGAGCTGGACTTCTCGGCCGTGCTGTACGACGACCACGTGGGCAAGGTGTCGCTCGTGGGCGCGGGCATGCGGTCGCATCCGGGCGTGACGGCGACGTTCTGCGAGGCGCTGGCCAAGGCCGGCGTGAACATCGAGATCATCAACACCTCGGAGATCCGCATCTCGGTGCTGATCAGGGACGAGCAGCTCGACGACGCGGTGCGCGCCATCCACGAGGCATTCGAACTCGGCGGCGACGAAGAGGCCGTCGTCTACGCGGGGAGTGGTCGCTGATGGCAGGCATGCGGGTCGGCGTCGTCGGTGCCACCGGACAGGTGGGCGCGGTGATGCGCAGGTTGCTGGAGGAGCGCGACTTCCCCGTGGAGCGGATGCGGTACTTCGCGTCGTCGCGCTCCGCGGGTACCACGCTGCCCTGGCGTGGCGAGGAGATCGAGGTCGAGGACGCCGCGACCGCCGATCCCTCCGGTCTGGACATCGCGCTGTTCTCGGCGGGCGGGGCGACGTCCAAGGCGCAGGCTCCCCGGTTCGCCGAGGCGGGCGTCACCGTGATCGACAACTCGTCGGCGTGGCGGCTCGACCCGGACGTCCCGCTGGTCGTGAGCGAGGTCAACCCGCACGCGGTGAAGGACGCCCGCAAGGGGATCATCGCGAACCCCAACTGCACCACGATGGCGGCCATGCCGGTGCTCAAGCCGCTGCACGAGGAGGCGAACCTCGTGCGGCTGGTGGTCAGCAGCTACCAGGCCGTGTCCGGCAGCGGCCTGGCCGGCGTGGAGGAGCTGGCGTCGCAGGTCCGCGCCGCCGGGGAACGCGCCACCGAGCTGGTGCACGACGGGGCGGCCGTCGACCTCGGGGAGCCCGCCAAGTACGTGCGGCCGATCGCGTTCAACGTGTTGCCGATGGCAGGCTCGATCGTGGACGACGGCTCGTGGGAGACCGACGAGGAACAGAAGCTGCGCAACGAGAGCCGCAAGATCCTCGACATTCCCGGGCTGAAGGTCTCCGGCACGTGCGTGCGCGTGCCGGTGTTCACGGGACACGCCCTGTCGATCAACGCCGAGTTCGAGCGGCCGCTGTCGGTGGAGGCGGCCACGCGGCTGCTGTCGACGGCTCCGGGCGTGCGGCTGTCCGACGTCCCCACCCCGCTGGAGGCCGCGGGCAACGACCCGTCCTACGTCGGCAGGCTTCGGGCCGACCCGGGTGTCGACGGCGGTCGGGGGCTGGCCCTGTTCGTCGCGGGTGACAACCTCCGCAAGGGCGCGGCGCTGAACGCCGTGCAGATCGCGGAGCTCGTGGCGCAGGCGGCCTGACACAGCTCGACTTCCGCGGTGCCCCGGTGGCCGTCGTCACGACGAGCCGCCGGGGCACGGTTGTTCCTACCTCCGGAATCTCCGCGCGTGGCGGCACGCCGTCCAGCGGGACAGCAGAAACGCCAGCCGGGCGTCTCCCGTGTACTGCCATGCCCAGGAGTCGGCGTGGGAGCCCAGGAGGCGGAACTGTTCCACCGCCTCGTCGTAGCGTTTGGCGTCCACCAGCAGGCTCGCGAGCAGGCCGCGGTCGAAGTGGGCGTAGGGCGAGCCGGCGCCGTCGCCCGCCAACCACTCCGCCGTGGCGTTCATCGCCTGCCGGGCGTAGGTCTTGGGGCGGGGGTGCTTCCTCCCCACCGAATACTCGAACACCGCGGTCAGGCGCAGTGGCGTGAGCGCAGGTGACCTGGCCGCGGCCTCGTCGGCGAACGCGAACATCCGCTCGTGGGAGCCGTGCCACTTGGCACACCAGTACTGCAGGGCCGCGTCGTGTCCGCCGCGGTGGTGCGGCGCCCGGGCGCACAGTTCGGCGAAGGCGCGTTCGAGAGCTTCCTCGCTCCACTGCTGGGCGCGGGCGAGGGTGACCAACGTGGCCCAGGGAGTCGGATCGTGCGGCGCGGCCTCGGTGGCCGCCCACGCGGCGGGCTCGGCCTCGTCGAGGATCCGGTAGAAGGCACTGAACCGCTCGTCCGACGTCTCGGTGGCGATCGCCGAGCCCCGGGCGTTCCATGCGCGGCGCACCAACATCTCCGCCCGTAGCACCAGCAGGTCCGGATCGTCGGGCCGGTCGTACTGCCACCGGTCGAGCGCGGTGCTGTCGGCGGCGGCGGTATTCGCGAGGACATCGACGTCCAGACTCCGCCGTGCCCAGTCGTCACCGTGCTCGGCCAGCAGCCGGGCCGCAGGCTCCCACTCGCCGGTGAGCAGAGCTTGGTGGGCCTCCGCCAGCCCAGGCCGGTCGAGGAGGGGATCGGCGGTGACGTCCTCGTCGGCCGGAAGCCCCAAAGTGGTCGGGTCCACCCGGCGGTGGAGGGCTCGGATGCCGTCTTCGGTGCTCAGCTCGTCGAACTCGATTCCCAGGCGCTTCGCCTCGCGCCAGAGGAGTTGGAACTTCCTGAACTCGACGGGATTGAGCAGGCGGAGCAAACTCACGAAAGAACTCCTGTTTCGAGGGATGGTGCCGACATGCCGGTGCGGGCGCGCCGATGCCGCTCGATCTCTAGTGCACCGCGGGCCCGCCGGGGTGGTAAGTCACCATCACGTGGCGTAATCGTTTCGTCCTCGGGACCGCCCGTCCGTATCTCTGGTCCAGAGCATCCGCGCCGTCCGTGTGTGACATCGTCCTGGCTCTACCGCTGGTGTCTCCGTCGCCGGTAACGTCGTCACCATGCGGATGACGGGTGGGCGGGCGGCGTGCGCCGCTGTGGTGTTGTCGGGACTGGTGCTGGCGGGTTGTGACGAGGTCACCTCGGCGGTGCAGGAGGTCGAGGCCGCGGGCGACAAGGCGGCCGTGTGCACGCAGGCGTTGCAGATCATCGACCTCAGCGCGGACGTCAGCCCCGAACAGGTGGCGGCCGAGGCCGAGCAGAAGGCCCAGCAGTTGCAGGACCTCGGTAACCAGGTGGCGGACCAGACCGTTCAGGACACGTTGTTCGACATCGCCAACGGTTACCTGGAGCTCGAGGAGCGCAAGCTCGACCACCTGGGCGACTTCTCGGGCTGGTTGGAGAACAACCTCAACAGCCTCGAAAACCTGCGCCAGGCGTGCCTCTAGGCGTGTTGCGGCGGTGAGGTGGGCAACCGGCCCTCGCGTTTCCGCTCCCACATCGACAGGGCCGCTCCCACGGCGGCGAAGCACAGCCCTCCCAGGGCGGCGGTGACGAAGCCCCAGCCGGGGGCGGCACGGTCGAGGACGAACCCGACGACGGGACTGCCGAGGCCGAGTCCGAGGCGCGTGGCCGAGTCCTGGAGCCCCATCGCCATGCCGCGCACGGTGTGCGGGACCAGCTTGCTCACGGTCTCGGCGGTGGCCGCCAACGTCGGTGCGCACATGGCGTTCATGGGTGCCAACGCGAGTGCCAGCACCCACCAGACCTCGGTGGCCAGCCCCACGGGCACCGTGAGCACGGTCAGCAGCACCATCAGCGTGAGCTGGGAAAGGCTGCGGCGGGCCGCGCCGTGCACCAGGCCGCCGACGAGGGAGGCCGCGCCCATGGAGGCGAGGACGATCCCGGTCCACTCCACGTCGCCGGACGCCCGCAACGCCGCGATGGTCGACAGCTCGGTGCCCATGAGCACGAACGCCGCTCCCATGGCGACGGCGAGCGCGGCGACGAACCGCGTGGACACCCAGGTGCGAAGGGGCGGACCGGGCTCGGCCGGTGCGGACGATTCCTCCGGGGAACGGACAGGCGGGTTGAGGTACCAGAGCGCGAGCGCGAGCACGCCGTGTGCGACGCCCATACCGGTGAGCGTGACCGACGTCGAGTGCTGGGTGCTGACGAAGATCGCCAGAACGGGCCCGCTCATGTACGCGACTTCGAGCAGTACCTGGTCGAGGGAGAACGCGGCTCGGCGGCGTTCGGCGGGCACGAGCGCGCTGATGACCTGCCGCGAGATCGCCCCGGCGGGTACCACGAGAGCACCCGCGGGCAGTGCGGCCACGAGCAGGGTCTCGTACGACAGGTAGGGGCTCATGAGCCAGTAGGCGCAGGAGACGGACCCGCAGACGGCGGTGACGGGTCGCAGACCGTAGCGGTCGATCATGCGCCCGAGCGTCGGGGCGCCGAGCGCCGTTCCGAGCAACGTGGCGGTCCCGACGAGGCCCGCCGCGCCGTACCCGCGTCCCAGCTCGCTCACCACGTGCAGGGTCAGCACGACACTCGACGCGACGATCGGCATCCGCGTGAGCTGCAGGATCAGCATCGACGTCGGGAGAGCGCGGATTCGGAACAGCTGGAGGTACTGCTGAAGGCCCACGTCAGTGACCGAACCGCACAGTGGTACGCCCGTGCAAGAGCTTTTTTCGCGCCAGTGCCGACACGGAGAGTGAAGAACTGAGTGATTCCAGAAAACTCACCGGTCAGCCTTCGCCGGGCTGCCGGAAGTCCAGATCCTCCTCGGTGATGGGACGGCCGGGCAGGGGGGTGCCGGGCCGGGCGCGGAGACCGTCGAGCATGAGCACGAAAGCGCGTTCGGTGACGGAGGCCGCCGGGACGTTCGCCACGGGCGTCTGCTTGAGGAGGAACGAGAACAACACCGCCACGTCCCCGGCACCCACGTCCTCGCGCAGCGTGCCCTCGTCCTGCGCCGCACGCACGATCTCACCCAGCACCGCCAGCACGGCGCGGCACGACCGCTGCGTCTCGGGGTCGTCGCGCAGGATCTCCCTGGCGCGGGAGGACATCAGCGCGAGTCGCACGATCACCTGCAACCGCTGGGAATGCCTGACGAGCCGGATCAGCGCCGCCCAGGCGGAGGGCTCCTCCTCGACGGCGCGGCGGGCTTCGTCGGCGACGTTGGCCAGGCTTTCCCGGGCGACGGCGCGGATCAGCGCCTCCCTGTCGGGGAAACGCCGGTAGAGCGTTCCCACTCCGACCCCGGCCTGCCGCGCGATCTCCTCCATCGGCACGTCGGGGCCGGCTTCGGCGAACATCCTGCGGGCGGCGAGGAGGATCTGGCCGAGGTTACGGCGCGCGTCGGCACGCAACCCGACTTCCGGGCCAGCCGCCATCTCGTTCCTTCCACTCACCGATCGAGGCATTGTCTCACCCGTTCGCCGGTGGAGGGAGACCTTCCCGTTTCGCTAGCGTGCGAAAACGAGCTAACCGGAATTCCTTCTTCCATATACGCGCACGTCCGGATTGGAGTGCAGCACATGACCGCTCAGCTTCCCGGGACACTGCCCATCACCCGCTCCTGTCCCCACGCGCCGCCGGACGAGCACCGCAGGCTGCGGCAGGAAGCACCGATCTCCCGTGCCACCCTGCCGAGTGGTGACACCGTGTGGGTACTGACGCGGCACGCGGACATCCGGGCGATGCTGGCGGATCCGCGGTTCAGCTCCGACCGCGGCAACCCGAACTCCCCGCGCCTGGTGGCGGGGCAACGGCTGGACGTCGCCTTCCGCGCGTCCCTGCTCGACATGGACCCACCGGAACACGGCCCGGCCCGGCGGGCCGTGGTCGGCGAGTTCACCGTGAAGCGGCTGGCCGCCCTGCGGCCCCGTATCCAGGAGATCGTCGACGAGCACATCGACGCCATGCTCGCCGGTCCGCGCCCGGCCGACCTGGTGACAGCCCTGTCGCTGCCGGTGCCGTCCCTGGTGATCTGCGAGCTGCTCGGCGTTCCCTACTCCGACCACGAGTTCTTCCAGACCCACTCGTCGTGCCTGATCACCAGGACGGTCACACCGGAGGAGCGCCTGCGCTCCCTCACCGAGTTGCGCGACTACCTCGACGAGCTGATCGCGGCGAAGGAGAAGTCCCCGGCCGACGACCTGCTCAGTCGTCAGCTCGCCAAGCGGAACGACCGTGAGGAGCTGATCAGTCTCGCGTTCCTGCTGCTCATCGCCGGTCACGAGACCACGGCGAACATGATCTCGCTGGGCACCATGGCGTTTCTGGAGCATCCCGAGAAGATGCGCAGGATTCGGGAGGACCCGGCGGTGACGGAATCCGCGGTCGAGGAACTGCTGCGCTACTTCACCATCGCGGAGTTCGCCGTCTCCAGGGTCGCCGTGGCCGACGTGGAGATCGGCGGTGTGCTGATCCGTGAGGGTGAGGGCGTGCTGCCACTGAGCAACATGGGCAACCGCGATCCGGAGGCGTTCGACCGGCCCGACGAGTTCGACATCGAGCGCGGCGCGCGGCACCATCTGGCGTTCGGCTTCGGCGCTCACCAGTGCCTCGGCCAGAACCTCGCGCGAATGGAGCTGCGGATCGTGTTCGACACCCTGTTCCGGCGAGTTCCCGGTCTTCGCCCGGCCGTGCCGCTGGACTCGCTGTCGTTCAAGGACGACGCGGTCGTCTACGGCATCCACGAGTTCCCCGTGACCTGGTAGGAGCAGACCATGCGCATCGTCGCGGACACCGAGCGCTGTGTGGGCGCGGGTCAATGCGTACTGTCCGAGCCCGCCGTGTTCGACCAGAGGGAGGACGACGGCACGGTCGTCGTCCTGGTCGATCGGCCGGACGGGGAAGAGCTGGACAACACTCGCCAGGCCGTGGAGATCTGCCCGAGTCAGGCGCTTTCCCTCGTGGAGGAGTAGCGCCGCGCACGTCGTGCGGTCTCAGTCGGCGACGATGACACCGAGTGCGGCGGCGAAGCTCGGGGCGAGTCCGAGGAGCTGGGAACTGTCGATGACCAGCCCGGACAGCGAGCCCGCGCCGAGGTGAAGCCGGAGTTCGGTGGTCTCGCGCAGGTCGACGCGGTCGAGCACGGTGTTGTCGAACCGCACGTCCCGCAACGTCGATCGCGGGAACCGCACCCGCGTGAGCGTGGCACCGCCGAAGTCGACGTCGCGCAGTGCGCAGTCGACGAACGTGACGTCGGTGAGTCTGCTTCCCCGCAGGTTCACCGACGTGAGTTTGCACCCGTGGAAGGTGACACGCCGCAGCGTGCTGTCGTAGGCGGCCGTACCCGCCAGCACGGTGGTGACGAACTCGGCGTCGAGCCAGCCGGTCGCGGTGACGTCGGTGCCGATGAGGCCGCACCCGTTCAGCCAGACGTCGGTGAAGTTCGTCCGCGACAACCGGGCGGAGCCGAAGGCCACACCGGAGAACGCGCACTCCACGAACCGCGAACCCGGGGCATCCACTGAGGACAGGTCGGTGCCGGTGACGTGGACGTACTCGTGGTCGGCCGAATCCGCGGGTAGCTCGCCCGTCTCCACGAGGTGGCGGTGGTAGGGCAGGTCGGTGAGGGCTCGCGGAGCGGTTCGACCGGTCATGGCAGGCATTGTGCCGGGCCGCGACGGCCGAGTTGGCGGAGGTGAGGGCAATCCGGTGTCACTCGGTGACGGGATGGCTCAGTCCCATCCGTAGTGCGCCCGCGGCCTCGGCCAGTGCTTCGCGGAACCGTCGTCCGAGACCGAGGAAGTTCACGTACCCGTGGATGAGGTCGGACTGCCGGGACAGCGCCACGGGCACGCCCGCGTCGGCGAGTTTGGCCGCGTAGGCCTCACCCTCGTCGCGCAGTGGGTCGAAACCCGCCGTCGCGAGGTAGGCGGGCGGCAGCCCGGAGAGGTCCTCGGCCAGCAGCGGTGACAGTGCCGGGTCGGAGCGGTCCACACCAGCGGGCGCGTAGTGGTCGATGAACCAGGTCATGTGCTCGTCGGTGAGGAAGAACCCGTCGGCGAACAGCTCGCGCGACCGGCGGCGCCGGGTGGCGTCCACGGCGGGGTAGAGCAGCAGCTGGAACGCGGGAGCGGGGCCGCCGCGCCGGGTGGCCACCTGGGCGGTGACCGCGGCGAGGTTGCCGCCCGCACTGTCGCCGCCCACCGCCACGCGCCGAGGGTCGGCGCCGAAGTCCCCGGCCTTCTCGTGCGCGAAGTCGAACGCCGTCAGTGCGTCCTCGGCCGCCGCGGGGAACGGGTGCTCCGGCGCGAGGCGGTACTCCACCGACAACACGTGCACACCGGCGTGCTTGGCGAGGAACCGCGCGGTGTTGTCGTGGCTCTGACGCGTGCCGACCACCCAGCCGCCGCCGTGGTAGAAGACGAGCAGTCCCGCTCCGCTCGGCAGGCCCTCCGGCGTGTAGAGGGTCGCCGCGAGCGCCCCGTGCGGCGCCGGGATGGACACGTCGCGGGTGAGCACCGGCTGGACGGGCTCGCCGCTCACGAGGTGGCGGGAGACTTCGAGGGACGCCCTGGACCGTTCGACCGACTCCTGGACGAACGTGGTGCGGGACAGTTGCTGGAGTCGCAGGAGGAGCTGCGCGTCGAGGGCGAGTTCCTGCCCGTCGATGCGCACGGGCCTTCCCGCCACGAGACGGCGCAACGGACGTGGCAGTGCGTAGAGCAGTTGCGCCCCGGCGGCCAGCACACGGATGCGGGCGGGTATCGCCATGTGAGTTCCTCCCGTCATGACGGTGACGTCGATGTTACTCGGCAGTAGGCCTGGTGGCCAGCCGTGCTGCCGGTGTGACGGAGTTCCCCCGAACGGCCCTGGACCTCCACCGAAGTCGAACGTCTAGCCTCGGGAAGGTGACAGCGAAACGTGCGATCAGAGTCCTCGGGCTCGGCGGTTCCCTTCGCAGCGGCTCACAGTCCGAGCGGGCTCTGCGCATCGCTCTGTCCGGGGCCGAGGAAGCCGGAGCAGTCACCACGGCCGTCACCGGTGAGGCACTGCGCCTGCCCTTCTACGACGCCGGGGTGAGCGAACGCGGTGAACTCGCTGTGCGACTCGTGGACGCCGTGCGCGAGTCCGACGGCGTGATCGTCGTGTCACCCGGCTACCACGGGGCACTGTCCGGGCTCGTCAAGAACGCGCTGGACTACGTCGAGGACCTCAGGGAGGATTCCCGGCCCTACCTGCACGGCCGTGCCGTGGGGCTGATCGCCGTGGCCCACGGGTGGCAGGCGGCCGTCACGACGCTGAACCAGATGCGCACCATCGCGCACGCGCTGCGCGGCTGGCCCACCCCTCTCGGTGGCGCCGTGAACTCCGCCGAGGTGAAGTTCGACGAGGCGGGCGGCGCCTCCGAGGAGAGGACCGAGCGCAACCTGCGCCTCATCGGTCGTCAGGTCGCCGAGTTCGGCCTCGCGCAGCGCGCCGCGGGTTTCGGAGATCCCACTCACGGGTAATCCCGCGTCATCCGACAGCGCAGGGAGGACAGCACGATGGCGAACTCGCCTATCAAGAGCCCGCTCAAGGAGAGTGACAAGGAGCTGACGGCGAGTGTCCTGCAGTCGACCCTCGTCGACCTCATCGATCTGAGCCTGATCGCCAAGCAGGCGCACTGGAACGTCGTCGGCCGGAACTTCCGCAGTGTGCACCTTCAGCTCGACGAACTCACCACGGCGGCACGCGAGTTCGTCGACGACGTGGCCGAGAGGGCCAACGCCATCGGCGTGTCGCCGAACGGCAAGGCCCGGACGGTGATGGAGTCCTCGGGGCTGCCCGAGTACCCGGACAACTGGCAGACCACCGACCTGACGGTCGACAAGATCGTCGAGATTCTCGACCGGCTGATCCAGCGCATGCGGGTGCGGATCGACGAGACGGACAAGAGCGACCTGGTCACCCAGGACCTGCTGATCGAGATCACCCAGGAGCTGGAGAAGCAGCACTGGATGTGGCAGGCGCAGAAGGCCTGAGACCACAGGGGCGCGAAGCCGAGTGAGGGCCACCTCCACCGCACGGCGGGAAGGTGGCCCTCACTCGTGTGCTCAGGGCAGGCCGACGGCGCGCCGCGCGAAGTCGACCTCGATCGCGACCTGCTTGACGGTCTCGGCGACCACGAGCGAGCCGTGCCCGGCGTCGTAGCGGTAGAACGCGTAGTCGGCACCCCGCTGCGCGAGCCGGTCGAGGTAGTTCTCGATCTGCCGGATGGGACAGCGTGGGTCGTTGTCGCCCGCCAGCACCAGCACCGGCGCCCTGACCTCGTCGACGTAGGTGATCGGCGAGCACTTCTCGTACACCTCGGGCACGTCCGACGGCGCACCGCCGAACAGCGCGCGGTCGAACGCCCGCAGCGGTTCCATCTCGTCGGCGTAGGCGGCGACGTAGTCGGCCACCGGCACACCGGCGACGCCGGCGGCCCACCGCTGCGGCTGGGTGCCGAGGGCCAGCAGCGTCAGGTACCCGCCCCACGACGCACCCGCGACCACACACCGGGCGGGGTCGGAAAGCCCCGACTCGACGGCCCAGTCGTGCACGGCCGCGACGTCCTCCAGCTCCGTCAGGCCGGGCCTGCCCTCGATGGCGTCGCGCCACGCCGACCCGTAGCCGGTCGAACCGCGGTAGTTCACCTCCACGACGGCGAAGCCCGCGTCCAGCCACACCGCGCGGTAGGCGGAGAAACGGTCCTCGTCGGCGGCGTGCGGACCACCGTGCAGGAGGAACACCGTGGGCAGCGGACGCGCCCCGTCCTGCGGGGTCGAGACCAGGGCGTGCACGTCGCCGCCGGGGCCGGGCACGAACTCGTCGGTGACCGGACGCGAGCCGGGTGCCCGCTCACCGGGCGGAGTGATCAGGACGCGGTCCTGCCCGTCCGAGTCGCGCACGCGAACGAGCGGCGGTTCCGCGGCGTTCGACCACGAGTACTCCACGGCGCCGTCAGGCCGGACCGCCGCGCCGCCGACGTAACCGGGCCGGGAGTCGAGGGAGGTCAACGCCCTCGTGCCGAGGTCGTACCGGTACAGCCTCGTGCGTCCCTTGTCGAACTGGGCGATCAGCAGGGCCTCGGCGTCGGGGTACCAGTCGCCGGTGAGTTCGCCCGGCAGGTCGATGTCGAGTTCGGTCTCCGTGTCCGCCTCGACGTCCCAGATCAGCAGTTCCTCGCGGTCACGCCGCTCGTGCTGCACGAGCAGCCGAGGGTCGCCCTTCCTCGGTGAGAACGCGAGCGCGGAGAGTCCCTTCCCCTCGCCGTCCCACTTCTCCGCCACGACGCCGAACCCGTCGCACGCCAGCACCCGCAGTGCCGGGTGGCGGGAGTCACCGTGCTCGGAGTGCCCGATCGCGACCAGCCGTTCGTCCCGCGACAGCGCGGCCACCTCGGCGTCGTGCTCGCTCGCGTAGAACCGCTCCGTCCGGCCGTCCCGGTGTGTGTACAGGGCGCTGCCGTCGTCGGTCGACACGCCGACCGCGCACAGGCGATGCCCGATCTCCAGCCCCGCCGGATAACCGGCGGGCACGTCGGGCAGGGCCGGCGCGGGGGCCGCCCCGCCGGAGAACGGCTCACGCACCCACGTGCCGAACTCGTCGCCGTCGGTGTCGTCGAACCACCAGATCCACTCGCCGTCGGGTGACAGCGCGCCGTGCATGGTGCCGTTGGGGCGGTCGGTGACCTGGCGGTGCGTGCCCTCGGCGCGGTCCCAGGCGTAGATCTCCCAGACGCCGCTCGCGTTGGAGACGTAGAGACTCGCGTCGGGGGCGTCGATCGCCCAGCCCGGCAGCGACACCCGGGCCGCGCTGAACCGGGCCCTCCAGCGGGCCTCCGGTTCGGGCTCTCCGAACAACGTCTCGGGAACACGGGGGCTCGGATGTTGTGTGCTCACCCCGGTGATCCTGCCAGGTCCGTAGGGTTGGCACCGTGAGTGAGGGGCAGGCGGGTCACACGAACTTCGTGTTGCCGCTGTTACGGCCGGGGATGCGGGTGCTCGCTGTCGGCTGCGTTCTTCCAGATGGCCGAGGTGACGTCCGGCTGACGACGAGTCTGGGCACGGCCACGCATCCGCTTCACGTCGTCGGACTGGACACCGACGTCGAGGGGCTGCGCCAGGCTCGGCGGGCGAGCGAGCTGGCCGCCGTGTCCACCACCGACTTCGTCGCCGCCGACGCCACCGCTCTGGCTGTGCGGTCGGAGTCGGTCGACGTGGTCTACGCCCACGGCCTGCTGGACCGCGTCCGTGATCCGAGGGAGGTGCTCGCCGAGTTCGCCAGGGTGCTGAGGCCCGGTGGCCTGCTCGCGCTGTCGACGCCGGACTGGAGCCGTACCAGGGTCAAGCCGAGGACCGCCAACGTCGACGCGGCACTGCGCGGATGGACCATGCTGCGTCGTCGGGAGGGTGGCGACCCGGCGGCGGGCAGGCACGTCGAGGACTGGGTGCGGTTCGCGGGGTTCCGCGACATCCGTTCGCGCGCCCGTTTCCACGCCGGCGCGGACTACCGGCAACTGGGCCGGACCATCGAGACCGAGCTCGCCGAGGCTCTGCGCGGTTCGGGTGACGCCGGCGAGGCCGACAAGGTCATGGACCCGCAGCTCGCGAGCGCTGCCCGCTCGGCGTGGATGTGGGTGCGCGGCGGTCAGGGTGAGGTCAGCCAGTGCTGGGTGGAGACGGTGGCCGTGCGTTGAGAAGCGTTGAGAAGCGCTGAGAAGTCCGCGAACACAGCGGAACCCCGCCCGGTTTCCCGGACGGGGTTCCACAACGTCGGGGTGGCGGGATTTGAACCCACGACCTCCTCGACCCGAACGAGGCACGCTACCAAGCTGCGCCACACCCCGATGTCGTCTGGGTTGTCCCCAGCGGGTCGTCACCTAGTCTAGCGGACGTTGCTGGCGGCTCGACGGCGGGCCGGACTTTCGGTGCCCGAACGCCGCGACCCCCTCGGGACCAGCGTCAACAGGGTCGCCTCCGGCGGGCAGGCGAACCGGGCGGGTGCGTAGGGTGACGTGCCCAACCCGGCCGAGACGTGCAGCCACATGTCGGCACCCCACCGGGAGGCACCCCGCGCGCGCGACCGGTCGAGCTCGCAGTTGGTGACCAGTGCGCCGACTCCCGGGACGCGGAGCTGACCGCCGTGCGTGTGACCCGCGAGCACCAGGTCGTAGCCGTCGGCGGCGAAGGGGTCGAGGACTCGTGGCTCCGGCGAGTGGGTCACGCCGAGCCGCAGCACCGCCCGCCGGTCGGGTGTTCCGGTGATGTCGGTGTAGCGGTCGCGCCGCAGGTGCGGGTCGTCCACACCTGCCGCGAACACGCGCTGCCCGGCGACGGTGAGCGTACGCCGCACGTGCGTGAGGTCGAGCCAGCCGCGTTCGACGAACGCGGCCCGCAGGTCCCGCCACGGCAGGTGGGCGCCGTGGATACGCTTCTTCTTGCCCTTCGGCATGAGATAGCGCGCGGGGTTCTTGGGCTTCGGCGCGTAGTAGTCGTTGCTGCCGAACACGAAGAGGCCCGGTCGGTTCAACAGTGGTCCGAGTGCGCGCAGCACGGCGGGAACGGCCTGCGGGTGCGCGAGGTTGTCACCGGTGTTGACCACCAGATCGGGGTTGAGGCGGTCGAGCGCGGCCACCCACTGCTGCTTGGATTCCTGCCCCGGCAGCATGTGCAGGTCGGACACGTGCAGCACCCGGAACGGGCGGGCACCGGCGGCGAGCACGGGCAACTCCGCGGTGCGCAGTGTCCAGTGTCGTCGTTCGATGCCGACGGCGTAACCGAGGGTCGCGGCGGCCAGCGCCGCCGTCCCCGTCACGAGGCGTTTCATCATCATCCTTGAGGCGACGTGTGTAACCGAGCGTACGCGTGGTGACGCGCGGTTCGCTGTGCCCCATAAGGGTTGTGACCGCCTTTTGCACCACTCCGCACGCGAAAATACCTGATCGGGTGATCGCTTTCCGGGCGTGCCGGGAGAGGCGTCCGGTCCCACTCGGCGCGGAACCGGACGCCTGCAGACGTCACCGGATGTTCGTGTAGGCCGGATCGGGCTGCGGCAGGGGCTGCACGGGCTCGCCCTCCATGATCGGCTTCATCGCTCGGAACCAGGTCTGGGCCGGTGTCACACCGCCGAACATGTTGCCGTTCACGGTGGCACGGACGTTGCCGGGCCCGCTGTAGGTCAAGCCGCCGTACGGGATGTCGGGGCGGAAGACCATGGCAGCACCGGCGAGCTGCGGGGTCGCGCCGACGAACGCGGCCGAACCCTGGAACTGGGTCGTCCCGGTCTTGCCGATCATCGGCCGGTCCCAGCCCACCGAGGACGCGGCCCTCGCCGCCGTCCCACCGGGCAGGGTGTCCTTGCTCATGCCGACGGCGAGCGTGTTGGCCAGCTCCTCCGGCACGGCCTGCTCACACGCCGGCTCCTTGACCGGGAACGGTTTGCCGGCCCGGTCGTTGACCTCCAGGACCGGGGTCGGCGAGCACCAGACACCGCCACTCATGATCGTCGCGGCGACGTTCGCCATCTCCAGACCACTGACGGGGCTGGCGCCGAGCGTGAAGACCCCGCGTCCCTGCGGGGCCAGCTCGTTGGGGCCGTAGAACTCCTTCTGGGACATGCTGAACTCGGGCTTCTCGTGGTCGGGGTCGGGTGCCTTTCCGGCCGGGCTCGTCGCCATCGTCTTGCGCAGCCCGAGCTTCTCGGCCATCTCCACGACGGGGCCCATCCCGGCCATCTCCTCGAGGATGACGAACGTCGTGTTCGGCGACTTCGCCAGCGCGTCCTGCAGCGACATCGACGTGTCGCCGCCATCGCTGGCGTTCTTCACGCAGTAGGTGCGGATGTTGGTGCCGGGGCGGTTCGGGCAGTGCTCGCCACCCCAGTTGAACACATCCGAGATGTGGAAGTTCGGCACCGGCACGGTGTCGAAGATGCCGACCTTCTTCTGTTCCAGCGCCGCCGCCGCGGTGAAGATCTTGAAGCTGGAGCCGGCGCCAGTCATGTTCATGACCTCGTAGGGCAGGCCGAAGGAGGTCTGGCCCGCGTCCGGGTCAGTGCCGTAGTCCTTGTTGGCCACGAGCGCGACCACCTCGTGCCGGTCCTTGCCCGGCTTCACCAGCGACAACGTGTTGGCGACGTTCGGCTCCTCCTTGCGGACCTCGGCCTCCGCCGCCGCCTTCGCCTGCAGGGTGGCCTCGCGGTCCATCGTCGTGCGGATGACGTAGCCGCCCGTGTAGAGGTCGTCCTTGTCCATACCGAGGTCCTCGACGAGGTGGTCCTCGACGTACTGGCAGAAGAAGCCGAACGCCGGGTCCGCGCTGATGCAGGTGGAAGCCGGCTTGTCCGGACCACCGGGCACCACGCCCAGTGGCTCCTTCTTGAACCTCTCGGCGTCCTCCTCGGCCAGTTTGCGGTTCTCGACCATCTTGTCGAGCACGAAGTTGCGTCGCTCCTTGGCCTTCTCCGGGTTGTTCCACGGGTCCAGCACGGCCGGGTTGTTCACCATGGCGGCGAGCAGCGCCGACTGGGGCACGTTCAGCTCCGCGGCCGTCGTGCCGAAGTACGCCTTGGCGGCGGCACCGACACCGTAGATCTGGCGCGAGAACTCGACGACGTTGAGGTATCCGGTGAGGATTTCGTCCTTCGTCATCTTGGTCTCGAGCTGAATGGCGATCCGCGCCTCTTTCAACTTTCGGGCGATCGACACTTCCTGTGCCTTTTGCTGCCCGAGTTCGTCACCCCGATAGGTGACATTGATCAGATAGTTTTTGACGTACTGTTGCGTCAGCGTGGAGGCGCCTTGGGTTTCCCCACCGGAAGAGTTACTGATCGCTGCCCGGAGCGTCCCTTTCCAGTCCACCCCGTGGTGGTCGTAGAAACGGCGGTCCTCCACGGAGATGATCGCCCATTTCATCGCCTCGGAGATCTGATCCGACGTCGTGGGGATGCGGTACTGCTTGTACAGCGTCGCGAAGGGTTTGCCTTCCCTGTCGGTGAGGGTCGTGACCAGGGGTGGTGGTTCGTCGGCAAGGTCGGACGACATCGAGTCCACCGTCTCGCTGGCCTGGTTGGAGATCACACCGGCCGCCCCCACGACGGGGAACATAATCCCCGCGACAAGGACTCCGGCGAGCAGGCACAGACCGAGTAGCTTGAACAGACCGCTCCGGATACTCACGCACTCAGGGTACGCACACCCCCGTGTGATCGCGGTGACCAGTTCCCTTGATCGAGAAGCCATCTGATAACAAATGACCCTGCGGGGGTTGGCGGGGGAACCGGCAGCCCCTACAGTCCGTCAACAACTCACGGGAACGATGCCAGGGGAGGCTTCGTCGGAGGGACGTGAGTACGAAAAGACCTGCTCGTGGGGGGCGCGGTCGCACGCTACGTCGCCTACCTGCCGGTCGCAACAGGGTAGGAGCTGGGGGTATGAGGTACGACTACTCGGATTGGCGCATCCATGCTTACTGCAGGGACAGCGATCCGGACGGTCTGTTCGTGCGGGGAGCCGAGCAGAACCGCGCCAAACTGGTCTGCATGGGTTGTCCGGTCCGCACCGAATGTCTGGCGGAGGCGCTGGACAACCGCATCGACTTCGGTGTCTGGGGAGGGATGACCGAACGCGAGCGCCGCGCGCTGTTGCGTCGGAGGCCGGAGGTGTCGAGCTGGCGCGAGTTGCTCGAATCGGCCAAACGGGAGTACGAGCCCGCGCAGCGCGTGTCCTGACTCCCGCCGGTCACGGTGCCCCGCGTGTCAAGCACCTGCCATGCGTTCGCCCACGTCGCGCAGCCCCGTGAGGTCGTGGACGTCGCTGGGCAGCGCGGGCACCGTGGTGACGGGGACGTGCGGGTGCGCTTTGGTGAAGCGCGCCAGCAGACGTTCCTCGCGTTTCGACATCTCGACGCGGTCGGCGTGCAGCCGCAGCACCGCCGAGGCGAGCGGAGCGCCGGTGGTGTCCGTGGAGTCGGTGGAGTCGGTGGAGCTTTCGGACTTGCGTTCGAGTGCCTCCGCCGCGGCGAGCGCGTCGATGGCGGAAAGGTCCGCGAGCACGGGATGGGTGCGGTTGGCGACGAGTCCGGCCAGCGGCATCGACTCGGTGGAGAGCCGTTCGACGAAGTAGCTGGCCTCCCGCAGCGCGTCGGGTTCCGGCGCGGCCACCACCAGAAACGCCGTGCCCTTCGACCGCAGCAGTTCGGCGGTCTTGCCCGCGCGTTCCCGGAACCCGCCGAACGTCGAGTCGAACGCCTGCATGAACGCCGACGCGTCGGCGAGCAACTGGCCGCCGAGGATCGTCGACACGGCCTTGGCGAACATCGAGAACCCGGCGCTCACGACCTTGCGCAACCCCCAGCTCCCCGCACGGGCGGGGGTGGTCAGCAGCCGGATCATGCGGCCGTCGAGCGCGGCGGACAACCGGTTGGGTGCGTCGAGGAAGTCCAGCGCCGAACGGCTCGGCGGGGTGTCCACGACGATGAGGTCCCACTCCCCGGTGGCCGCGAGCTGGCCGAGTTTCTCCATCGCCATGTACTCCTGCGTGCCGGAGAACGACGTGGAGATCGTCTGGTAGAAGGGGTTGCCGAGCAGTTGCTCGGCGCGTTCGGGGCCCGCGTGCCTGCGCACCATGTCGTCGAAGGTGCGGCGCATGTCGAGCATCATGGCCCACAGCTCGCCCTTCGGTTCGAACCCGGCGACCGAGACCTTCCTCGGGTGGTTGCCGAGTTCCCGCAGACCCAGAGCCTGCGCGAGCCTGCGGGCCGGGTCGATGGTCAGTACCACCGTCTGCCGTCCCCGTTCGGCGGCGCGTAGGGCGAGTGCGGCGGCGGTGGTCGTCTTGCCGACGCCACCGGAACCGCAGCAGACGACCACCCGCGTCTCGGGGTCGTCGAGCAACCTGTCGATGTCGAGCTGGGTGGTCACAGGCGCACTCCCTGGTCGACCAGCGCGTCGGCTAGTTCGTACAGGCCCGCCACGTCCACCCCACCCGGCAGGTCGGAAAGGCGGAGCGTGGGCAGGTCGGCCTCGGTGAGCTGTTCGGACGAGCGTTGTTCGGCGGCGATGCCGATGGCGTGCTCCACGGTTTCGGCCACGAGCGCCTCGACGGTGGAGTCGGGCAGGTCGAGCCCGGCGGAGGTGAGGCCGGCCCGGACTCTGGTCTCGTCCACGTTGCCGTCGGCGGCGGGGGACAGCGAGCGCGCGGGCAGCCGCGGAGGGCGGACCCGGTTCACCAGCACGGCGCCGGGACGCAGGTCGGCGCCGTCGAGCTCGGCCACCGCGTCGAGGGTCTCCCGTACCGGCATCTCCTCCAGCAGGGTCACGAGGTGGACGGCCGTCTCGCCCGAGTGCAGCAGACGAACCACGCCCTCGGCCTGCCCGCGGATGGGCCCGGTCTTGGCGACGTCGGTCAGCGCCTTGGTGACGTCGAGGAACTTCACCACCCGGCCGGTGGGTGGCGCGTCGACCACCACGGCGTCGTAGACGTGCCTGCCGTCGGAGTCCGTACGACCGACGCACTCCTTGATCTTCCCGGTGAGCAGGACGTCGCGAAGCCCCGGGGCGAGCGTGGTGGCGAACTCGATGGCACCCATCCTGCGCAGCGTGCGGCCCGCGAAGCCGAGGTTGTAGAACATCTCGAAGTACTCGAGCAGGGCCGCCTCGACGTCGATGTGCAGGGCGCGGACCTCGCCACCGCCGGGCGCGGAGGCGATGCGTTGCTCGGCGTACGGCAGCGGCTCGGTGTCGAAGACCTGGGCGAAGCCCTGCCTGCCCTCGACCTCCACGAGCAGCACGCGGCGCCCGCCGCGCGCGAGCGCGAGCCCGAGTGAGGCCGCGAGCGTCGTCTTGCCCGTTCCGCCCTTCCCGGTCACGAAGTGCAGCCGGGTCCGAGCGAGTTCGTCGGTCCAGCCAGGCAGGGGAGTCACATCTCGAAGCGTATCCGCAAACCGGCGGCGGCCGGTCAGCTCGCGAGTGCGAGGACGCTCACGGTGAGCGCGATCGCGCCGGAGAGTGCCCAGGCGCCGACCGCGGGCAGCGTCGTGAGGGTCAGGACGGCGGCCACGGTGAGGGCGGTGAGACCCACCAGCCCGGTGACCGCGACGGTGGAACCGCGCCCCGTTCGTTCCCTGGCCCTGGCCATGGCGAGCAGGATGCCGATGATCCCGGACACGGTGAGTAACGCCGTCGCGAGGATGCGCCATGCTTCCACGCGATCCGACCGTAGTGGCTAGGGTGTTCGACCATGAGTACCACGAAGTGGGAATACGCCACGGTGCCCCTGCTGATTCACGCCACCAAGCAGATCCTCGACCAGTGGGGCGAGGACGGCTGGGAACTGGTCACGGTGCTGCCCAACCCGAGCGGCGAGCAGCACGTCGCCTACCTCAAGCGGCCGAAGGACTGAGGGCCCGTCATGAAGTGGAGCGCGAGGCTCGACCAGCTCGGTATCGAACTGCCCGACGTCGCGGCTCCGGTCGCGGCCTACGTCCCCGCCGTGCGCACCGGCTCGCACGTCTACACGTCGGGGCAGCTTCCGTTCGTCGGCGGTGAGCTGGCGGCCACCGGCAAGGTCGGAACCGAGGTCAGCCCGGAGGAGGCCAAGCAGTACGCGCGCACGGCCGCGCTGAACGGTCTCGCCGCCGTCCACGCCCTCGTGGGCATCGACTCGGTGGTCCGGGTCGTGAAGGTCGTCGGCTACGTCGCGTCGAGTGAGGGCTTCGGCGGGCAGCCCGCCGTCATCAACGGTGCCTCGGAGCTGCTCGGTGAGGTGTTCGGGGACGCGGGCGCGCACGCGCGGGCGGCCGTCGGTGTCGCGGAGCTGCCGTTGGGCGCACCGGTGGAGGTGGAGCTCATCGTGGAGGTCGAGTGATGGACCCGGACATCGAGAGCTCCTGCCACGAGCTGTTGCTGCGGCTCGCGGGCCGACTGCCCGACCGGCTGCTGTGGCGGTTCCGGGACTGGCTCGGCGAGGGAGCGATGGGCACGTTGGCCCGCACGCTGCCCAAGACTTTGCTCAAGCACAGGATCGATCTGGACCAGTCGGAGTATCGCCTGCTGGTCGCCGGTCTCATCCCGCACGGTGCCGACTGGCACGAGGTCAGTTCGACACTTGGGGTAGACGCCCAGACCGGGAACCGGTACACATTCACAACGGGAGCACCCGATTGGGTGAACACCGTCGATTCGGTGTCCGTGGTGGTTCACGCAACGTTGCGGGGACGCCCGGACGTGGGCGAGGTCCGGGAGAGCTGGCGGCATGACCGTGGGTCCGCTGAGGAAGAGGCCAAGCGGGTCCTGCTGGTCACGGCGGTCTCCGGGCTGCCTCGCCTTACTGGGGAGATCCAACGTGTCCTCCGCGTACTGGGCGACGAGGCGCCCAGCGTCGAGGTTCTGCCGACGCAGATCGAGTTGCCCGCCTACCACCGGGCGGCGCTCGCGAATTCCCGGTTCGTGTGCGTGGGCGCCGTGGACGCCGGTCACCACAGGCTTGTACCCGCATAACGCTCGCGTCCAGCGGGCTGGAGGGAGAATCCGGGATGGTCGACGAAAGTCTGCCGAGGGACGGATTCGCGGTGCCACTGCGCCTGCACAACGTCCTGCTGGCGTTGGCGGGCCGGCTCGACGACAGTGCGCTGTCCGACGCGCGTGAACTCGTCGCCCGTTCACACCTCGACGACGCCGCGGAGCTCGCCGTCGGCGCGCTGATCGCGGGCCGCATCATGGTGCGGCCGAGCGAGCAGCGCGAGCTGGCTCTCGTACTGGAGATGAGCCGGTCGGACGCCGCGCTGGCCGACCAGCTCACCGTCGGCGAGTCCGTCTCCGACCACGCGCACCGGTTCAGCAGGGACAACGACCCCGACGCCGGTATCAGCGAGGCTCTCGACCGCACGCTTCAGGTACTGCCCGACGTGCGGACGGTGCACGCGGTGTGGCGCAACACCCCGGCGGGCAGCGTGCCCGGTCCGCTGCCGCAGCGAGTGGTGCTCATCGAGATCGGTCCCGAGGCGCACCCGCCCGCGGTGGCGTTCCGGGTGGACGACGCCCTGCGCCGCAGTGGTATCCGCGCGGTCGTGGAGGTCACCGGGCCGAGTGCCGAACGCACCGACTACCACGAGGCCGCCCTCGCGAGTGCCACGCCGGTGTGGCTGGCGTCCGGTCAGGCATCGGGTGACGCGGGCGGGTCGGGGTCCCGTTCGAGGTCGCCGCGCAAGATCACCGCGGGTGCGGCGCGAGCGCGTGCCGAGGCCACCCGGCGTCCCTCGCACGCCGTGGTGGAACCGTCGGTGCCCATGGTGGAACCGTCGGTGCCCGCGCAGCCCGAGCAACACCACACCCCGCCCGAACCGCCTGCGGAAGAGGTTCCGCAGGCCCGCGAGGAAAGCCCCCAGCCGGTCGGCGTGCCGGAGCCGCAGGCAGCCGACGAGGTCCGGCCGGAACCGGTGGACGCTCGCCCGGAACCAGCGGATGTCCGGCCGGAACCGGTGGAGGAGCTGCCCACGCCTCGGGAGGAGGCCGAGAAGCCGTCGTTCTCGGCCGAGGAGTTGGCAGAGCTGGAGAACCGGGTCGCCGAGACCACCGAGATGAGTCCCGAGGAGGTCGCGCAGCTTCGCGCCGCGATCGCCGAGGACTCCGAGAAGGGCAGGGAGATCGCAGGGCTCTCGGCGAGCATGGTCGAACTTCCCGAACTCGACCTCGACGATCCGCAGCTCTCCGAGCGCGACCGGCAGTTGTTGCGGGAACTGCACGCCGAACTCGCCGAGCGGGAACGCGCCGAGGCGGCCAGGGCCAACGGGGCGGAACGCTCGTGGGGTGACAGTAGGCCGAGTTGATCGGCGGTATGGTGCGGCCGTGACTCACTCCTCGAACTCCGGCGACGGAGTCGGCTCGTTCACCGTGCCCGCGAGCGCTGTGCCGTCGCTGCCGGTGAAACCCTCGTCGAACCCCGTGCCCGCGAAGGACTCCGCGACCGTCGTGCTGGTGCGCGACGCCAGCAACGACACCGCCGGGTCCGGCATCGAGGTCTTCCTGCAACGGCGGGTCAGGACCATGGCCTTCGCGTCCGGCATGACGGTGTTTCCCGGCGGTGGCGTGGACGCGCGTGACGCCGACGCCTCGGTGGGCTGGGTCGGACCGGAGCCGGGGTTGTGGGCGCGCTGGTTCTCGTGCTCGGAGTCGCTGGCGAGAGCCCTGGTGTGCACCGTGGTGCGGGAGGCGTTCGAGGAGTCCGGTGTCCTGCTCGCGGGCACGGCCACCGAGGTCGTCGCCGACACCAGCGCCTACGCCGACGCCCGCGCCGCGCTGACGTCCGGAGAGCTGTCGCTGGCGGAGTTCCTCGCCGATGCCGGACTGATGGTGCGCGCCGACCTCCTGCGGCCGTGGGCGAACTGGGTCACCCCCGAGGAGGAGCCCCGTCGCTACGACGCGCGGTTCTTCGTCGCGGCGCTTCCGGAGGGACAGGTCGCCGACGGCGCCACGACCGAGGCCGAGTCGACGTGCTGGCGGAGTCCCGCTGACGCCATCGCCGACGCCGAGGCCGGTCGTGTGGCGCTGATGCCGCCGACCTGGCACACGCTCGCCGAGATCGGTCGGTTCTCGTCGGTGGCGGAGGTGCTGGCGAGCGAACGGACCATCCGCCGGATCATGCCGAAGCTGGTGAACGACGGCGACCGCATCGTGGTGGAGTGGTGATGGACCACCCTGCCTACGGCGTTCCCCGGAAGGTGTCGCCCGTCGCGACGGTGCTGCTCCAGAACAACCCGTCGACGATGACGCTCGACGGCACCAACACCTGGATCCTTCAGGCGCCCGGCGGCTCCGGCCGGGTGGTGGTGGACCCCGGTCACGCCCTCGACGACCACGTGGGAGCGCTGGCGGAACTCGCGGATGTCGAGCTCATCCTGCTCACCCACTGGCATCCCGACCACTCCGAGGCCGCACCGGCGCTCGCGCAGCGGCTGGGCGCGCCCGTGCGCGCGTTCGACGCGAAGCTGTGCCAGGGGGCCGGCCCGTTGGAGGACGGCGAGGTGCTGCGGGCCGCGGGGCTGACTCTGGAGGTGCTGCACACGCCTGGTCACACGGACGACTCCGTCGTGCTCCGCGTCGACCACGACGACCGGACACACGTCCTCACCGGTGACACGGTGCTCGGCCGTGGCACCACCGTGCTCACCGACCTCGGTGACTACCTCGACTCCCTGCGCGCGTTGCGGGCCTTGCCGCCCGGGTCGCTGGGCCTTCCCGGGCACGGGCCCGAGCTCGCCGACCTCGCGACCACGGCGGGCGAGTACCTGCGTCACCGGCAGCAGCGCCTCGACCAGGTGCGGCAGGCACTGCGGCGACTGGGCACGGACGCCACACCACGGCAGGTGGTGGAACTGGTCTACGCCGACGTCGACCGAGCGCTGTGGGCGCCCGCGGAGGAGAGTGTGCGAGCGCAGCTGGAGTACCTGCGCACCCGGGGTTGAGGGGCCGGAGGGTCAGGCGAGAGCGCCGTCCGGCTGCTCGGTGGCGGGCGCGACCGCGCGCACGGACGACCTTCGCAGCCACACGACGCCGGCCAGCGCGAGCGCACACACCGCGGCCACGAGGAACGCCAGCGGCGGGCCACTGCGCTCAACGAGATAGCCGCTGGCCGACTGCCCGATCGCCAGTCCGAGCGTGATGGCCGTGAGCACCCAGCCGAACGCCTCGGCGGCCGTGTCCTTGGGTGCCACGAGTTCGATGGCCATCGAGTGGCTCGTGGACTGCGGTGTGATCATGGCGCCTGCCACGAGCATGGCCAGGCCCAACCCCCACAGCGTCGACGGCCATGCCAGCAACGCGACGCCGGCTCCGAAGAGTGCGAGCAGCACGGGCAGCCGCAGTCCCAGCGGCCTCGGCCAGGGCCGAAGGCTGAACAGGACCCCGAAGATCACCGAGCTCACCGACCACACCGACAGCAGGACGCCGCCCATGGCGGTGTTGCCCGCTTCGGTGGCGGCGGCCGGGATGGCCACCTCGACGAAGCCGATGACCATGCCGAAGCCGAGAGCGGCGAGGGCGAGCGTGCGCATGCCGGGACTGGCGAACGCCCCCAGCAGTGTCGTGTTGGCGCGCACCGCGGGCGGCCAGGCCCGTACGGCGGGGCTGAGCGCGAACATGACCGCGCCGATCACCATGCACGACGCCGCGAGCACCATGCCGGTGCCGGGCCACGGCGCCGCGATGAGCGCACCGGCGAGGCCGGGACCGAGGATGAAGAAGACCTCCATGCTGATGGCCTCGTACGAGTACGCGGCGGTGAGCGCGGGGCCTGACGGCAGCAGTCTGCCCCACAGCGCCCGTGAGGCGGAGCCGCAGGAGGGTTCGAACACGCCGATGCCGAACGCGAGCGCCACCAGCACCGGGGTGGCCAGGTGCCCCTCGATGGCCGCGATCAGGGCCGCGATGGTGACCGCGAACAACGCGGACACGGAGAGCAGTGGTCGAGTCGGCCCGAACCGGTCCATGAGCCTGCCCTGTGCCACCGAACCCACGGCGACGCCGACGAGCGTGCTGGCCGACACCAGGCCCGCGACGGCGTACGTGCCGGTCTCGTGCTGGACGTAGAGCAGTTCGGAGATGCCGACCATGGCTATGGGAAGCCGGGCCAGCAGTGATGCGACGAGGGGGCGACGGGCCTGCCGCGTGGTCAGGGCCAGTCGGTAGTCGGCAAGGGTCGTGCGACCGGACTCGGAGGAGTGGGACACACGTACCAGTATGCGCCAGGCTGGTACGCCAGTACCACTATTTTTCGCCGGAAGCGTGAGAGAATCGACTCGAAAGAGGTGTAAAACGCACCCTGGTGGGTAGTCAGATATCGAATGGGTAACGGTGCCGGAGATGTCGGCATCAAATCCGAGCCCTGGGCGTCTTTGAGGGTGAACGTACTTGAACCAGCAGGGTGGGGCCATGCGACCCTATCGAGGAGGCTCCCACCGCTGGATTATCGAAGACACGGACATCGCCGACAAAGCGCCGACCAGGTGATCGTCGAGCGGTCGACAACTACAGACTCCCTCCGGGTTTCGGGTCGGGGCCTACAACCGGAGGGCGGGGAGCGCGGTCTGTCGGGGGACGGCCCGCGCATAACGGACAAGGGGCCGGACAAGTGCCACGTCGGGGGTGGCGCCCGGCCCCTTGTTCCGTATCGACTTGTCTGACGCGCTCAGCGGCCTTCCTGGCCTTGCAGGCCTTCCCGGCCTCCTCGTCGAGGCACGCGATCGGTCCCCGCTCAGCGAGCCCTTCGGGCCAGCCGCTCCGGGTCGAGGATCAGCACACTCTTGCCCTCAAGTCGTAGCCAGCCGCGGTGCGCGAAGTCGGCGAGCGCCTTGTTGACGGTCTCGCGCGACGCGCCGACGTACTGGGCGATCTCCTCCTGCGTCAGGTCGTGGGTGACCCGCAGCAGGCCGGCCTCCTGGCTGCCGAAGCGCTGGGCGAGCTGAAGCAGCGCCCGCGCGACCCGGCCGGGGACGTCGGTGAAGATCAGCTCGGCGACCATGTTGTTGGTGCGGCGGAGCCGACGCGCGACGACCCGGAGGAGCTGCTCGGCGATCTCCGGCCGCGTCGAGATCCACTGCCGCAGCGCCGGACGATCCATTGTGACCGCGCTCACCTCGGTGACCGTCGTCGCGGTCGATGTGCGCGGACCAGGGTCGAAGATCGACAGCTCACCGAACATGTCCGACGGGCCCATGATCTGGAAGAGGTTCTCCCGGCCGTCGGCCGACTTGCGGCCGATCTTCACCTTGCCCGACTTGATGATGTAGAGCTTGTCCCCCGGCTCGCCCTCGTTGAAGATCACGTGGCCACGGGGAAATTCCACTGTCTCCAGAGTCTGCGCGAGCGCCTCGGCCGCCGCCGGTTCCACACCCTGGAAGATGCCCGCGCGGGCCAGGGTCTCGTCCACCTCGTGCCTCCTTTGGGTAGCGGCAGCCGTCTCCGCGCACGGGACGGCGTGCCGCCGATCACTACATGCAGTGTAGGGCGTGCTCCCGAGATCGCTCCCCGCTCGGGCCCTGGACCGGCAACCTGCTACTGGTGAGTACGAGCGTTGCGAACCGACCGCGTTCGCTCGAATACTCCCTGTTGAGAGGCTCGGCGGAGGATCTCGTCCGACCGAACAGCCTAACTCCGGAGGCTACGTTGCTTTCCCTTGGCTGCCCTTCCGGCGAGCCTGCGCAGCCGGAACAACTCCAGTGCGCGGCCGATCCCGTGGCCGTAGAGAGCCCTGACCTCGTCCGGCCGGGCCTGTTCCAGAAACTCCTCGACGTCCTCCCCGCGCACGGACACGTGACGCAGGCGGTGCTCGACTCGCTCCATACCGAGCGCGAAGAGCATCACCACGGCCGGTACCGCGATCACGAACCAGACGGTCATATCACTCCTGATCCCTAGCTCATCCGGGCTCGGTCGTCGGCTCACCGCTGGTGGTCCGACGTCAGCGAAGGAGGTGGCTTTTCGACCCGACGGCGCACGTAGGCTAGCGGGGTGTCGTCAACCGTCGGTAACGCCCCCCGGAAGGGGCGCGCAGTCGCTGAGCAGAGCCGGTTGTCGTTGGTCAGACGCGCGCGGCGTATGAAACGTTGCCTCGATGTGGCCTACCCAAACGCACACTGCGAACTGAACTTCTCCACGCCGCTGGAACTCCTGGTGGCCGTCATCCTGTCCGCGCAGTGCACCGACGAGAGGGTGAACCAGGTCACCCCCGCGCTGTTCGCTCGCTACCCGACCGCCTCCGACTACGCGGGAGCCGAACGTACCGAGTTGGAGGAGCTGATCCGCCCCACCGGGTTCTTCCGCAACAAGGCGACCTCCCTGATGGGGCTCGGTGCCGCCCTCGTGGACCGGCACGGCGGGGAGGTGCCGGGCAGGCTCGACGAGCTCGTGAAGCTTCCCGGCGTGGGGCGCAAGACGGCCAACGTGGTGCTCGGCGAGGCGTTCGGTGTGCCGGGCATCACCGTGGACACGCACTTCGGCCGTCTCGTGCGGCGCTGGGGCTGGACCGACAGCGAGGACCCGGTGAAGGTCGAGCACGAGATCGGCTCGCTGTTCCCTCGCAAGGAATGGACCATGCTGTCTCACCGCGTGATCTTCCACGGGCGCCGGGTGTGTCACTCGCGCAGACCCGCGTGCGGCGCGTGCCCGCTGGCCAGGGACTGCCCGTCCTTCGGCGCGGGCCCGACCGAGTTCGACGTCGCGGCGAAGCTCGTGAAGGGAGCCGAGCGCGATCATCTGCTGGAGCTGGTGACTCGGTCTTGACGACGGCGACGAAGTGGGCGCTGGCCGTGGGTGCACTGGCACTCGCGTTGATCGTCGCGTTGCTGCCCAGGTCGGAGAGCATGCCACCGGAGCCTGACACCGACCTCGGACCCGCCAGGGAGCAGGCGGCGCTCGCGGCGTGCGCTCCAGCGCGGAACGGTGCAGCCGAGGGCTTCTCCGGGGTGGAGGTCCACTGCCTCGGCGACGGCTCGCGGGTGGAGTTCGCCGACGCGCTGGGTGACGGTCCGACGCTCGTGAACGTGTGGGCGACCTGGTGTGAACCCTGCCGGGAGGAGTTGCCGTTGCTCGCGGAGTACGCCGCACGACCGGACGCCGCCCGTGTCGTGACGGTGCAGGTGCAGAGCTCCCCGGAGGACGGGCTCCGGCTGCTCACCGAACTCGGGGTGCGGCTGCCCGCGCTGCACGACGGCGAGGGCGCCACAGGACCGGTACGCAAGGCGCTGCGGGTGCCCACCGGCCTGCCCGCCTCGTACGTCGTCGAGGACGGCGAGGCCCGGCTCGTGACCGAGCCCCGGCTGTTCACGTCGATCGACGAGATCTCGGACGCGGTGGAGGGTGCCGGATGAGCGGGCCGCTGGTGCCGTCGGCCGAGGCGCCGGACTTCCTGCGTCCGCTCGTCGAGGCCAGCGCGAAGGTGGACTCGACCACGTTCACCCGCGTGACCGCGCCGCCGTACGCCGGTGCCCGGCGTGCCTCGGTGCTCATGTTGTTCGGGGAGAGGGCCGACCACACCGACGGGCCCGACGTGCTGCTGCTGCGCAGAGCCGACACGCTCGGCTCCCACGCGGGGCAGGTGGCGTTCCCGGGTGGCGGCGCCGAGGACGGCGAGAGCCCGGTGGCGACCGCGCTTCGGGAGGCGGAGGAGGAGACCGGGGTGGCGCCCGAGGGAGTCCGCCCCGTCGCCGTGTTCCCCGAGCTGTACGTGCCCGTGTCGCGGTTCGCGGTCACGCCGGTGCTCGCGCACTGGCATTCGCCGTCACCCGTGCGGCCCGTCGACCCGGCGGAGACGGCGGCCGTGGCGAGGGTGCCGATCGCGGAACTCGCCGACCCCGGCAACCGGTTCTCGGTCAGGCTGAAGCGCTCAGGCTGGCGGGGGCCCGCCTTCACGGTCCGGGGCCTGTTCGTCTGGGGTTTCACGGCGGGTCTGCTCTCGGCGTTGCTCGACCTCGGCGGCTGGGCCAGGGAATGGGACCGCGACGATGTGCGGGATCTTGACGTAGCGTTGGCCGAACACGAGGCCCGCATGGCCGGCCGGGCGGACGTGACGGGGGAGAGACGGTGAACTGGGTCGACGTGCTGGTGGTCCTGCTGGCACTGCTCGCGGCGGTCTCCGGTGCGCGTCAGGGCTTCGTCGTCGCCTTGCCCGCCTTCCTCGGTGTCATCGCCGGTGCGGTGCTCGGTGTCCGGCTCGCGCCCCTCGTCATCGAGGCGTTCGACCACCCCGCCGCGAGGGTCGGGTTCGCGGTCGGCACGGTGGTCTTCCTCGTGGTGCTCGGCGAAACCGCGGGGGTGTACCTCGGCAACAAGCTCAAACGCAGGATCTCCTCCCCGAAGCTGTCCGGCCTGGACAACGCGCTGGGGGCGATCGTGCAGGGCGCCGTGGTGTTCGTCGTGGCGTGGCTGATCGCGCTGCCGTTGACGAGTGTCGCCGCCCTGCCGGGCCTGACCCGGGCCATCAACGACTCGACCGTGCTCGGTGGTGTCAACGAGGTGATGCCCGAGGCCGCGCAGGGGCTTCCGGGCGAGCTGCGGCAGTTGCTCGACGAATCCGGGTTCCCCGCGATCCTGGCGCCGTTCCAGGACACGCCCGTGCGCGAGATCGAACCTCCCGACCCGGCGTTGCAGGAGAGCGCGGTGGTCCAGGGAGTGCGGACCAGCGTGCTGAAGGTGCGGGGCGCCGCGCCGAGCTGTTCGCGATCACTCGAAGGCACCGGGTTCGTCGTCGACGACGAGCGCGTGATGACCAACGCGCACGTGGTCGCGGGTACCGACCGGGTCGCCGTGGAGACGGCGCAGGGCGAACTCGACGCCCAGGTGGTGCACTACGACCCGGCCACCGACCTCGCGGTACTCGCCGTGCCGGGGCTGGCCGCCAGGCCGCTCGCGCTGGCTGCGGAACCCGCAGCCGCGGGCGACGACACCATCGCACTCGGCTACCCGCTGGACGGCCCGTACACCGCGACACCGACCCGCGTTCGGGAACGCATCACGCTGCGCGGTCCGGACATCTACGACTCCGCGACGGTCCAGCGTGACGTCTACACCGTTCGCGGACAGGTGCGCAGCGGCAACTCGGGCGGGCCGCTGATCGACCCGGACGGCCAGGTCGTCGGTGTCGTGTTCGGCGCCTCGGTGGAAGATCCGGACACCGGTTTCGTTCTCACCGCCGACGAGGTCCGCGACGAGATCGAGCGGGCGGACTCCTTCACCTCGGAGGTCGCGACGGGTTCCTGCACGGCCTGATCAGCAGCCGTGCAGGAACTCCGTGAGCAGTTTGGTGGTGTGCTCGGGCGCTTCGAGATGGGGGAAGTGGCCCACACCCGGCAGCCGTTCCAACCGGGAAGCGGGGCCACGCCACGGCGCCGAGTCGCGCGCGGTTTCCGGCAGCACGCACGGGTCGTCGTCGCCGTGGACCTGCAGCACCGGCATCGTCACCCGGGCGGAGACGGCCTCGGCGAAGCGGCGCCCGTCGCCCCGGAACTGCGAGCGGAACGCCCACCGGTAGTACTCCAATGCGCTGTGGGCGACGCCGGGCACCCGCATGGCGTCGCGGAAGCGGCGTGCGGTCTCCGCGAAGTCGGGCTGTTCCCGCCAGCCGTTGCCCGACCACGCGCGAAGCAGGTTCTCGACCTCGGCCGCCTCGTCCGCCACAAGCTTGCGTTCGGGCAGCATCGGGACCTGGAACCGCAGCAGGTGGCGCATGGCGCTCGCCTGGCCACGCCGCCGCCACCAGCTCTGCCGGATCGCCGCACGCAGGGCCAGTGGGTGTGCTCCGCCGAGCACGCTCACCGAGGCCACCACACGGGGATGCAGTGCCGCGACGGACCACGCGAGCAGGCCGCCCCAGGCGTGTCCCACGAGATGCGCCCGACGCTCCCCGAGCGCGCGCACGAGGCCGGCGACGTCACCGGCCAGCGTCCAGCCGTCGTAGCCGCGCGGCGGTTTGTCGGAGTCCCCGTAACCCCGCAGATCCGCCGCGACGACCCGGAAGCCCGCGGCGGAGAGCGTGCGCAACTGGTGGTGCCAGGACCACCAGAACTCGCCGAACCCGTGCAGCAGCAGGACGGCAGGCCCGGACCCGAGTTCGGCGACGTGCAGCCGGATGCCGTTGGCGGACACGTCGCGATGTGTCCAGGGGCCGGGATGGCGCACGGTCGAAGGATCGGGAGGGGACACGGCGCGGACCCGCGGGATCCGTCAGCGTGCCGCCGCGGAGCCGGTGGTCTCCTCCGCGGTGGACGTCCGCCGGTGCCGCAGCACGTCAGCGGTGTCCTTCAGACTGTCGATCGAACGCTGCGGCTTCCGCACGCGCTTCCACTTCCGCAGACCGGCGTAAGCCGCGAGCCCGGCCGTCAGCAGCATCAGCAGGAAGACGATGCCGAACGCGGCCCAGCGCGGCAACCACTCGGAGATCAGCTCGCCGAGGAAGAAAAAGAAGAAGAACGAGCTGTACAGTGCGATCACGCCGGCGACGACGAAGAACAGACTGCCCTTGAAGGCCTTCTTCGCCTCACCGACGGCTTCGGACTTGATCAGCTCGACTTCGGCTCTGACCAGCGTGGATACGTGCTGGGCCGCATCCTTCACCAGCGAGCCGATGGACTCGTCCTGTGCTGTTCCGCCGTCGGGGGACAGTGGGAGGTAGGGCATCGCAGGGCCACCACCCGCGCCGTCCCCCGAAAGGTTCCTGGGGCTGCTCACGCGCCTCATCGTGCCACGTGATCAATCTCGGGGCTCGCCGGGAGCGCCGTGACGTGCTCATCCGAGCGCCGTACCGGACCCGAAGCCCACGGCGTACGTCACGAGCATCGTCAGCACGCCCACCCCGACGTTGCGGGCGGCGGCTCGTGCCGGAGGTGCCTGGCCGAGCCGGGCGCTCACCCAGCCGGTGATCGTCAGGGCGACCACGACCGCGCACGCCGTGGCCGGCACCCTCGCGGTCGGAGGGAAGAACAGGATCGCAAGCAGGGGCAGCAGTGCCCCCGCGGTGAACGCGAACAGCGACGCCCACGCGGCCTGCCACGGCCTGGTGAGCTGCTCGGGATCGATGCCCAGCTCGACCTCGGCGTGCGCGCGCAGCGCGTCCTTCTCGGTGAGTTCCCGTGCCACCTCGGTCGCCAGCCGGGGAGACAGTCCTTTCGCCTCGTAGAACTGCGCGAGTTCCCGTTCCTCCTCCTCGGGCATCGTGCGCAGCTCGTGCCGTTCGAGGCGCAGCAGCGCGCGTTCCGTGTCTCGTTGTGTCGACACCGAGACGTACTCGCCGCCGGCCATCGAGAGCGCGCCCGCCACGACACCGGCGACCCCGGCGAACAGGATGGCGTGCTGGTCCGTCGTCGCGCCGGCGACCCCCACCACCAACCCCGCGGTGGACACGATGCCGTCGTTGGCCCCGAGTACCCCGGCCCGCAACCAGTTGAGCTTGCCGCCCACGTCGGGGGCGTGCGGTTCGTTCGAGTGGGCCTGCTTCGAGGTGTCGGACACCGCTCCATGACAACCCAGGGCGGAGACACCGGCAAGATGACGAGAAGGGGGCGTGGTGCCCCCTTCTCGCCGACGGGATGTCCTCCCGGTCAGTCCTGCAGTTCGGCCAGCGCCTGCCTGGCCTGCTCCAGCTCGGCTTCGAGCTGCGCGACCTTGGCCTGCTGCTGCTCGCGGGCCTCGTTGATCACTTGGTCGATGGGTGCGGACAGCTCCTCGTGGAGTTCCTTCGCCGCGCGGGACACGGCGGAGGCGGGGATGTCCAGTCCCTTGGCGACCCACTTGCTGCCGTGCTTGAGCTCGGCCTGCCACTCACCGTCGGCGGTCCCGGTGACGGTGAGCGTGAGTACGACGGTCCGCGTCTTGCGGGCGCTGCTCTTGGTCTTGGCCCGCTGCGGCTTGGCCGTGTCCGGCTGGGACTGTTCGGGCTGTTCCTGCTGCTCTCGCTGCTCCGGAGCGTTCCCCTGCTCGCCCTCGTGGCTCACCGGGGTTTCGTCCCGTCCGTGGGTCGCGGAAGCAGCGTCAACGGTCATCGTCAGTGTCGTCTCCTAGAGAAGCGGGTTGTCCTGCGAGAGGATCCTGCAGGCGGCCAGGATAGAACGTGCGTTCGACTGTTCACTCGGAGGGGTTCGTTGTCGGGTGGGCGGAAAAAGTGAGCACGAATATGCGCCCGGGTTGCTTCCGTGACGATATCGAGACCTTTATGGAATGCGGTTTTTGCTCCACTTTGGGGACCGGCGCGTTACAGCTATGCACACGAAAGGATGAAACGGGGTGAAGACCGGTAGCGCACCGGAGCATCTTGCCTGATCGGGTCGATTTGGCGAGTGACGAAAACCACGCCGGGCCGGGTCCGGGGCCTTCGTGGTCAACTCTCCGTAGTAGTTGCTCTTGATCACTGGCACGTTGGGTTCCCTTGTGGCGCAGCGGATCGACCTCCGTGGTGCGGCCACTGTGGACGACTCGATCCCGTTTCCGCAGCATCTTGGCAGCTTTTCGGGGTGGCCGCCTCGAAAAGAGGGCCTGTTGCGCGGGGGAAAACCGGCTTTGCTTCAATAATGATCACTCGCCCAGTTGATCTATTCGCTCAGGGACTGCGATTAATGGAAAGCACCAATACTTCCCGAGGCCGGTCCGCAGGTCCGGCCGGACGTAGACGGTCCTCGCGCAGGATGTTGGCGCTCGCGGCCGCCGCGACGCTGGCATTGTTGACCTCCGCTTGTGGCGGCGGGGACGCCGACAACGCGGCCGAGGCCGCGAGCGGTGAGCAGCAGGCCGCCTCGCTTCCGGAAGCCACCACGTACGGGGAAATCCCGAACGCGCCCAAGGATCCGGAGCCGAACGCCCCGACCGAAGGGGAGGTTCTCCACCCGACCCGCGAACTCACGGTGCACGACGCGGTCGACGGCAATCCGATCGCCCGGCTGCCCGTCAAGCAGATCTCCTCGCCGACGTGGGTACCCGTCATCAAGCGCGAGGGTGACTGGGCGCAGATCCTGCTGCCCACCCGGCCCAACGGTGCGACCGGGTGGATCAACACGTCCGGTGGCGCGGTCGAGTCGGCCGAGAACGACTACCTCGTCAACGTCGATCTCAAGTCGTTCAGTCTCGAGATCCTCAAGGACGGCGAGCAGATCGGCAAATGGACGGTCGGGATCGGAGAGCCCGACTCCCCGACTCCCCCCGGGCGTGCCTACATCATCGCCTCCATCGAGGAGACGGTGAACGACTACAGCCCGATCGTCCTGCCGCTGAGCTACCACTCGAACTCGCACGAGACCTACGGCGGTGGCCCCGGCACGGTCGGCATCCACACCTGGCCTGACGACAGCTTCGTCGGCAAGGCCAACAGCGACGGGTGCATCCGGGTGACCAAGGACGCTCTCGACGCACTCGTCAAGCTCCCGCTCGGAACGATCGTCAACATCGTCTGACGGTCGGCGGGCTTCTCCACGCAGTAATTACTCCACGCAGTAATCACGCAGTACGTCCCTACCGACGCAGAAAGGCAATTCCTTGTCGAAGAAGAGAACAGCCGCTCTCGGTGCTGGTATCCTGTCCGCGCTCGTCGCGGGCGGTGTCGCGTTCGCCCCGGCGGCGGCCGCGACGCCGGAGGACTCGGCCTACGCGCTCGCCGCGGACGGCCTCGTCAACATCACCAAGGTGCCGCACGTGGTCGGCGAGGGCAAGGACCACCTGGTCCACACCGAGCTGCCCCCCGGCGCCAAGAGCATCCTGCGCGCCGGTGTGTTCAACTCGGCGGTCGAGGAGGGCTACGCCAAGGCGAGCACCACGGACGCCGAGCTGGGTCTGCCGGGCCTCCCGGCGATCTCCGTCGGCCTGGTGACCGCCGAGTGCGATGACCTGACCGGCGCCACCTCCGTGGCCGACCTGAAGATCGGCGGCCAGCACATCGCGCTCGACCAGATCGCCCCGAACACGGAGATCATTCCCGAGCAGCTGAAGGGCCTCGCCCGCATCACGCTGAACAAGCAGACCGACAACGGTGACGGTTCCCTGACGGTCAGCGCCCTGTCGGTGGACCTCCTCAACGGCACGCAGACCGTGGACCTGTCCACGGCCACCTGCACGGACAAGCCCGAAGCTCCGGAGAACCCGGAGAACCCGGAGAAGCCGGAGGAGCCCACCGCGCCGGAGAAGCCGGAGGAGCCCACCACGCCGCCGTCGGAGGACGACGGTGACGACGACGGCGACAAGGGCGGCGACCTCCCCGGTTCGAAGCCCGACCAGGACGGCAAGGCCCCGACCCCGGTTCCGCAGCCCGGCCACCTCGACGTGACCGGCTGAGGTAATCCGATCGGCGAACTCGTCGCCGGTTACTGACGGGGGCGGCCTCCACCACGAGCAGGGTGGAGGCCGCCCTTGTCCTTTTCAGGGGTTCCGGATCACTCTTCGCCGGAGCCGGACTTCATTCCCTTCGAGATGAGGTCCATCACCGAGCTGTCGGCCAGGGTGGTCACGTCGCCGATCTCGCGGTTCTCGGCGACGTCCCGCAACAGGCGCCGCATGATCTTGCCGGACCGCGTCTTCGGCAACTCCGGCACGACCATGATCTGCCTCGGTTTGGCGATCGGGCCGATCTCCTTGGCGACGTGGTCGCGCAGGGCCTGGATGGCCTCCGCTCCACCTGCCTCGTCCTCCGCCGCGTCCCCGCGCAGGATGACGAACGCGACGATGCCCTGCCCGGTGGTCGGGTCGGTGGCGCCGACGACCGCGGCCTCGGCCACCGTCGGGTGCGAGACCAGCGCCGACTCCACCTCGGTGGTGGAGATGCGGTGGCCCGACACGTTCATCACGTCGTCCACGCGGCCGAGCAGCCAGATGTCACCGTCGGCGTCGTACTTCGCACCGTCACCGGCGAAGTAGAAGCCCTGCTCGGAGAAGCGCGACCAGTAGGTCTCACGGTAACGCTCGTCGTCGCCCCAGATGCCGCGCAGCATCGACGGCCACGGCTTGTCGAGCACCAGGAAGCCGCCCCCGTTGTGGGGCACCTCCGTGCCGTCGTTGTCGACGACCTTCGCGGAGATGCCCGGCAGCGGCCGCTGCGCGGAGCCGGGCTTGGCGTGCGTGACTCCCGGCAACGGCGAGATCATGATCGCGCCCGTCTCGGTCTGCCACCACGTGTCGACGACGGGGCAGCGGTTGCCGCCGATGTGCTCGCGGTACCACATCCACGCCTCGGGGTTGATCGGCTCACCCACCGAGCCCAGGACCCGCAGCGACGACAGGTCGTAGGAGGCGGGGATGTCGGCGCCCCACTTCATGAACGTGCGGATGAGCGTGGGCGCGGTGTAGTAGATCGTGACCTTGTAGTTCTGGACGATCTCCCAGTGCCTGCCCTCGTGCGGCGTGTTGGGCGTGCCCTCGTAGACCACCTGCGTGGCACGATTGGCCAGCGGCCCGTACACGATGTAGGAGTGCCCGGTGACCCAGCCGATGTCGGCGGTGCACCAGTACACGTCCTCGCCGGGTTTGTGGTCGAACACGACGTGGTGCGTGTAGGCGGCCTGCGTCAGGTAGCCGCCCGAGGTGTGCAGGATGCCCTTCGGCTTCCCCGTCGTGCCCGACGTGTACAGGATGTACAGCGGGTGTTCGGAGTCGAACGCCTCGGGCGTGTGCTCGTCGGACTGCGCGTCGACGAGGTCGTGCCACCACACGTCGCGGCCCTCGGTCCACGGCACGTCACCGCCCAGGTCGTCGCCGGTGCGGCGCACGACCACGACGTTGCGCACCGTGTCCGCGCCGGCCAGCGCCTCGTCGACGTTCGCCTTCATCGGGACGGCCTTGCCCCGGCGGTACTGGCCGTCGGAGGTGATCACGAGCTTGGCCTCGGCGTCGTCCACGCGAGAGCGCAGCGCGGTGGGGGAGAACCCGCCGAACACCACGCTGTGCAGCGCGCCGATCCGAGCGCACGCGAGCATCGACACGATCGCCTCGGGGATCATCGGGAGCTGGATCGCGACGCGGTCGTTCGCGCCGACACCGAGCGAGGTGAGCGCGTTGGCGGCCTTGCACACCTCACGCTGCAGCTCCGCGTAGGTGATGTCGCGCGTGTCGCCCGGCTCGCCGACCCAGTGGATGGCCACCTGGTCGCCGTGGCCGTCCTCCACGTGCCGGTCGACGCAGTTGTAGGCGACGTTCAGCTTGCCGCCGACGAACCACTTCGCGAACGGTGCGTCCGACCAGTCCAGTACCTTGGACCACCTGGTGTCCCAGTGCAGGCGCTCGGCCTGCTTCTCCCAGAACGCCTCCCGGTCGCCCTCGGCGTCGGTGTAGAACTGCTCGGTCGCGTTGGCCTTCGCCGCGAACTCCTCGCTCGGAGGGAAGGTTCGGCTCTCGGTCAGCAGGTTGTCGAGTGCCGGTGACTGCTCTGTCATGGTGCCTCCTGGAATGCGAACTTACGGCCCTACGCCCGCGGCGCCGGTAGCGACGTTAGTACCCCATGTCACAAGGGTGCAGCCAGTGCGCGACGGCCGACAAGCGCCGGGGGACGAGCGGCTGACGAGCGGTGGACGAGCGCTGCCGCCGTGAGGTGGCGATCCGGCGCTGCCGCCGTGAGGTGGCGATCCGGCGCTGCATATGCTCTGCGGCATGAGCGACCCACTCGCACCGCTGATGGAACTCGGCGGTGTCGCCGAGGCCGCGAAGCGCGCCCAGGACGCCGTGTTCGCCGTGCACCGGCTGCCTGCCAACCTGCGTGGCGGCTCGGCCACCGCCGCGGAGGCGTCGGTGAGGGCCGCGAGGGCGTCGGCCGCACTCGACGGCGCCGACCCGGAGCTGCCCGATGACGGATCCGTGACCGATCCCGTTCTCGCGGGCTCGCTGCGTGTGGCCGAGGCGACCGAATCGCTGTTGCCGACGTGGCGTCGCGCTCCGCTGCAGGTGCTGGCGCGAATGCACGTGCTCGCCGCGGCGGACCTGACCGACGACCCGAACGCGCTCGGTAGGCCCCGGACGACCGACGGCAGTGGCGAGGCCGGGGACAGCGGGGGTACCGCCCAGCGGCTGGAGCTGCTCGCGCAGCTCGTCACCGGGGCCACCGCCGTGCCGGGACCGGTGGTGACGGCTGTGGTGCACGGCGAGCTGCTCGCGTTGCGGCCGTTCGGTTCGGCGGACGGCGTGCTGGCGCGTGCGGCCGCCAGGCTGGCGATGATCGCCACCGGGCTCGACCCGAAGGCGCTGACCGTTCCCGAGGTGGCGTGCTTCCGCAGGCAACGGCGGTATGAGGAGGCGGCGCGGGCGTTCGCCTCCGGAGAGCCCGACGGCGTGCGGCAGTGGTTGTTGTTCTGCTGCGAGTCCTTCGAGGCGGGTGCTCGCGAGGCGAAGAGCATCGCCGACGCCGCTACCCCCTGACGAGCCGATCCCCGACACCGTGTCCGCAGCCTGCGCACGGGTCCGCACTTTCCGTGCGGGTGGCGGTCCCGGTCACCGACGGGCCCAACCGGGTACCCAGACCCCGGGCGCGGCCCTGACGGAGCCGAGGTGGTCGCGCAGTGCCGTCAGTCCCGGGTGCGGGTTGCCGCGGCGCCAGAGCAACGAGTGCGGGTACACCGGAGTCGGCCCGTGCAGGACGATAAGCCGCAGGTCGTGGGCCGTGGGCACCGCAAGCCGTGTTCCCTCACCGACGAGAGTGGCCAGTACGGGCGACTCCGCGACGGCGTCGAGCAGCGGTTCGATTCCGAAGTCGGGGCCGGACGTGTCGATGGTCAGGCCGAAGGCGGTGGCCAGTTCGTCGTAGTAGGCGGCCCACTCCGTCCCGGCGACGATCCCGGGCATCCAGATCGGGTGTTCGGCGAGCTCCGTCAGGGTGACGACGCCTGACGCGGCAAGCGCATGCGCGGGCCCGGTGAGCAGCCGGAGTTGCTCGTCGAGAACGCGGGCGGTGGCGACCTCGGCGGGGAGCTTCCGCGGCGGCAGTGGGAGGGCGCGGAAGGACGCGTCGACCGCGCCCGAGCGGACGCCGGCGATCGCCGTGTGGAGGTCCGGCAGCGTCACGACATCGAGTTCGGTCTCGGGATGTGCCCGGTGGAACGCGCGGAGCACGCCCGACGGTGCGAGCGAGTGCCCGACCACGTCCACACGCAGCGCCCGCTGGCGCACGGAGGCTGCTGCCCGTTCCAGGGCGAGGAGGAGTTCGTGCGCGTGAGGCAGGAACGCCCGCCCGTCGACGGTGAGTACGACTCCCTTCGCGGTGCGGTCGAACAGGCGTACGCCGAGGTCCCGTTCGAGGGCGGCGATGCGCTTGGAGACGGCCTGCTGCGTGATCGACAGTTCTGCCGCCGCTTCCTGGAACTGCCCGGAGTCCGCCGCGACGGTGAAGGCGCGGACGGCGTCGAGGTTCACGGCACTCGACCCTAGCCCCACAACGGCCGGTTGTGGCGCGCCGTGCATGTGGTTGTTTGCGTGGGGAACGCGTCCCCGGATTCGATCTCCACCGTGCGTGGGGATCGGAGGGGCGTGCCGTCGCTCGGCGGACAGTTCGGGTGGCTCTGGGCGGCCTATGCCGCGAGCACGTTCGGCACGCAACTGGCGTTCGGGGCTTTTCCCCTCCTGGCGATCGACGTGCTCGCCGCAGGACCGACCGAGGTCTCGCTCCTGGCCGCCGCGGGCTCGGCGGTGGGCGCGGTGGTGGCGATGCCGTTGGGGCCCTGGGTGGAGCTTCGCCGCAAACGGCCGGTGATGATCGCGGCGGATCTGGTTCGGGTCGCCGCTTTGGCGAGCGTTCCCGCGACATTCGCTCTGGGCGTGCTCGGCTTCGGCCAGTTGCTGGTGGTGGCGGTGGTCGTCGCGGCGGCCGGAATCGCCTTCAGGGCGGCGAGCGGTGCCTGTCTGAAGTCGCTCGTGCCGCCGGACCACCTCGTCGTGGCGAACGGGCGGTTCGAGGCGACGGCATGGACCGCGACCGCGCTCGGGCCGCCGCTCGGTGGCGCGGCGATGGGGTTGTTCGGTCCCGTGGTGACCGTGCTGGCCAACGCGGTCGGGTATCTGCTCTCCGCCGTGGGCATCCGCGCGATGGGCCGGACCGAACCGCGGCCGGCCCGGGCGGGCACCGCGAGGTTGCGAGTCGGCGACCTGTTCGAAGGGTGGCGATACATCCTGACCCACGGTTCGCTGCGCCCGTTGTTCTTCAACACCGTCACGGTCAACGGCCTGATCATGGCCACGACGCCGCTGCTGGCCACCATGATGCTCGGCGATCTGGGGTTCGCGCCCTGGCAGTACGGTCTCGCGTTCGGGGTGCCCTGCGTGGGTGGCCTCGTCGGAGCACGGCTGGCCCGCCGTCTCGTGACACGACACGGGCAGCGCCGGGTACTGCTCGTGGCCGGGGTCCTGCGCGTGTGCTGGCCGGTGGGGCTGGCGTTCGTCGGTCCGGGCGCCGCAGGGCTTTCACTGGTGATTCTCGTGGAGCTGGGGCTCATCACGTGCATGGGCGTGTTCAATCCCGTTTTCGCAGGCCACCGGCTCGACCGGACGGGAAGTGACCGGGTGGCGCGGACACTGGCCGCGTGGTCGATCACCAGCAACGTCACCGTCGCGGCCCTCACGGCGCTGTGGGGGCTGCTGGCCGGTGTCGTCGGTGCTCGCGCCGCGGTGGCGATCGCGGGTGTCCTCCTGCTGGCCACGCCGCTGTCGTTGCCGTGGAGGTCGGTCGACGCTCCTACGGCTTCGCCGCCCGCACGGCGTCGAGCGCGGCCCTGACGTGCCCGTCGGAGGCCTGGAGTGCCTCGGTGGCTCGGGCGGTGCCGACGCCGGCGAGCAACTGCACCAGTGCGACTTTCAGGTCGCCGTCGGACTCGGCGAGCGCTTGGCTGCACTCGTGCTCGCTGAGCCCGGTGGCCTCCCGGAGGATGCGGATCGTGCGACCCCGCAGCTTCGCGTTGGTGGCTCGCACGCTCACCATGAGGTTCGAGTACGTCCGGCCGAGCCTGACCATCGTGGCGGTGGAGAACGCGGTGAGCACGAGCTTCTGCGCCGTGCCCGCCTTCATGCGGGTCGACCCGGCGATGGCTTCCGGGCCGGTGTCCACGGTGATCAGCACGTCGATGCCGGCGACCTCGGGCGCTTCGGGATTGCACGACACGAGCGCCGTGGTGGCGCCCAGCCGCTTCGCCTCCTGCAGAGCACCGATCACGTACGGGGTCCGGCCCGACGCCGTGAGACCGAGCACGAAGTCGCCTGCCGACACGCTCTCGCGCAGCTCCGCCGCGCCGGCCTCGGCGTTGTCCTCGGCGTTCTCCACCGCGGTCTGCAACGCCCGCTGCCCGCCCGCGTGGTGGGCGACGAACCAGTCGGACGGCACGTTGTACGTGGGCACGAGTTCGGCGGCGTCGAGCACGGCGAGCCTGCCGGACGTGCCCGCGCCCACGTAGTGCACGCGGTGTCCGCCGCGGAGTGAGTCCGTGGCCGAGTCCACCGCTTTCGCCAGTTCCGGCAACACCTTCCGCACGGCGCCGGGCACGCCGACATCCTCGGCGTTGATGACGGCGAGGATGTCGGCGGTCGACATCCGGTCGATGTCGGTCGTGTTCGGGTTGCGCCGCTCCGTCGGCGACTCGACATGCACGACCTGCGGTGTAACGGTCATCTCCAGCCTCACTCTTCTCGACTGGCGGGCGCGAACCGTTGTGCGCCCGCCCGGTTCACTGCCCTCGCTCGGCGCGCCGCCTTCCGTCCGGGCGGACGCCGAGTCGGTGTCCGTTGACGGCGTCGCGGGTCGCGCCCAGCGCCGCCATCGCCTCGTCGAGGTGCTGCTGGGCCACGCCGATGAACAGACAGTCGATCACCGTCAGTTGGGCGATTCGGCTCGCGGTGGCGCCGGAACGGAAGGTGGTCTCACGCGCGGCCGTGGTCAACACGTGGTCGGCGACCGACGTGATGGGCGAGCGCGGGAAGTTGGTGACGGCCACAGTGGTGGCGCCGTGTTCCCTGGCGACGCGCAGCGCTTCCACGGTGTCGGTGGTGGCGCCCGAGTGGGAGATGGCGACCGCGACGTCACCCTCGCCGAGCACGGCAGCGGAGGTCAGCATGATGTGCGTGTCGGACCAGGCGAAGCACACCCGGCCGATGCGGTGCATCTTCTGCTGGAGGTCGGCGGCCACGAAGGCGCTCGCGCCGACGCCGTAGACGTCGACCCTGCCCGCGGCGGCGATGAGTTCGGTGACGCGCGTCAGCTCGGCGATGTCGAGCTGTTCGGTGGTCTCCTCGACGGCTCGTGCGTCGGCGAAGCCCACCTTGCTCACCACCGAGGCCAGGTCGTCGTCGGCGGTGATGTCGCCGCCGAGATCCCGCGAGGACCTCGCCTCGGTGCGTGCCGTGTCCGCGGCCAGGGCGATGCGGAGCTGGGGATAGCCGCCGACGCCGATGGCCTTGCAGAACCGGGTGACGGTGGTTTCGCTGGTCTTGGCGGCCAGAGCGACCTCGGTGATGCTTCGCCGGGCGACGGACGAGGGGTCGTCGAGCACCACCTTGGCGACTCGTTGTTCGGCCCGTGCCAGGCCCGGCAGCAACGAGCGGATGCGCACCAGCGGGCTCGTTTCCTGCTCGGTTGCCGCTGTGGTGTCCTTCGCGTCCGGGTCACTACTCGTGGGAAACTTACTAACACCAGGCATATGTGACAAGGTTACCCGTACCTTCCCGAGTGATCGCAACCCGAGTGAACAGACGACGGACTGCGGGGGCTGGATGCTCGGAAAGTCGCTGCTCAGTACGTTCGTGTTAACCCGGATCGGTTAACGAGTTGGCAACTATCAGCGATCGGTCCAGGTAAATCCCCGTGCGTCCAACCGTCCAGGGTGTCGTTCACCGTCCAACAGGGTTCCGTGTGCCCCGCTCACCCGAATGCCGTCCACCAGCACACCACGGGCGGTGTAGCTCCCGTCCGTCGTGAATCGCCAACGAAGCGTGACCTGCTCGGTTTCGGACACCTTCGCACGCACCCGCCACCACACCCGGTGGTCGGTACCCGAGAGCCCGTCCACCGCCCCGTGCGGTGCTCCCGTCCCGTGCACCCGCATCCGCAACGCCGACCAGGTGCGCCCTCCGTCCGTGGAGGACTCCAGCACCAGCCGGTCGCTTGCCTCGCTGTTGACGAACGCGGAGAACGACACGACCGCTCCGCGGCCGTGCGTGTCGAGCTCCGGCGTGGTCAGCGTGGCGGTCGCGTCGTCACCGGGCGAGCTGGACCACGCCCGCGAACCGCGCGCCGGTTCGACGGCGAGCGCACGAGCGAGTCCGGTGGCCCACGCCTGCCGAGCCGCGTTGATCGAACCCCACGACCGCGACGGGTGCACACGGTTGGTCAGCAACACCGCGATGGACCTCGACTGACGGTCGATCACCAGGGACGTGCCCGTGTAGCCCGTGTGGCCCGCCGTCGACGGCGAGGTCAACCCGCCCATGTACCAGATCTGGTCGAGTTCGAACCCGAGGCCGTGCGAGTCGCCGGGGAACTCGACGTTGTAGTTCGTGAACAGTTGCAACACGGTGCTCGGGCGCAGGATGCGTTCGCCGTCGTAGGTGCCGCCGTTCAACAGCGCCTGTGCGAGCACACTCAGATCTCGGGCGGTGGAGAACAGGCCGGCGTGCCCGGCCACGCCACCCAGCGACCAGGCGTTCTCGTCGTGTACCTGGCCTCGGACCATGCCGCGCGGAGGAGTCGCCTGGAACTCCGTGGCCGCGACCCGGTCGAGTTTCTCGGCGGGCGGGTTGAACTCCGTGTCGGTCATGCCCAGTGGTTCGGTGATCCGCTCGGCGATCACCTCGTCCAGCGGGTCACCTGCCACGCGCTCGACCAGGACGCCGAGCGTGATGAGGTTGAGGTCCGAGTAGGTGTACGTGGTGCCGGGCTCGTTCTGCGGCGCGACATCCATGACGGCCTTGACGCGCGACCGCTCGTCCGGCCAGTCGCGCCACAGGAACAGCGACGGTTCGAGGCCCGAGGTGTGCGTGAGCAGTTGCTCGACGGTGATTTCCCGCTTGCCGTTGACACCGAACTCGGGCAGGTAGGTCGCCACCGGCGCGGTGAGGTCCACCTCGCCGCGCTCCACGAGCTGCATCACCGCGATGGAGGTGAACAGCTTCGTCACCGACGCGATGTCGAAGATCGTGTCCTCACGCATCGGCACCTGCTTCTCGGTGGGCAGCTCGGTGCCCCGGCCGTCCTCGTAACGAACGGCACTGCCGACGGCGTAGGTGTCGACGACCTTGCCGTCGTGGGCGAGGAGCCCCACCGCTCCCGCGAAGAGCGGGTGCCCGTCCACGTAGTCCGACTCGGTCATGCGAGCCAGCAGCCGCCTCGACTCCCGGATGGGGCCGGGGTCGAGGCCGGCATCCTCGGGGTCGGCGGGTTCCAGGAGGGTCGACGCGGGCGCGAAGCCCCGCTGCGGCTGGTCGAACCGGCCGGAGCTCGCCGTCACTGCGGCCATCGCGGTCGCCCCCGTCACCACCAGGATCGCGAACAGGGCCGCGATCCTCGACACCGTGGCCTTCGCACGCATCGCGTCGCTTCACCTCACCTTGTCACGGCGCACGGGACGCCGTCGCCAGAACTCACCGGTAGAGCAGGTAGGGCTGTCGCTTCCGGCGGAAAGCGGCGAGTTCGTCCCGCCACGATGCCACGACGTCGTCGGTCGTCGCTCCCGCGTCCACCATCGTGCGGAACCGGTCGGAGCCGGTCAGTTTGTCGATGAAGTGGTCCTGACGCCAGCCGAAGACGCCGGGATAGAGCCGCCTGGCGGTCACGATGAGATCGACACCGGTGCGGATGGGATCGAAACGGTGTGGATCCGTGACGGTCACCTGGAGTCCGCCGCACGTCTCGCCCGTGAACTTGCCGAACGTCGGCACGTAGTAGCACTCGCGGAACACCACCCCGGGCAGGCCGTGGGAGGAGACCTCCTCACGCCAGCGCCAGTCGACCCCCGGGGCGCCGAGGATCTCGAACGGGCGGGTCGTGCCCCTCCCTTCCGAGAACACCGTGCCCTCGAACAGGCACGTCCCGGGGTAGACGAGGGCGGTGTCCGGTGTCGGCATGTTCGGTGACGGCGGTGTCCAGAGCAGGCCCGTGTCGGCGAACACCTGCCTGCGCCGCCAGCCCCGCATGGTGACGACGTCGAGTTCGGCGAGTTCGACACCGTCGTCGGGCAGGAGCTCGGCGGCGAAGAACCGTGCGAGTTCACCCACCGTCATGCCGTGCTGCTGCACGATCGGCCGGAGTCCGACGCCGGAGCTGTACGCGGGGTCGAGCATCGGCCCGTGGGCCTCGCCGCCGACGGGGTTCGGCCGGTCGAGGACGACGAACGCCGCGCCGATCCGGGCCGAGGCCACCATCGCCCGGTACATCGACCAGATGTAGGTGTAGAAGCGCGCGCCCACGTCGGCGATGTCGAACACCACCGTGTCGACGGCGGCCTTGCGCAGCAGCTCCGTGAGCTTGTCGGTGTCGACGCCGTAGACGTCGTACACGGGCACGCCGGTGCGCGGATCGGTGTAGTCGCCCTCGGAGCCGCCCGCCTGCGCGCTGCCCCGGAAGCCGTGTTCAGGCCCGAAGACGGCCGCCGGTTCGACCCCGGCCCGCACGAGCGCGTCCACGACGTGCACCTGGTCGGCCAGGACGCCGGTGGGGTTGGAGAGCACGCCGACCCGGCGCCCGGCGAGGCGGCGCCAGCCGTCCGCGGCGAGCCGGTCGGCGCCCGTCGTCACCCGGGCCCTGTCCCGGCCCGCGACGTCGGTGGGAGTGGCCGAGGCCGAGGTCGCGGCGGTCGCGAGCAACGAGCCCGCGAGCGCGCTGGTGGACAGGAACCTGCGCCTGTTGACGGTCATGGTGTCTCTCCCTGACGTCGGGTCGCGTTCACCACGTCAGCCCGTGGCCGAACGGGTACAGGGTCTGGGCGGGGTCGGCCCCGCTGGGAACGGCGACGGGGAGCTTGCCCTCGGGGGAGCGTTCCCCGGCGAGCACCTTCGCCAACGAGGTCATGGTCACGTCGCGCCAGTCGTAGGTCGCGATCCAGGTGGGCACGTCGGCGTGGCCGGGGTCGTACGGCTCCTGGACGGCGACCGCGATGACCGGCGTGTCGGTGCTGGTCAGCCGTTCCACAAGCTGACGCTGGGCCGCACTGCCCCGCAAGCCGTTGGTGAGGACGATCACGACGTCGGCGTCACCCGAGGCGGTCGCGACCTCGTCGATGGTCGCGGGGTCCGGCGCGGTGCCGGTGGAGATCGCCTCGACCTCGGCGTCGGTGTGCTCGGACAACGCGCGGGCCAGCGCGTCGACGGGCTCCGCCGCGTAACCGGGGTAGTTCGGTCGGTTCCAGCCGGTGACCAGCACCTTCCGAGCGTGGGAGGCCAGCGGCAGCAGGCCGGCGTCGTCGCGGAGCACGGTGGTCGAGCGGTCGGTGATGCGCTGCACCGCCTCGCGGTTCTTCCTGGTGCCCACCAGGTCGTCGACCCGGCGCTCGTTGACGATCGGACGCGCGACGATGCCGCGCTCGTGCTTCAGCTCCAGAATGCGCAGGACGCTCTCGTCGATGCGCTGTTCGGTGAGCCTGCCGCTGCGCACGGCGTCGAGCACACCGCCTATCGCGGCGTCGAGGTCCGGCGGCATGAGCATCTGGTCGACGCCCGCCTCGAGCGCGCGTACGGGGATCTCGGCGTCGGAGTACATCTCGCGCACGCCCGCCATGCCGAGGGAGTCGGTGACGACCACGCCGTCGTAGCCCAGCTCCTCGCGCAACAAACCGGTCATGATCGGCTTGGAGAGCGTGGCGGGATCACCCGAGGGGTCGAGGCTGGGGACCGAGATGTGAGCGGTCATGATCGCGTCGATGTCGGCCTCGACGGCCTTGCGGAACGGCGGGAGGTCGTGGGTGCGCCAGTCCTCCTCGCTGCGGTCGATCACGGGCAGCCCGACGTGGCTGTCGTCCTTCGCGTCGCCGTGGCCGGGGAAGTGTTTCGCCGCGGCCGACACGCGCTTCGCGGCCGGGCCCGAGTTCTCGTAGCCGTCCACCTGCGCGGCGACGAACTCCCCCGCCAGTTCGGCGTCGGACGAGAACGAGCGGGAGCCGATCACCGGGTTCAGCGGGTTCGAGTTGACGTCGGCCACGGGTGCGAAGTCCTGGGTGATGCCCATGGCGCGCAGCTCGGCCGCGCTGATCGCCGCCGCCGCCCGCGCGCCCTCGACGTCGCGCGAGGCACCCAACGCCATGGCGCTCGGGTATTCGGTGACGTGCTCGGCGATGCGGGTGACCCGGCCGCCCTCCTGGTCCACCGCGATGATCAGGGGAATCCGAGGCTCGGCACGAAGGGCGGTGCGCTGCAGTCCGTTCGACAGCCGCGCCACCTGCCGCGGCGTCTCGATGTTGTCGGTGCCGCCGTGGTTGAAGTAGATGACACCTCCGACGTGGTACTTCCGCACCACGTCGGAGGGCGTGTCCACGCCGTACTTCTTCTGGTTTCCGGGGTGTGCCTCGTCGGCCGAGCGCCCCCAGACGTCGGCTACGAACAACTGGCCGACCTTCTGCTCCAGCGTCATCGAGCGCAAGGTCCGCTCCGGCCAGCTCTGGCCCCCCTTGCGGCCGGAGGCCACCTCCGCGTCGGTGGTTGACGTGGACTGCTGGGCTTGCGCCGATGCCACACCGGTGGTCACGGCGAGCAAGCCTACGAGCGCTGCTGTGGCGCGGGCCTTCCATGGCCGGGCGCGGCGAGTGGTCACGAGGCCTCCAGGTATGCGGACGTGCGGATGTGGAAAGTCCACCCGTACGAGTAGGCAACCGGAAAGCTACTCACCAAAGCGTGACGGGTCAATGACCGAACGTCGCAACGACCTCACCGGCGGAGAACACAGAGGTGGCGCCCGCCGGTTCCTGGAACCAACGGGCGCCACATCGTCACATGGAGCGGTCGGGCGACCAAGCGTGCACATCAGGTCGTCACTTTCGGGGACTCGGCGTCCGGCGTCCCGTTACGCAGTCCCTCGACGACAAGCCTTTCCGCGGCGAGCTGCGCGTGGGTACCCGACGTCCATGCACGGACGTCCTACCGGGGTGGACCAGGCTTCTCCTCCGCCTGCTCCCTGGCCGGAAGAACCTCCGCACTTCCCTTTGTAGTCAGTGATTGAGGTCACTTCAAGGCCCGCGAAAGGGTGACATCGATGATCGGGCGCATCAGTCCCGGGACGGCGACTCCCTGTGCTTCCGCCGCGAGAGGCCGAACAGGGTCGCCCCCGCCGCCACGGCACTCACCCCGAGCCCCACCGCAACGGCCGTGGCCGTCGTGGGTGACGGGATACGCGTGCGAGGGGACACCGGACTGGCGAACGTGTGCACGGGCCAGCCGCGTTCCTGTGCCACCCGGCGCAGCGCCTTGTCCGGATTCACCACGTGCGGGTGCCCGACCACTTCGAGCAGCGGGAGGTCCGTGCTCGAATCCGTGTAGGCGTGGCACTCGGCGAGGTCGTAGCCGCGCTCGGCGGCGATCTGCCGCGCGGCGACGGCCTTGTACTCCCCGTAGCAGTAGAAGTCGAGCTCGCCCGAGTAGCGACCGTCCACGATCCTCATGCGGCTGCCCATGCTGTGGGTGATGCCGAGCATGTCGGCGATCGGCCGCACGACCTCCTCGCCGGTGGCCGACAGGACGATGACGTCCCTGCCCTCGGTCTTGTGCCGCTCGATGAGTTCGGCGGCCTCGGCGTAGACCAACGGTGCCACGACGTCGTGCAGCGTCTCGCTCACGATGGCCTTGACCTGACCGACGTCCCACCCGGTGCACATGCGGGAGATCTCGGCGCGAAGCCGTTCGGTCCGGTCCGCGTCCGCGCCGGACAGGGCGAACATCAACTGGGCGTAGGCGCTCTTCAACGCGGCGCGGCGGTTGATCAGTCCCTGTCGCAGGAACGGCTTGCTGAAGGCGAGTGCGCTGGACGAGGCGATGATCGTCTTGTCGAGGTCGAAGAACGCCGCCGAGGTGGCGGTCGTCGCGAGGTGGGCGTCGGTGTTGGCGTCGGGTGCGGGCACAGCACCACGATATTGGGAACGGCGCGGGCGTGTCGGAGCGGACGAGGTGCGGTCGGGCGGACTGTGGCGTGTCACTCGCCGATCGTGCGCATTCCGTCGGCCGTCCACCGGGTTACAGTGGAGGCGCCCGGCATGGCCGGGCCTGGTTCAGTCCGACCCCCCGGGACTGAACGTCGGGCGGCCCTCGCTCCTCCCCCTGGCGGGGGCCGCCTTCCCCGGTTTGTCCACAGGAGTGTCCACAAAGCCCCAGTTGTCCACAGCCTCTGTGTGCGGGGTTGTCGCGGATGCGGTCAGGCGTGACGGTGGTGTGCACAACCATCGACACTGGGGGCCGAGGTGACCGACAACCGTCCACTCGTGGTCGTCTCCGACGACGTCGTGCGCGATCACATCTCCCGACTCGCGGCAGCGGTGGGCTGTGAGCCAAGCCATGTCCGCGATGTCGCAGCCGCGAGGTCGCGGTGGGCGGACGCGCCGCTCGTGTTGCTCGATCGGGTACCCGACAGCGGCGGACTGCCACGCCGGTCGAACGTGCTCCTGGTACGGACCGAAGCCCCGACGCAGGCGGAGTGGAAGGCCGCGGTGTCACTGGGAGTGGACGGAGTCGCGATCCTGCCCGCCGACGAGGAAGTCGTGGTCACCTCGCTCGCCGACGTCGTCGAACGGCCCAGCGCCCGCGAGGGCAGGGTCCTCGCCGTGGTCGGTGGACGGGGAGGTGCCGGAGCCTCGGTGCTGGCGGCGAGCGTGGCGGTGACGGCGGCGCGTTCGGGCGACGCCGTGCTGCTCGTCGACTGCGATCCGCTCGGCGGCGGAGTCGACCTGGTGCTCGGCACCGAGTCGGACGAGGGGCTGCGCTGGCCCGACCTCAGGATGCCGGCGGGGCGGGTGGCGATGGGCGAACTCGATGCCGCCCTGCCCGCGCGCCGACGAGGCAAGGGCCGGCTGTCGGTCCTGTCGTGCGACCGCGTGGGGCCGGGGCCCACCGACGTCGCTCTCGCCGCCGTGGTGGACGCGGGGCGGCGGGCGGGCCGGACGGTGGTGTGCGACGTACCCCGCCATCCGGATCGCGCGGCCGACGAGGCTCTCCACCGGGCCGACCTCACGGTGCTCGTGGTGCCTGCCGACGTCCGCGGCTGCGTCGCGGCAGCCTGTGTGCGTCGCCGGCTGAGCGAACGTACCTCCCGCGTCGAAGCCGTTGTCCGGGGGCGGTCGACGAGCGGACTTTCGGAGGCCGACGTCGGGGAAGCGGTGGGAGTACCGGTGCTCGGTCGGGTGGGCCACGACAACGCGGTCGGCCGGACACTCGACCGCGGATCGTTCCGGCCGACGAGGCGGCTCGCGAGGGTGGCCCGGACGATCCTCGCCACCCTCGCGTAGCAGGAGCTCAGGCGGAGAAACCGCCGTCCACGCTGATCGCCGTTCCGGTCACGTAACGGCCACCGTCACCGGCGAGGAACGACACGGCCGCGGCGATCTCGCCCGGCGAGGCGTAGCGGCCCAGAGCGGTGAACGAGTTGATCGCCTCCGCGTTGGGACCGCTCGCCGGGTTCGTGTCGGTGTCGGTGGGGCCGGGGTGCACCACGTTCACCGTGATGCCGCGGGGGCCGAGTTCCCGCCCGAGTCCCTTGGCCAGCCCGACGAGAGCGGCCTTGCTCGCCGAGTACAGGGAGAATCCGGGGAAGACCGCGCGCTCGGCCACGTTGCTCCCGATGCTGACGATCCGGCCGCCGTCACGCATGTGCTCCAGTGCAGCCTTCGCCGCCGCGAACGGAGCGCGCACGTTGACGGCCATGGTGCGGTCGAAGTCGTCCAGCGTGAGCTCGTCGAGCGGCGCGACCAGGAACTCGCCCGCGTTGTTCACGAGGACGTCGATCCCGCCGAGCACGTTCACCGTGCGCGCCACGGCGGCCTCGATCGCGCCGGGCTCACCGCTGTCGGCCTGCACGGCCAACGCGCGTCGCCCGGTCGCTTCGACGGCGTGCACGACCTCACGCGCCTTGTCCTCACCGTTTCGGTACGTGATGGCGACGTCGAACCCGTCCGAAGCCAGGCGGAGAGCGGTCGCCGCGCCGATTCCCCTGCTGCCGCCGGTGACGAGAGCGACCCCTGCGGAGTGTGCCGAATGTTCGTTCATGGCAACGAGTCTGCTCATCGGGAAAGTCCGCCACCGGCGGAAAACCGACGTGGCGTTGGTACGCGACGGCGCCGCTCGCGACGGAGTTGTCCACAGGGGACGAGTTGTCCACAGCCGGGAGGGCCGGTCGTTGTGGGTGTGGACTCGGGAGCGGGATCGTTGCCGAGTGGTCGGGTGCGCTGCTCGAACACGAACCGAGGAGGGGGAGAGATGAGTACCGATCTCGTCGAACGGGTCAAGGCCAGGCTGGCCGGTACCCAGAGCGTCACGGACCCACGTGCCGTCGCCGACGCCGTGCGAGCGGAGGCGGGCGGCGTCGCGGGACACCTCGACATACTGGCCGCGCTGAAACTGTTGGACGACGAGCTTGTCGGTGTGGGGCCGTTGGAACGGCTCCTCGCGGCGCCCGACGTCACCGACATACTCGTGACCGCGCCCGACCAGGTGTGGGTCGACGGTCCCGACGGGCTGCGTCGCACCGACGTGCGGTTCCCCGGCGAGGACGCCGTACGCAGACTCGCGCAGCGGCTGGCGCTCGCGGCGGGACGCAGACTCGACGACGCTCAGCCCTTTGTGGACGGTTGGTTGCCGGGCAGCGGCCCGGAGGGAAGGATCCGGCTGCACGCCGTGTTGCCCCCGGTCGCGGCCGAGGGCACGTGCCTGTCGCTGCGGGTGCTGCGACCCGCGAAGCACGACCTGCGCTCCCTGCGAAGGCTCGGCACCGTGGACGACGCCGGGCTCGCGCTCCTGGAAGCCATCGTGTCCGCCCGGTTGGCCTTCCTGGTGTCGGGGGCCACGGGCTCGGGCAAGAGCACACTGCTGGCCGCGCTGCTCGGAGCCGTCGATCCCGCCGAGCGGGTGGTGTGTGTGGAGGATGTCGGCGAGCTCCAACCCGATCACCCGCAGTTCGTCCGTCTCGTGGCGAGGCCGCCCAACGTGGAGGGCTCGGGAGAGGTGACGCTACGGGAGCTAGTCCGTCAGGCACTTCGCATGAGACCCGACCGCCTCGTCGTCGGTGAGGTCAGGGGCCGCGAGGTCGTGGAGCTGCTCACGGCGCTGAACACCGGCCACGACGGTGGTGCGGGCACGTTGCATGCCAACGCGCCCGCCGAAGTGCCCGCCCGGCTGGAAGCCCTCGCCGCCCTCGGGGGCCTGCCCCGTGAGGCCCTGCACAGCCAGTTGGCGGCCGCCGTGCAGATCGTCCTGCACATGCGTCGCACACCGTCGGGCCGTAGAGAGCTCGCCGAGATCGGCTTGGTACGGCGCGAGGCCGGCGTGGTGCGGGTGGAAACCGCGTGGCAGCCGGGGGAGCGGTTGAGGCGCGACTCCGCTCTCACCACCGCGCTCCTGTCGCGACGGAACTCGCCGCGCCCGACGGTCGGCGGAGTGACACCGTGTTGATTCCGGCGTTGACGGTCGTGGTCGTCGGCCTGCTGCTGTGGCCGTCGAGGGCCGTGGGGCAGCGGCTCGCCACCCTGGCGCCCAGTCAGCCCGGAGGCCGCGTGGGCGTGCGCTGGCGCGATCGCCGCGCCGTCGTGGCCCTGACGGTGTTGTCGGGCGCCGGTTCCGCCCTCACCGCAGGGGTGCTCGTCACGGTGGCGTGCGGTCTGCTCGTGGCCGCGTTCCTGCTGCATCGGCGTACTCGGGTGCGCGCACAAGCCACTGTCGACGACCTGGACCACCTGACATCGGCTCTCCACGGCATGGTGGTGGAGCTGCGGGCGGGTTCCCACCCCGTGTCGGCCGTGGACACGGTGGCGAGGGAGGCACCGCCCGGCCTCGCGGGACGCCTTCGTGCTCTCGCCGCGTCCGTAAGGCTGCACGGAAGCCCGGACACCGCTGCGAACGCGAGCAGTTCGGGGCGAGAGCCCGCACACCTCGAACGCGTGGTGGCCCAGGTCAGCGCGGCGTGGTCGTTGGCGGCTCGGCACGGCGTGCCGCTGGCCGACATTCTCGGTGCGGTACATCGAGACGTGGAGTCCACCGCCCGAGCGGCACGGCAGCTCGATGCGAGGCTGGCCGGCGCGAGAGCCGGATCGGCCGTGCTGGCGTTGCTTCCCCTGGCCGGTCTCGTCCTCGGTGAGGTCATGGGAACCGCACCCGTGGGAGTGCTGACCGGCACACCGGGCGGTGCGACGGTGTTCGCCGTGGGCGCCGGTCTGCTCCTTGCCGGTGTCGCTTGGACGTCGCGGCTGACGGGACGGGTGCTTCCGTGAGTACCACCGGTGCAGCTGTTCTCGCTGCGGTGGCGATGCTGCTCGTGCCACCGGCGCCGGCCGCAAGGCTCCGTGCCCTCGCCCGGACGGCTCCGGCGGTCGCCACACCAGCGGCCCGCTGTTGGGGGAGTCGGCTCCTACCTCCATGGCGGGCACCTGACAGGGGATGGCCCGGCCGTGCGGTGGCGGATTCCGCGACCGATTCGGCACTGGCGCTCGATCTGCTGGGCGCGTGCCTGTCGGCCGGTATCCCGGTGCCGACAGCAGCGGAGGCGGTCGCGGGTGTGGCTGTCGGTTCCGTCGGCGGCGTGTTGCGGGACGCCGCTCATGCTCTGGCACTCGGCGCGAGCCCGGAGTCGGCGTGGCAGCGAGCTCGGGAACATCCGGACACCGCAGACCTGGCTCGTGCGGCGTGCCGCACTGCCTCGTCCGGCAGCGCGCTTGCCACCCAGGCCTCCGCGCTCGCCGAGCGAATCAGGCGTGCCGAGGCAGACCGGATCGAAGCCCGAGCGCAGCAGACGAGCGTCCTGGTCGCCGGACCGCTCGGACTGTGCTTCCTACCGGCGTTTCTCTGTCTGGGGGTGATCCCGGTCGTTCTCGGCCTCGCCAGCCGCCTGAACGTTCTGCCGTGACCAGTAAAGACCCACCGGAAAGGACTTACCCGATGTTGAAACGGCTTCTCGCGTCCAACTCGGCCGACGACGGCATGACCACGGCCGAGTACGCGGTCGGGACGATCGCCGCGGCGGCGCTTGCTGCGGTGCTGTACGTGGTGCTCACAGGCGATTCGGTCGAGGACCACCTGACCTCGCTCGTGGAGCAGGCGATCTCCGTGGACCTCTAGATGCGCAACGGGCCAATGAGCGACGACCGCGGTGCCGTGACCGTGGAGGCAGCGATCGCGGTCTGTGCCCTCGTCGCCGTGTTCGGCCTCGTCCTTGCCGGGGTGGCGGCGGTCGTCGACCAGATGCGCTGCACGGACGCCGCCACCCAGGCCGCTCGGATGCTTGCTCGGGGCACACCGGCCTCGGCGGCAGAACGACTGGTCGACGCGACGGCGCCGGAGGGAGCGACGATGACCGTCGACCGAGTTGGGGGAGCCGTGGTGGTGCGGGTGAGTGTCCGCCCGGCCGGTGGCCTGTTGCCGGGAGTCGTGGCGCGGGCCGAAGCGCGTGCCGAACTGGAACCCGGTGTGGTGGGGGAGGTCGGCGATGCTCCGCCGTGACGACCACGCCGTTCGCTGTGGTGGCCAGGCCACCTGCCGTGAAAGTGACACGGGGGTGGCCGCCGTGTGGGCCGCGTGCGTGGTCGCGGCGCTGCTTGCTCTTGCCGGCCTGCTGTGGACTTTGGGGGGTGTACTGGTTGTCAGACAGCGGGTGGCGGGCGCCGCCGACCTGGCGGCTCTCGCGGCGGCCGGTCACGCCGTCATGGGGGAGGAGCGGGCCTGCGCGCACGCCGAGGAGGTCGCACACGCGATGGCAGCGTGGGTGTCCGGGTGCCGGCTGCGGGGCTGGGATGCGCTGGTGGTCGTTCACTCCGAGATGCGCGGGCCGATCGGTTTGGGCGGCACGGTGACGGCCCGCGCCCGTGCCGGCCCGGTCGGTGAGACGTGGGAGTTCCAGGAGCCGAGCGGCGGCCGGTGAGCTGGGCGGCCGAACGTTCACCGGCGCACTCCGACAGGTCGGTCGGTGCGCGACCCCGACGAGCAGCGGTCGATTACAAGCGACGAACGGTACTACAACATGCACTCCGCGAGTGCCGAACGGAAGTCGGGGTGGCCGGGAACCGCCTCCGAGGGGATGCGGAAGCAAGGGGAAACGCGAGGGAGGGCGACGACCGGTTGCCCGTCCGGGTCGGCTGCTTCGCCCCGCATGTTGGTGTTTTGCTCACTCGTCGTTCACTCGACGCCGGTCGCCGAGCCAGTGCTTCCCGCATCCTGCAAGTTGCCGTTGAGTGAGATGCGACACCACGACCAACGGCGGTCACCCCGAGGAGGCCTGAGTACGACATGTTGGACACCGAATGGCCGGATAGCTGGCGTGCTGCCTTTCGCATCGAGTTGAGGGCGGAGGCCATCGGCCTCGCCTGGCGCGGTTGGCCGGTGATTCCGGGTACGTACCCGGACGCCGACCCCACCGGGGCGTCGAACACCACGCCGATGTGGACGAGGCCGACTCCTGCCCACAGTGACTGGAAACGTCGGATCGGCGCCCATCCGCAGCAGGTCGCCGCATGGTGGACCGGACGGCCGTACAGTCTCCTGGTCGCCACCGGAACGCTTGTGGACGCCCTCGAGGTCGACGACCGGACCGGACGGCGCGCCGCGGTGTTGCTGAGGGCGACGGGACAGCCCGCTCCGATCGTGGCGATGCCGAACGGCCGCTGGCTTTTCCTTACCGCGGCTGCCGACAGGCTTCCCCGTGTGTTGTCCGAAGCGGAGAGCGTCGAGTGGCACGGCGAGGACAGCTGGGTGCCGCTTCCGCCGACGCCGTTCCACCACGGTGTCGTGCACTGGCGGGTCAAGCCCGACGTCTGGGGTTGGAAGCTTCCCCGCCCCGAGGTCGTGCACGACGTCCTCGTGAGAGCGTTGCGCGAGGAGCCGGTCCCGCAGGCGGAGGTTCACCGAGTGTCGCCCGTTGAGCCTTCGGCGGCCTGATCCTCAGCGTGGTCGTGTCCGGTCGCTGCCCCGACCGCGGCCAGGACGATGTCCAACACGGCCACCGCCCCCGCCTTGTCCAGCGGTTCGTTGCCGTTCCCGCACTTGGGCGACTGGACGCAGGACGGGCACCCCGCCGGGCACTCGCAGGAGATGACAGCCTCCCGCGTCGCGGTGAGCCAGGGGACGAAGGCGGCGTAACCACGGTCGGCGAAACCCGCGCCACCGGGGTGACCGTCGTGTACGAACACCGTTGCCTCCCCGGTGTCTGCGTGCACTGCGGTGGAAACGCCACCGATGTCCCACCGGTCACACGTCGCGAACAGCGGTAGCAGGCCGATCGCCGCGTGCTCGGCGGCATGCAGGGCGCCGGGGACGCGCGCCGGTTCCACACCGGCGCCCCCCGGCTCCTTGTGTGTACCGCACAGCAGTTGCGCGTCGATCGTGTACCACACCGCGCGGGTGTGCAGCACCTGCTCGGGCAGGTCGAGCGGGACGTGGTCCAGCACCTCCCCGGACGGCAGCCGACGCAGGTACCCGACGACCCGCGATGTCACCGCCACGTGCCCGAGGTTCACCGTCACCCCGCCGTAGGTGCGTCTCTCCACGGTGTCCAGCACCTCGATGTCAGCGGCCTCCCTGGCCGAGGTGGTCCACTCCGGGTCTTCGGCGTGGACGAACGCGATGCCCTGCTCCAGGTCCAGTTCATCCACCACATAGGACTCACCACGGTGCAGGTACACCGCACCGGGATGGACGGTCCCGCACGCCGACGATCCGTCGACGGTGCCGAGCAGCCGTGACGTGTCGGACTCCACGACGGCGATCTGCTCGACACCCGCGCCGCGAATGTCTACATCGGAATGTGGTCGGTCCCTGGCCGTCCAGTACCAGCCGCTCGGCCTTCGTCGTAGCAACGAATCCGCCACGAGCCCGTCCAGCACCGCTCTCGCCGCGTCACCGCCGAAGTCGCCGAGCTCACTCGATCTGAGCGCCGACTCCGCCGCTGCGCAGGCGAGGTGGGGTGCCAGTACGTAAGGGTTGGTGGGATCGAGCACGGCCGCCTCGACGGGCCGTTCCAGCAGAGCCTTCGGGTGGTGTGCGAGATAGGTGTCGAGCGGATCGTCACGGGCCACGAACACCACGAGAGCGTCGTCCCCGGCGCGACCGGCACGGCCGGACTGCTGCCAGAACGAGGCCAGTGTGCCCGGATAACCGGCGAGCACCACGGCATCCAGTCCGGAGATGTCCACCCCGAGCTCCAACGCGTTCGTGGTGGCGACTCCGAGCAGCCTGCCGCCGAGCAGTGCGGACTCCAACTCGCGACGTTCCTCCGGCAGGTATCCCGCACGGTAGGCGGCCACCTTGTCGGCCAGTTCAGGAGCCACCTCCGCGAGGATGCGCCTGGCACCGAGCGCGGTCAGTTCCGCGCCTCTTCGTGACCGCACGAACGCCAATGTCCGCGCGCCCTCGATGACGAGTTCGGCGAGGATGCGGGCTGCCTCGGCGCCCGCGGAGCGTCGCACGGGGGCGTCGTGCTCGCCCGTCAGCTCTTCCAGCAGCGGTGGCTCCCACAGCGCCACCGTCCGTGCGCCGTGCGGCGAGGCGTCGTCGGTGACGGCGACGCAGTCGGCTCCGACCAGGCGCGTCGCGAACTCCGCGGGGTCCGCCGTGGTGGCCGAGGCGAGCACGAAGACGGGATCGGCTCCGTAGCGCCTGCTGATGCGCCGGAGCCGTCGCAGCAGCAGAGCGACATGGGACCCGAACACGCCTCGGTAGCCGTGGCACTCGTCCACGACGACATAGGAGAGACCCCGGAAGAACCGCGCCCAGCGTGGGTGCGCGGGCAGCACACCCCGGTGCAGCATGTCGGGGTTCGAGAAAACCCAGCGCGCGTGGTCTCTCACCCAGGCGCGTTCACTCTGCGGAGTGTCTCCGTCGTAGCGCGCGGGCCGGACACCCTCGACGTCCATGTCGGACACAGACCGTAGTTGGTCGCCTGCGAGTGCCTTGGTGGGTGACAGGTAGAGGGCGGTCGCCTTACTGTCCGTCGCCAGAGTGGACAGCACGGGCAACTGGTAGGCCAGCGACTTCCCGGACGACGTACCCGTGGCGACGACGACGTTGCGGCCGGACCGGGCGAGCGAGGCCGCTTCGACCTGGTGGTTCCACGGCTTGTCCACCCCGGACGCTCTGAGAGCGTCCAGTACGGTGCCGGGCACCCAGTCCGGCCAGTCGGTGAAGCGGGCATCCCTCGCGGGCAGGTCGGCGATATGGGTGACGGGATACCTCTCCTCGGGAACCCCGGCCGTCGCGCGGGTCAGCAGGTGGCGGGCCCGCGAGCCGGTCGCGTCGCGGGTCACGATCGGTCACCGGGACACGAACGGGTGCGCGAGTCGCTGACCGTACTCACCACCTCGACACGAATTTGTCGACTTGTCACCCGGTAGCTCACCTTCAAAGCTTCGCACACACCGACGATGTGACTGTTGGCACACCACTTGAGTGATCAGATTCACAATACGTCCACCCGTATGCGACCTGGGTCACTGTTGCCCGAGTGGGCTCTACTACCAATAGACTCCGCCGAACAACACAAATAGTGGTGTAAATCCCACTGTCAGCGTCGGCACACTGGTCGGCCTTCGGCCGCGGAGGACCGGCGCGGGCAACAGGCGACGTCTCAGGAGGACAACGAATGTCCCGGCAATTCCTCGCGGAGAGCTCTCTGGAGCTTTCCGGGGGTGACTACGGCATCGTCGCCGTGGTCGCCGTGGTCGCCCTCGCAGCACTGGTCATCGGTTATCTCCTGCTCAAGGAAGTGCTGGCCGCGGGCCAGGGCACCCAGAAGATGCAGGAGATCGCCAAGGCCGTGCAGGAAGGTGCGGCTGCCTATCTGAACCGACAGCGGAACACGCTCGCCGTCTTCGGCGTGATCGTGTTCCTCCTGCTGCTCGTCCTGCCAGCCGAGAACATCGGCGAGCGGATCGGGCGGTCGGTGTTCTTCCTCGTCGGTGCGGCGTTCTCGTTCTTCATCGGCTACCTCGGGATGTGGTTGGCCACGAGAGCGAACCTGCGGGTCGCGGCGGCGGCGAGAGAGCCCGCCGGCCGGGAGAAGGCCATGCGCATCGCCTTCCGCACCGGTGGTGTGGTCGGCATGTTCACGGTCGGGCTCGGGTTGTTCGGCGCGTCGGTGGTGGTGCTGGTCTACACCGGACAGGCGCCGAAGGTCCTGGAGGGCTTCGGTTTCGGTGCGGCCCTCATCGCGATGTTCATGAGGGTCGGTGGCGGAATCTTCACCAAGGCCGCCGACGTCGGTGCCGACCTCGTCGGCAAGGTGGAGCAGAACATCCCGGAGGACGATCCCCGCAACGCCGCGACGATCGCCGACAACGTCGGCGACAACGTGGGCGACTGCGCGGGAATGGCCGCGGACCTGTTCGAGTCGTACGCCGTGACGCTCGTCGCGGCGTTGATCCTGGGCAGTGCCGCGTTCGCGACCACCGGCCACGGGCTCGTGTTCCCGTTGATCATTCCCGCCATCGGCGTCATCACCGCGGTCATCGGCATCTACATCACCAGGGCGCGTGCGGGGGAGAGCGGACTGACGACCATCAACCGCTCCTTCTACATCTCCGCGACCATCTCGGCGGTGTTGTCGGCCGTCGCGGCGTTCGTGTTCCTGCCGAGTTCGTTCGACGGCGCCGACGGCAACCCCGCCGTGATCGCGACCGTTTCGGTGATCATCGGCATCGTGCTCGCGGGCGTCATCCTGTGGCTCACCGGCTACTACACGGGTACCGAGCACAAGCCGGTGAAGGACGTGGGCAAGACGTCGGAAACAGGCCCGGCCACGGTGATCCTGTCGGGCATCTCGGTCGGTTTCGAGTCGGCGGTGTTCACGGCACTGGTCGTGGGCGCGGCGGTGTTCGGCGCCTACCTGCTCGGTGGTTCGGTGGCGCTGTTCGCCGTGGCGCTGGCGGGTACGGGGTTGCTCACCACGGTGGGCGTCATCGTCGCGATGGACACCTTCGGCCCGGTCTCGGACAACGCGCAGGGCATCGCGGAGATGTCCGGCGACCTGAGCGAGGGCGAGGGCGCCCAGATCCTCACCGAGCTCGACGCGGTGGGCAACACCACCAAGGCGATCACCAAGGGCATCGCGATCTCGACGGCGGTGCTGGCGGCGACCGCGTTGTTCGGATCCTACTCCGCCGCGATCCGCGAGGCGCTCGTCGACGCGCAGGCCACGCTCGACGAGGTGGGCAGCTCGTTCGCCGACAACATCATCTCCCCGAACACGCTGGTCGGAGTCATCATCGGAGCAGCGGTGGTGTTCCTGTTCTCCGGTCTCGCGGTCAACGCGGTGTCGCGGGCGGCCGGTGCGGTGGTGTACGAGGTGCGCCGCCAGTTCCGGACGATTCCGGGGATCATGGAGGGCACGACGCGGCCGGAGTACGGCAAGGTCGTGGACATCGTCACCCGCGACTCGCTGCGGGAGCTGGCCACCCCCGGCCTGCTGGCGGTGTTCGCACCGATCGCCGTGGGGTTCGGGCTCGGCACCGGTGCGCTGGCGGGCTACCTCGGCGGCGCGATCGCGACGGGCATGTTGATGGCCGTCTTCCTGGCCAACTCGGGTGGTGCGTGGGACAACGCCAAGAAGTTGGTGGAGGACGGGCACCACGGTGGCAAGAACTCCGAGGCGCATGCGGCCACCGTCATCGGCGACACGGTCGGCGACCCGTTCAAGGACACCGCGGGTCCGGCGATCAACCCGTTGCTCAAGGTCATGAACCTGGTGTCGTTGCTCATCGCGCCCGCCGTCGTGAGCCTGTCGGTGGGTGAGAACGCGTCGACGCCGTTCAGGCTGGCCATCGCGATCGTCTCGGTGCTGGTCATCGTGGCGGCGATCGTGGTGTCCAAGAGGCGGGCGTCCGCGATGAACGACACGCCCGCGACGGAGAGCGATCCGGCGAACGCCTAGGTCGTCGGGCGGTCGTCGGGCGGTCGTCGGGCGGTCGTCAGGTGGTCGACGGGCCGGGCCGGGGCAGGAGCGCAGCTTCGAAGAACCCCGGCCCGGCCCGGGCGTGTCGTGGGGTAGTCGTGACGCCCTAGAGTGCAGTCGTCGGGCCCCGTTCGCTTCGGAGGTGTGGTGTGCACCGGTTCAAGGGCAGGGTCGGTCTGTGCGCGATGGTCGCGTTGGGTGTCGTCACCGCCTGTGGCGGCTCGCCCGATCCGGCACGACCGGCAGGGGAGAAGCAACAGGAGCAGCAGGCGGCGTCGCGTTCCGGTGAGGCGTCGCCCGGTGAGGACAGAGCTGTCACGTGGGCCAACGACTACTGCGGGGCGGTTTCCGAACTCGTTCGGTCGGTCTCCGAGATGCCGATCATCGACGCGAGCAGCCCCCGTAGAGCGTCCGAAACCTCCGGCGAGTTGCTGAAGGTGATGGTCGGGGGTCTCGACCGCACTCTCGACCGCCTCGACAACCTCGGGGCGCCGCCGGTGGACGGTGCCGAACGCGTGCGCCGCGACGCTGTGGCCACGTATGCGGACATCCGTGAGCACGCCCAGGCCGCCCTGAGCGAACTGAGTGCTGCCGAGGGGCCCGAAGCCAGCCGGGACGCGGTGAGTTCGGTGCGGAAGCCGCTCGACGACCTCGGTGGTGTCGACCTGCTCGCGGGCTTCGACACGGTACCGGCCCTCCAGGAGGCGAGCAGGCAGGCTCCGGCCTGCCGGACGCTCACCGACGCGGACCCGGATCCCCGGATCGACTCGCCGGGTTCCTGAATCCGGTCGTTTCTCCGGACCCGCCTGGGGAACCCGTGTCCGTGCACGCCGCGAGGCGACAGCCCGGGTGATTTCTACGAAGAGTGCTCGGCCCGTCACCCAGTGCCCCCGGGATAAGCGGGCGGCGTGTCACGTGCTAGGTGTGGAAAGGGAGGGGTCGTCGACCTCCGGCCTGGGGCGGGAACGCGCGAGGGGGCCGGTGTGTTGCAGCACCTGAGCGGACAGCGACAGCGCACAGCGTGCACACTGGCTGGTCGAACGAGTGGAATCTTGAGCGAAAGAGCGGGACAGCGTGGCTGGATCGACACGGACGAAGAGAACGGGCGCGAACGGTGACGGTCGCCGGAGACTGGTGATCGTCGAGTCACCGACGAAGGCCCGCAAGATCGCTCCGTATCTCGGCAGCGACTACGTCGTCGAGTCGTCCCGCGGCCACATCCGAGACCTGCCGAGGGGCGCGGCCGACGTGCCCGCCAAGTACAAGGGGCAGTCGTGGGCCCGGCTGGGAGTCGACGTCGACAACGGCTTCGAGCCGCTCTACATCATCACCCCGGACAAGAAGTCCACGGTCAGCGAGCTGAAGAGCCTGCTCAAGGACGTCGACGAGCTGTATCTCGCCACCGACCCCGACCGCGAGGGCGAGGCCATCGCGTGGCACCTGCTCGAAGCGCTCAAGCCGAAGGTGCCGGTGCGCCGCATGGTGTTCCACGAGGTGACCGAACAGGCCATCCGCGCCGCCGCCGAGAGCACTCGTGACCTTGATCCCGACCTGGTGGACGCGCAGGAGACGCGGCGCATCCTCGACCGCCTCTACGGCTACGAGGTTTCACCGGTGTTGTGGAAGAAGGTCATGCCGAAGCTGTCGGCAGGCCGGGTGCAGTCGGTGGCCACCCGCGTGATCGTCGAGCGGGAACGCGAGCGGATGCGGTTCACCTCGGCGTCGTACTGGGACATCTCGGCCGTCATGGACACCGGTGCGGACGGTGGCGACGCGGCTCCGCGGTCCTTCCCGGCTCGGCTCACCTCGGTGGACGGCGCGAGGCTCGCGACAGGTCGCGACTTCGGTCCGGACGGCCGGCTGAAGGAGCAGTCGGCCGAGGTGCGGGTGCTGGACGAGGCCGATGCCACCCGGCTCGCGGAGGCGCTGACCGGCCGTGGGTTCACGGTCACGAGCGTCGAGGAGAAGCCGTACACGCGCAGGCCGTACGCGCCGTTCATGACGTCGACGTTGCAGCAGGAGGCCGGGCGCAAGCTGCGGTTCTCCTCGGAGCGCACGATGCGTGTGGCGCAGCGGCTCTACGAGAACGGCTACATCACGTACATGCGTACCGACTCGACGACGTTGTCGGAGTCGGCGCTGTCGGCGGCGCGCAGTCAGGCCACCGAGTTGTACGGGCGGGAGTACGTCGCGGACAAGCCGCGCCAGTACACGCGCAAGGTCAAGAACGCGCAGGAGGCGCACGAGGCCATCCGGCCCGCGGGCGAGGTGTTCCGCACTCCCGGTGCGGTGGCCGGCGAGCTGGAGACCGACGAGTTCCGGCTCTACGAGCTCATCTGGCAGCGCACCATCGCCTCGCAGATGGCCGACGCCAAGGGCACCACGATGTCGGTGAGGATCACCGGTACCACCGCCGACGGCGAGGAGTGCGTGTTCTCGGCGTCCGGGCGAACGATCACGTTCTCCGGTTTCCTCAAGGCCTACGTCGAGTCGGTGGACGTCGAGGCGGGCGGTGAGGCGGACGACAAGCAGAGCAGGCTGCCGAGGCTGGTCGCCGACCAGTCGCTCACGGCGACCGAGCTCAGCCCCGACTCGCACGCGACGTCGCCGCCGCCGCGCTACAGCGAGCCGAGCCTGGTGAGCAAGCTCGAGGAGCTCGGGATCGGCAGGCCGTCCACGTACGCCTCGATCATCAACACCATCCAGGACCGCGGGTACGTGTGGAAGAAGGGTTCCGCGCTCGTGCCGTCGTGGGTGGCGTTCTCGGTGGTGGGGCTCATGGAGCGACACTTCGAGCGGCTGGTCGACTACGACTTCACCGCCGCGATGGAGGACGAGCTCGACCGCATCGCCGCGGGTAACGAGCAGCGCACCGAATGGCTGTCGCGGTTCTACTTCGGTGGGGAGATGGGGGTCGACGGTTCGATCGGCAGGCTCGGCGGGTTGAAGAAGCTCGTCGGCTCCGGGGTCGAGGACATCGACGCGCGGGAGATCAACTCGATCCCGATGTTCCTCGACAACGACGGCCGTCAGGTCTACGTGCGGGTCGGCCGGTACGGGCCCTACCTGGAACGGGAAGTCGAAGGTGAGTCGCAGCGGGCGAACCTTCCGGAGGACCTCCCGCCGGACGAGCTGACGGTGGAGATCGCGGAGAAGTTGTTCGCGACACCGCAGGAGGGTCGCGTGCTCGGCACCGACCCCGAAAGCGGCCACGAGATCGTCGCCAAGGAGGGCCGCTTCGGGCCGTACGTCACCGAGATCCTGCCCGAGCCGGAGTCCGGCGCCGACGGCAAGAAGGCGAGTAAGGCGAAGAAGCCCAAACCACGGACCGCGTCGCTGTTCAAGTCGATGTCGGTGCAGGACGTGACCCTGGACGACGCGCTCCGGCTGCTGTCACTGCCGCGCGTCGTGGGCACCGACCCGGAGAGCGGTGAGGAGATCACCGCGCAGAACGGTCGTTACGGCCCGTATCTCAAGAAGGGCAAGGACTCGCGGTCGTTGTCGAGCGAGGAGCAGATCTTCGAGATCACACTGGAGGAAGCGCTCAAGATCTACGCCGAGCCGAAGCGGCGGGGACGTCAGGCCGCCGCCAAGCCGCCGTTGAAGGAGCTGGGCGACGACCCGGTGTCGGGCAAGCCGATCGTGGTGAAGGACGGCCGGTTCGGCCCGTACGTCACCGACGGCGAGTACAACGCGTCCCTGCGTAAGTCGGACACGGTGGAGGACCTGACACCGGAGCGGGCTGCCGAGCTGCTCGCCGAGAAGCGGGCCAAGGGCCCCGCGAAGAAGACCACCACGAAGCGCAAGACCGCGTCGGCCGCCAAGTCGAAGAGCTGATCGGGCACCCGCCCGCCCGGCGGGGCCGCGTCGAGTGATCGACATTGCGCTCCAATGGACGGGTGGCGAGGTCGCCGGAGACCGCTACCCTGGTCAACACACGGCACGCGGTGCGACACGGAGCGTGAGGCAACTGTGGCGCACTCGCCCAACCAGACCATGGGAGGACGTGTGGTGGACGCGGACGGTACTCAGGCCCCGGAGCCGCCGAAGCCGTTCAGCGACCCGTTGGGCGGCTCGGCCGAGCGCGGCTCCGCCGACGACGCCCCGAGCGCTGACGCCGCGGGCGGTACCGCGAAGCCGGTCGAGGTGGATCGCGAGGCCGTGCGGCAGTTGGCCAGCGCGCTCGCTGCCGAGAGCGCCGCGGCGAACGCTGGTCCGAACTCAGGGACGAATCCAGGTGCGGACCAGGCGGCCGACGACGAACCGACGGCGGAGATCCCGCCGCAGCGCCCGCCGGCGGTGCGGGCGTCGAAACCCACCCTCCTGGCTCCCATTCTGCGAAGGCGCAGGCCCGCGGGCGGGCAGGCGCCCCGGACGCGGCGCGCGACACCGCAGGTGCGCAAGCCGTCGTCCGGATCGGCGGGGCTGGCGGTGGCCCTCACCCTGATGGTGATCTTCGTGTTGGTCGCCATTCAGTTCGTGGCCAGTTTCGTGGAAAGTGTGACCGGCATTTTCAACTGACCGTGGTTTCAGCACCTTTCGTGCCGAAACGCATACGTGCAGTGACATTCCCGGTTCTCCATCGTGTGTTCTCGGCGCGGCGCTACCCTGAGTGCACGGCAGGGCCGAGTGTTATGGGGTGGGGTCCATCAACGAGTCGCAGCAGGGAGCACGGGACGGCGAGGCGCGGTCCGCCGCGTCCAACGAGGCGTCCACCGTGGGGAGGGTGCGGCGCGTCCTGGCCATCAGGCCGTTCCGGCGGCTCTGGGGTGTCACATATCTGTGCAGCGTGGCCGACTGGCTGTCCCTGCTCGCCCTGACCGGCCTGGTCACCAAACTGACCGACGATTACACGGCCCAGAACTTCGCTTTCGCCGGGATCGTACTGACCCAGTTGCTTCCGGGTCTGCTGTTCGCGCCGCTCGGTGGAATGCTCGCCGATCGTTTCGACCGCCGCAAGATCATGATCATTGCGGACCTCCTGCGTTTCGGCCTGTTGATTTCGATTGCCGTCGTCGGCACCCCCGTGTGGTTGTTCGTCGCCAACTTCCTCGTCGGCTCCGCGGCCATGATGTGGATTCCCTCGAAGGACGCGGCGGTACCCAATCTGCTTCGCAGGCGCGATCAGGTCGAAACGGCGAACCAGCTCGGAATGGTGATGACGTACGGGGTCGCCGTCGTCACCGGCGCCGGTGTCTACGCGATCCTCACCGGTATCCAGACGACGTTCAACCTCCCTCCGGACCTGCTGGGCGAGTTCGGCACAGCCAAGATCGTCGTCGTCATCAACGGACTGCTCTACCTGGCGAGCGCGTTGCTGATCGCGCGTATCCCGGAGCTGTCGCTGCGCAACGTGCACCCGCTGCCGGAGTCGGGCGGCGAGCAGGTGGTGCGCAAGCCGGAGCGCAAGTCGGGTGGGCTCCGCAGCATGGTGCGGGACGGCGTGCAGTTCGTGAAGACCACGCCGCTCATCCGCGGGCTGCTCATCGGCATGGTCGGTGCCTTCGCCGCGGGTGGTGCGGTGATCGGCTCGGCCAAGCCGTACTCGTCGAGCCTCGGAGGCGGTGACGCGGCGTTCGGCCTACTGTTCGTCGCCGTGTTCATCGGCGCGGCCGTCGGCCTGGCGGGTGCCCCGAAACTGGCGCGCAGGCTGCCGCACGAACGGCTGTTCGGCGTCGGCATCGTGGTGGCGGGGCTCGCGCTCGTCGTGGTGGCACTCGCGCCTCATCTCGCGGTGGCGCTCGTGGCGGTGGCGCTCGTGGGCGCGTGCGCGGGCGGTGCGTTCCTCACCGGCATCACGATCATCGGCTCGCAGATCGACGACAGCATCCGCGGCCGGATCAACGCCATCTACCAGTCGTTGTTGAAGATCATCATCTTCGGAACCACCTCGGCCGTCCCCGGCCTGATCGGCCTGGTGAAGCCTCGCAAGGTGATCGTGTGGGGGAACCCGCTCATCATCGACGGAACCCGCCCGGTGCTGCTGGCGGGAGGGTTGCTGGCCGCGCTCGTCGGTGTGATCGCCTACCGGCAGATGGACTCGCGGCGCACCGAGCCGATCTTCGCGGACCTGCGCAACGCCATCCGGCGCCGCCCGCGCCGGGTGAACGGTGTGCTCATCGCACTGGAGGGCACCACGGCGGCCGACACGGAGTCGCAGGCCGCACGCCTCGCCGAGTGGCTCGGCAACGGGCAGCGACCGGTGGTGCTGGCCGCCGACCCGGCACTCGACGACGAACGGTTGACGTCCCTCATCTCCGGAGCCGCCCTCGGCGGGGCGCGTGCCAGGGCGTTGGCCGCGGCGGCGGTGCGTGCCGACATCGTGGAGCGTGACGTCCGGCCCGCTCTCGACCGCGGCGCGATCGTGGTGATGGAGCGGTTCGTGGACACTCCGTTGGCGCACCTGTCCACCATCGCGGAACTGGACGTCGCGGAGCTCGAAGGGCTCACCGACTGGGCCACCGGCAGGCTCCGGCCCGACCTCACGGTGCTGCTCGACGCCGATCCCGGAGAGGGGTCCGCACGGTCCACGAACGCCGCCGAGCACCATTGGAGGGTGCAGGAGATGCTGGCGGAGATGGCGGCCTCCGCTCCGGACCGGTACGTCGTGGTCGACGCCGAGGGCACCGAGGAGGAGGTCGCCGACAGGGTGCGAACGTCGGTGTGGGGTGCGTTGGCCGGGAAGGTCGAGCTGCCACCCGCCGTACAAGAGGTGGCGCAACCGTGACCGGTACCGCCGTGACGGGCGAGCACGTCGGCCGGGTGTGGTCCCAACTGGTCGGTCAGGAGTCGGCTGTGGAGCTGCTGGCTTCGGCGGCGGAGTCGGCGGCCGCGCTCGTGTCCGGCCGCACCGACGACCACGGTTCGATGACACACGCCTGGCTTTTCACCGGCCCGCCGGGTTCGGGAAGGTCGGTGGCGGCCCGCACCTTCGCGGCGGCGTTGCAGTGCACGGTCGACGGCGGCTGTGGTGAGTGCCAGGGCTGCCGCACGACGCTGTCGGGCACGCACGCCGACGTGAAGCTGGTGGTGCCGGAGGGGCTGTCGATCTCCGTGGCCGAAATGCGTGCCCTGGTACAGACGGCTGCCCGCAGGCCCACGACGGGACACTGGCAGATCGTGATCATCGAGGACGCCGACCGGCTCACCGAGGGGGCGTCGAACGCGCTGTTGAAGGCCGTCGAGGAGCCTCCTGACCGGACGGTGTTCCTGTTGTGTGCGCCGTCGGACCACCCGGACGACGTGAGTGTCACCATCCGGTCGAGGTGCCGGCTGGTGAGCCTCCGCACACCGGCCCCGGAGGCGATCGCGACCGTGCTCGCGGAACGCGACGGCATCGACCCGGAGCGGGCACGGTGGGCCGCGGCGGTGTGCGGCGGACATGTCGGGAGGGCCCGGCGACTGGCCACGGACGACAACGCCAGGGCCAGGAGAGCCGCCGTGCTGCGCATCCCCCTCGGGCTGCGGCGCGCCGAGGACGTGTTCCGGTGCGCCGACGAGTTGATCAACACGGCGGAGGCCGACGCCACGGAGGAGAGCAAGGCTCGGGACGAGGCGGAGCAGGACGCGTTGCGCACCGCGATGGGCTCCGGCGGCACCGGCAAGGGAGTCGCGGCGGCCAAGCGCGCAGCCGACGCCGCGGTCCGTGCGCTGGAGAAGCGACAGAAGTCACGGGCCACCAGGACCCAGCGCGACACTCTCGACCTCGCGCTGGTGGACCTCGCGGGGTTCTACCGCGACGTGCTGGTGCAGGTCAGCGGCTCGAACGCCGCACTGATCCATCCCGACTTCGCGGAGCAGTCGGCGGAAGCGGCACGGCAGTGGGGCCCCGTGTCGACGTTGCGACGGCTCGAAGCCGTCCTGTCCTGCCGGGACGCCATCGGCTGGAACGTCAAACCCCGCATCGCCGTGGAGGCGATGCTGACGACCCTCCGCGAAGGCTGACCAGCCCGAACGGCCGTGTCCGCACTTCCCGTACGGCGTTCCGGGGCGCCCGGGCCACCCCGTAGGGCGGAGGTGGCCCGGGCCCGTCACTTCCCTCGGGGGTGGGGTGACGGCCTCACCTGGGCGGGGGCGCGGAGCGGTCGGTTGGGCAGCGCTGCCACCAACACCACACCGACCAGCAGCAACGCGGTTCCGGTCCAGAAAAGCGGGACGGTGGAGTAAGCGGCGTTCGTGTGCGCGAGCGCCGCGGGAACATCGGGCCGGTCATCGGCCACCGGTGGCGCGGCGGGCTCGGTCGGGGCAGCGGGTTCCACCGGTTCGGAACAGTCCACGCCGCCCTCCGGGGCGTACGCGCTCGCGCTCTGCTCACCCAGCGACACCTGGACCAGCGCGGAGGGCAGCTCGGTCGACAGGTCGTCGGGCAGCAGCTTCCTCAGGCGGTCGGTGGGCAGCACGCGCACGTCGAGCAACCGCGCGACCGCCGACACCTGGTGCCCGGCGAACGGCTCGGTCACCGTCTGCGCCTTCTCGTCGAGCTCGGCGATGCTGAGCCGCAGCACACCGATGTCGAGCACGCGTTCGGCCGCCCGCTCGGACAGCGTGGTGATCCCGCCGTCGACCTGCTCGGCCACATCGCCGATCACGGGTGTCTCCTTGACGTCCTCGTACCCGGGGAGGTCCTTCAGCTCGGGCAGCGGGATGCCGACGGGGATGTCGGCGGTCGGGTTGGCCGCGTCCAGCCGGAACAGCGTCCTACCGTTCCGCTCGACGGTCAGGACCGGCGCGGTGTAGTCGACGACGGACGTCTCGGCATCCCCTGTGGACAGCACGCGGAGGGTGGGCTGGCTCGCGACCTTGACGGTGAGCCCGAGTGGTGTCCCCCTCAGGATGTCGATGCGCCCACCCTGGAGTGTGGAGACGGCTTCGACGGCCTTGCGTGTCCCGCCGTCGTCGCCCTCGACGTCCACCAGCCGCACCACCGAGCGGGTCGACAGCGCCTTGTCCACGCTGACGAGGGAACCGCTTCCGTCACCCTCGGACTGCTGTCCCGACAGCAGTCCGCCGAGGTTGGCGAGTGAGCCCGGCATCTCCTCCAGCGCGGCAGCGAGCTCGCCTCCGGCCTTGGCGGCCTGGTTGCTGTCCGGCATCGTGGGGATGGCGTTGACGAGGGACAGGCCCATCACCGACGTGCCGGCGTCGGCGACGATGCCGACACACGGTCCCATGGTCTCGCTCCACCGGGCGTGCGCTCTTCCTCGCAGCGCGCTCAGGCCGACGAGGGGGTTGTCGGGAGCTTCGAGCCCGGTGGAGAGCGCCTTGTCGTTGTCCGGCAACGCCGTCTGTACCGCGGAGCCGGGCGCCTGCGGCGTGTGCCCGGCGACGGAGAGCCCGAACGGTGCCGCCTCGGCGACGGAGCGTTCGTGGGACAGGTACGACTCGCTGTCGGCCCGTGCGTACGACAGGCCGAACCCGCCCTCCAGTGCGGACTGCTTCGGTTGCCCGCGTTCCCCGCCGGGCATGACGGCTTCGGCGTCCATGGCTTCCGGCAGCAGCCGAAGCACCCCCAGCGCGGTCGCCGCCTCCGCCATCACACGCCCCTTCGGCCTGTCCTCCGAGGAGATCGGCGGCTGGCCCTCCTCGGCTGGCACGGGCTCCGGAGTCGTGGGGACGGTCTGCGCGGCGGCAGGCGCGGCCAGGAGCACGAGCAGTGCTGCCGTCGTGGGAAGAGCCAGGAAGCGGGGACAGCTGTGGCGCTTGCGGCGCATGCGAGAGACCCTCCCGATAGCCACTGACCGGCGGGACGGTGCCGGTGTCGTGCCCGGATCAACGACGTCGGCCCCCGCCGGTGACGCCCGAAACCGGATCGCTATACTCGTGAGCAAGCCGGGTACGCCCGCGCGCCGCCTTAGCTCAGTCGGCCAGAGCGGCTCACTCGTAATGAGCAGGTCGGGGGTTCGATTCCCCCAGGCGGCTCCGGAAAAGAGGCCCCCTCCACAGCGGAGGGGGCCTCTTCGCATTCCGATGATCGTCGCGGCCACCGCCGGACATTAAGGTGTCACCCATGCCGATGTTCGCCTTCGAGGGCGTGAGCCCCACCGTGCACCCGGAAGCCTGGATCGCCCCGACCGCGACGCTGGTCGGCGACGTCGTCGTGGAGAAGGGCGCGTCGGTCTGGTACGGCGCCGTGTTACGCGGCGACTTCGGCCGGATCGTGGTGCGTGAGGGCGCGAACATCCAGGACAACACGGTGGTGCATGTCAACGACGGGGTGTGCGAGATCGGTCGCGACGCCACCGTCGGCCACTCGTGCATCGTCCACGACTGCACCATCGGGGAGCAGGCGTTGGTCGGGAACGGGTCGATCGTGCTCGACAAGGCCGTGGTGGGCAGGCGGAGCCTCGTCGCGGCTGGTGCCACCGTCACCCCGAACACGCGGGTTCCCGACGAGACGATCGCGAAGGGCAGCCCCGCCAAGAACTTCACCCCGCTCACCGACACCGCCAAGGCGTGGGTGGACCACAACGCCGAGGTCTACCGCGCGCTCGCCCGCCGACACGCCGACGGGATCGAAGAGGTCCGGTAAAAGAACTCGAGTCTCCAGTCGCTGGAGGTCATAGCGTCGCCGCTCGTGGCGACAAGCAAGGCGAAGAAGAAGTTCGAGACCACCCTCCACCTGCCCGCGGGCGACGCGCCTGTGCCCGACATCGGCAAGGCGCTGGGACAGACCGGGGTCAACCTCGTCGAGGTCAAGCGCGCCTACGACGCGGCGACAGCGGGGCAGAGGGGCGACGTCGTCCCCGTCGTGATCACCGTGTTCGAGGACCGCTCGTTCTCGATGCGGTACAAGACGCCCCCGACGTCGCACCTGATCCGCAGGGAACTGGGCGGGCCGGGTTCGGGCAGGCCGGGGCACGAGACGGCTGGGGTGTTGAGCCGCGACGCGCTGCGTCGGATAGCCGAACGCAAGCTGCCGGACCTCAACACCTCGGACGTCGAGGTGGCGATGCGGATCGTCGCGGGCACCGCCCGGTCGATGGGAGTGGCCGTGGAGAGCTGAGCCCACGGCGTCCACAACGAATTCGGGCCCCGTCGCACAGCGCGACGGGGCCCGAATCGGGTTCGGGGACGGCTCACTTCTCGGCGGCCTGCTCCTCCTTGTGAGCGGTCTCGCGCTCGTAGGAGCGCTGGATCTCGGCCTCGGCCTCGGCGCGGCTGGCCCAGGTGGAGCCCTCGACGCTCTTGGCGGGCTCCAGATCCTTGTAGACCTGGAAGAAGTGCTCGATCTCCAGCTTGTGGAACTCGTTGAGGTGGTGGATGTCCCGCAGGTGCTCCATCCGCGGGTCGTCCGACGGCACGGCCAGGATCTTGTCGTCAGGGCCCTTCTCGTCGGTCATGCGGAACATGCCGATAGCCCTGCACCGGATCAGGCAGCCGGGGAACGTGGGCTCCTGCACGAGGACGAGGACGTCGAGCGGGTCGCCGTCCTGGCCCAGGGTGTCGTCGATGAACCCGTAGTCGGCCGGATACTGGGTGGCCGTGAACAGGGTGCGGTCCAGCCGGATGCGCCCCGTCTCGTGGTCCATCTCGTACTTGTTGCGCTCCCCCTTGGGGATTTCGATCGTGACGTCGAACTCCACGCCGTCCTCGCTGCCTGGTCTCTCGCGCCGCTGCTTATCCGGGCGGCTTACACGTGATCACTTCTGTCTTCACTAGTGTGGACCACGCACCGGGTGGGCGTGGCACGCATGGTGTCAAATGTGACGTCTGCCCTCTTGACCGCGAGGAGGGGCTTTGCCTGGCACTGGAGATGGTTCGGGGCCGAGATGGCCGTCCGCCGACCATGATCCCGAGATCGCGCCGCACAATTCTGACTCCTCGTCGAACCAGCCGACAGACAAAGTGAGCATTCCCACGAACCCGGTCGGCAACCCCTCCGGTTCACCGGACGTTCGGGGCCCCTTCACACCACCGCGGACCGAACGGCCGAAAGAGTCACAGTGGTCCCAGCGAACCCAGCAGATCCAGCAGCCCCCGCAGCCCCCGCAGCCGCCGCAGCCCCAGCATTCCCACGAACCGAGCGCGTCGGCGTCGCAGGAGCCACGGCAGCGGCCACCGCGTCAGCCGGATCAGGACGCTGGCGCACGGCAGGCCGCCCAGGAGTCACCGAGGCCGTGGCCACAGGAGCCGGCGGCGCGGTCACCACAGTTCCCGCACCCCGCGCCGCCACGTCCCCGGCCGGGGGCCGTTCCGCCTGCGGGCAGGCAGGCGTGGCCACAGCGCATCGAACCGGCGCCGGAGGGCACCGGGGAGCAGCGAGCTGTGCCCGCGGGTGACCCGCGGCGGGCCGAAGACCGGCCCGCGAACTCGCCTGCGCGTACCGACACGGGTACGCAGGCGGCGGTCCCCGCACCACCGCCGCAGGCCGTCGACCCCGCGGTGTCGAGCGGTGCCGAGCCGCCCGGCGCGGCACCCCCGGCGGAGCCCGCGGGAACCACCTCCGGTAAGCCGCGCCGACGCCTGCTGGTGGCGGTGTCGATCGCCGTGGTGGTGCTGCTGGCCGCGGGTGTCACGCTGGCGTTGCCGGACGTGTCGAACCGGCTCGGCCTGCCGTGGGCGCCGAACGCGCCGCAGGGCGATCCCCCGCAACCCCAGCAGGTGCGCCTCGCGTTGGGCGAGGCGTCGGCCTCCGGCCCCGCTCCCACGCCGGAGGGCGTCGCGGCCGCGATCGGTCAACTCGCCTCCGACTCCGACCTGGGCACTCTCACCGGAAGCGTGGTGGACCCCGCCACTGGCCAGCAGCTCTGGGAGAGTGACGCGAACGCGATAGCCACGCCCGCGTCCACGACCAAGATTCTGGTGGGAGCCGCCGCGTTGCTGGCCCTCGACCACGACATGCGCCTGCCGACGAGGGTCGTGGAGGGTTCCGAGCCGGGCACTGTGGTGCTGGTGGGTGGAGGTGACGTCACACTGTCGTCGCTGCCGAGGGGAGAGCAGTCGATCTTTCCGACCGCGGCGCACCTCGACGACCTCGTGACCCAGGTGGAGAAGGCCACGGGAGGAGACGTCGACCGGGTCGAGCTCGACCTCTCCGCCTACACCGGCCCCGAGACGGGCGCTGGTTGGGCGCCGGAGGACGTGCCGTCGACGTTCATGGTCAGGGTGCAGCCCGCCATGCTCGACGGTGGCCGTTCGAATCCGACGGTCGAGAACTCGATGGGTCGCAGCGACCCCGCGGGCCACCTCGCCCAGGAGTTCGCCGAGCGCGTCGGCGCCGAGGTCGGCGGTGAGACCACCGCCCCGGAGAACGCCAAGGTGCTGGGCGAGGTGTGGTCCGCGCCGGTGGACGAGCTGGTGCGGCACATGCTCGTGGAGTCCGACAACCTGCTGGGTGAGGTCCTGGCGCGACAGGTGGCCGCCGCCGAGGGCAAGGAACAGTCCTTCGACGGCGGTGCCGAGGCCACCCTTGACGTGCTGAGGCGCAACGGCATCGACGTCGACGGTGCCACCCTGCACGACGGCAGCGGACTGTCGCCGCTCAACAAGGTCTCCGCGGCCACCCTCACCCAGGTGCTCGCCATGGCGGCGGGGCCGGACGACGGGAACGAGCTCACGGCGAAGCTCCGCCCGCTGCTGATCGGCCTGCCGGTGGCAGGGGGCAGCGGCACGCTCGCCACGCGTTACGACGAGGAGTCGTCCGAGGCGGGGCGTGGCTGGGTCCGCGCGAAGACGGGAACGCTGACGGGTGTGCACACGCTCGCCGGGGTGCTCCTCACCTCGGACGAGCGGGTGCTGACGTTCGCGCTCATGTCGACCGGTGAGGACTGGGACCGGGCGAGGGCCGCTCTCGACCGCATCGCGGCAGCGCTACGTGGCTGTGGTTGCCGCTGAGGGCGGGTAGCGTCGGAAACCGAGGCACAGCGCGGCGAAAGGACGACACGTGAGCACTCGCAGTACCGGCATCGCGACGTCGACCGAGCCCGAGCAGTCGTCGTGAGTTCCGCGGGCCCGCAGCAGGGCAGGCACCAGAAGCCGCTGGTCGACTGGTCGGTGGCCGCCTCGACCGGCGCCTACCTCGTCAGGGGCGGCCCGATGGTGGAGCCGTCCGAGGCCGAACGCGTCGTCACGGAGCTCCGCGACCTGACCGTGGACGCGGAAGAGCACGTCAGGGCGCTCACCGGGCTCGGAGCCGGCCTGCCGTTGTCTCCCGGTGAGGTCGTCGATCGACCGGGTTGGGTGCGGTCGGCGGCGTCCGGGCTGAACGAACTCACCAGCAGGGCCCTGCCCGGCGACGGGCAGGACGGAGCGCTCGCCCCGCTGGTGGCGGGCAGCGCGGGGGTACAGACGGGTGTGGTGCTGGCGTTTCTCGGCACGCGCGTGCTGGGCCAGTACGACCCGTTCGGTGGGGACGACCACGCGGGCAGGCTGCTGCTCGTCGCGCCGAACGTGGTGGCCGCCCAGCGGGCCATGCGGGTGTCGGGCAGGGACTTCCGCATGTGGGTCTGCCTGCACGAGTGCACACACCGGCTGCAGTTCACCGCGGTCGACTGGCTGCGGGACCACTTCGCCGCCGAGGTCGGCAGGTTGATCACCGGCTTCACCGAGTCGGACGGGCTGGCCACGCTGCTGTCGCGCCTGCCGGACAACGTGCGGAAACTGCGGGAGGGCAACCAGGACGGGTCGCTCGGGCTCGTCGAGTTGGTGCAGACGCCCCGGCAGCGCGAGGCGTTCGACCGTCTGCTGGCCTTGTCCACGCTGCTCGAGGGGCATGCCGACTACGTCATGGACGCGGTGGGACCGAAGGTCGTGCCCAGTGTGGCGACGATCCGACGGCGGTTCACGGCCCGGCGCAAGGGAGGTGGCCCGCTCGACAGGCTGCTGCGGGGTCTGCTGGGCGTCGAGGCCAAGGTGCGGCAGTACGCGCTGGGCTCGACGTTCACCCGCGAGGTGGTGGACGCGGTCGGGATGGACGGCTTCAACGTGGTCTGGACGTCCCCGGACACGCTCCCGAGCAGGACCGAGATCAAGGACCCGAAGGCATGGCTGCGCCGGGTGCACTGAGTCGTGTTCCGCGCCTCCCCCCGACCGGCTGCGCGGGGCCCGGCGCGGCGCTCCGCCCGCTCGGGGACGGCTCATGAAACACGGCCTCGTTCCTCCGGCGCGCCGTCGACTCGACGCGGCGCTGGCGGTGCGCAGGGCGGTGCGGGTCTTCCTCTCCGAACCGGAACCCGCCGCGCACCTGTGCTCGGGCGAGCTCTTCGTGGCGGTGTCGGGTGGTGCGGACTCGCTCGCGCTGGCCGAGGCGGCGGCTCACGTAGGTGAGCGGCGGGGTCTTCGGGTGTGCGCGCTCGTGGTGGACCACCGGCTCCAGCCGGGTTCGTCCAGGGTCGCCGAGCGCGCCGCGGAGGAGGCGCTGCGGCTGGGTGTGCACACGGCGAAGGTGTTGCCGGTGACGGTGGACGGCCCCGGCGGGCCCGAGGCCGCGGCCCGTAGGGCCCGCTACGCGACACTGCGCGAACACGCGGGCGACGAGGCGCTCGTGCTGCTCGGTCACACGCTCGACGACCAGGCCGAGACCGTGTTGCTCGGTCTCGGCAGGGGTTCGGGGGCTCGGTCGCTGGCCGGGATGCGCCCGCTTGAGGTGCCGTGGGCGCGGCCACTGCTCTCGACGCCGCGAGCCGTCACCAGGGCCGCCTGCGAGGAACTCGGGGTCCGGCCCTGGGACGACCCCCACAACGCCGATCCGCGGTTCCGCCGGGTGCGAGTGCGGCGTGAGGTGCTTCCGCTGCTGGAGGACGTGCTCGCCGGCGGGGTGGCCGACGCGCTCGCCCGGACGGCGCGGCAACTGCGTGAGGACTGCGATGCCCTCGACTCGATCGCCTCGGACGTTTACGGCCGGGCGTGCGACGGGGAAGCCCTTCGTGTCGACGTTCTCGGACAGGCGCCGCCGCCGGTGCGGAGAAGAGCACTTCGGAGGTGGCTGTTGCGGGGCGGCGTGCGGGAGTTGACCGACGCGCACCTCCGGTCCGTCGACGACCTCGTGGGTCGGTGGCGTGGCCAGGGCGGCGTTTTCCTACCCGGCGGTGTCGAGGCGCGAAGGACGCATGAAAAGCTCGTTTTGAACAGTTGCCAATCCACCACCCGAGGGAGCTGACCGTGTACGAAGGCGACATCGCCTCCGTGCTCATCACCGAGGAGCAGATCAAGGACAAGGTCGCCGAGCTGGCCGAGAAGGTCACGGCGGACTACCCGACCGAGAAGATGGCGACCGACCTCGTCCTCGTCGGGGTGCTGAAGGGCGCGGTCATGTTCATGACGGACTTCGCTCGCGCGTTGCCGATCCCGGCGCAACTCGAGTTCATGGCGGTGTCGTCGTACGGGTCGGCCACGTCGTCCTCCGGTGTCGTGCGCATCCTGAAGGACCTCGACCGGGACATCGCGGGCCGCGACGTGCTCATCGTTGAGGACATCGTCGACTCGGGGCTGACACTGTCGTGGCTGCTGAAGAACCTCGCCAGCCGGAACCCCGCCTCGCTGAACGTGTGTTCGCTGCTGCGCAAGCGGGAGGCCGTGAAGGTGGACGTGCCGGTGCGCTACGTCGGGTTCGACATCCCCAACGAGTTCGTCGTGGGCTACGGCCTCGACTACGCGGAGCGCTACCGCGACCTGCCGTTCATCGGAACGCTCGACCCCCGCGTCTACTCCTCGTAACGCTCCGGCATCGGCTGCGGATAGTTTCTGCGAACACGGAACCCGAACAGGCGAGAACTCGTCGTAGCGGTACCTCAAGTGCGTTAACCTTAGCGAAGATCGCAGGTGCTGAGCCGAGTCGGGCTGTGCTGGGGACAGGAGAGCGAACACATGCCGAACAGCAGCTATGCGGATGCCGCCGCGTTCCGCGCCGCCGCGGCCAAGGGGCAGGTCGGGGTCGATCCGGATGCCGCGCAGGCCGTCCTGAACAAGATCCGTACCGGTAAGGATGCCGTCGCGGCCCTGCTCGACAACACCGGTTTCCTCGCGGTCTCACCGAAGTTGGGGGCCAACCCGGTCGGCGAGGCCATCGCCAACAAGTTCGCCGAACGGGCCGCGGGGATGAACGACTCCTACGCGCAGGCGCTCCGGAACCTGTACACGCAGTACGACGAGGCAGAACGCGCGATTCTCGAGGCGATGAGCCGCTACGACGACTTCGACACGTCCACCGCCCAGTCGTTGACCGGCCAGCTCTAGACCAGTAGGGGGAAGCGGAAGTCATGTACTCGGACAGAAACTCCTCCGGCGAGCCCACCACGGCGCCGGGTAGGGGATACGGCGCGGGTTCGGCGCCCACGAACGTCGATGCGGTCATGCGCGACGAGAGCGCCGAGGTCGCGGATCTCGTGAACCGCGCGCGCAGCCGTTCCGACGGCTTCCAGTACGGCGACGACCGGGCCATCGGATCGAGGCCGAACTGGGCCGCGAGGGACAGCGAGCAGCTGTACGCGTACGCGACGGTCAACAACGAGCCCGGCACGGCCGAGGAACTGGGCCAGACGTGGGGCAACCACAGCGGTGAACTGTCGAGGATCGCCGACGACCTCTACAACGCCATCAAGGAACTCGGTGCGGCGTGGATCGGTGAGGGTGCCGGTGCCGCGCAGGGCGCGCTGGTGGGTATCGCCAACTCGAGCGCCCAGGCGTCCGAGGCGGCGAAGACCATGCAGGACCGGCTCGGTCAGCAGGCCGCGGCGGCGGCCAAGCTGAAGACGATGCCGCAGCCGAAGGAGTTCGATCCGGGCGCCGAGACGGCCGCCATGCTCTCGGGCGGCCCGGCCGCGATGGTCAAGGACCTGAAGGAGCAGCACGCCGCGGCGCAGGCGGTCAAGGCCCAGCAGATCGCGTTCCTCGAGGCTTACACCGAGGAGCTGTCGCAGATCGACGGCACGACCCCGAGCTTCGGGCCGGAGTCGCTGGGGTTGAAGCCGCTGACCGGCGGTGTCGCGGTGGAGGCCAGGACACTCGGTGCCGTGGGCACTTTCGCGCTCTCCAGCGCCGAGGGCGGTACGCCGTCCGCTCGCGGTGCCACGCCGGGTGTGGCCGCGGTGAGTGCCGGGGTGGACGTCGCCGGCGGTTCCGACGCCGCTCAGGGTGGCCGTGCCCACCACGTCGCGGGCGCGGGCACGGGCGTGGGCGCGGGCCAGATGCCGGCCGCCCCGGCGGGTGGTGGCTTCAACGTCGGGGCCTCGCTCGGCGCGGCGGCGGCCGGTGGTGCTCTCGGCTATGCGGGCCTCAAGGCGACCAAGAGCCTGTCGGCGGGCAAGCGCAGCGGGGCGAAGTCCCCCGCGACCTCCGAAACGGTGGCGTCGGCCAACCAGAGTGGGAGCACGGCGCCCAACGCGGGTACTCCCGTTCCCGTGCAGAACCAGGGTGTCGCCGCCGCGGCCAGTGGTGTGGTGGGTGCCAACCCGCCCGCGACCGCCGCGCCGATGGGCATGGGTGGCATGGGTGCGGCCGGGGCGCGCCCGGAGGAGGAGAAGGAGCACACGCACGCCTCCTTCCTCATCGAACCGGATCCCGACGCCACGTTCGGAGCCACGGAGGCGGCCGCGCCCCCGGTGCTCGGTGCGTGGGGCCCGGACGACGAAGGGCGATAGCACGTGCGTGAACAGCTCACCGAGGTCGAACTCGACTTCCTGTGGGAGTCGAGCGGCCTCGGTGAACTGCCCTACCCGATCACGGTGCGTTCTCACGGCGACACGCTGGAGGAACGCGCCGCCCTTCGTGCCCAGGTGCTCACCGGCCTCGCCCACCGCGGCCTGGCCGACGACAACGGTCGACCCGCGCCGCTGCTCGAAGACGCTTTCGGAGTGTTGGCCACGGCCGAGCTGAGCCTCGATTCCGTGTTGATCAGCGCGCCGAACGCCGAACCGCGCATGGCCGTGGCCGCGGCATCCGGCCCGCACGCCGTGCTCCTCGTGCAGGAGGCCGGGACGGTGTGGCTCGAACGCATTCCCACGGACGGGCTCGCCAGTGCCATCGTCGGTCAGTTGCCCGGCGCGCCGCGGGGCAGGGAAAAGTCGATCAACGTGCCGTTGGAGCAGTTGCTGGCCGGTCCCGGCGCCGACTTCATGCAGCGTCGGCCCACCACGTCCGACGGCAGCACGGCCCGCGCCGACGAGGAGCGCAAGGCGCTCGCGCGGCTGCACGCGCAGGACCGTGAGCGTGGCGGCCAGATCGGCGCGAACGCCAGGGGACGGTCCGGTGGCAGGAGTCGTTCGCCCGTCCTGAGCTGGTTCGACACCGAGACCGGCCGGTACCTGACGCAAGCGAGCCGAGGACCCGACGGCCGCGACTGGATCGTGATCGCGCCGGCGGACGCGCCGACGTTGAGACACCGGCTCTCGGAGATGCTGGCGTCCGTGGCGCAGGCCACCACCGCACGGCTGTGACCCACTATCCTCCGGTCACCCACACCACGAAGTCAGTTTCCGTCGTCGCAGGAGTTCGGGGGACATCGTGTCCGCGCAGGAGTTCTTCACACCGGTCGCCTTCGACATCCTCTGGGAGGAGGTCGGTGCGGGCGAGCTGCCGTACCCGCTGACCGTGCCGTCGCACGGCAGTGACGAGACGGAACGCGCGGCACTGCGCAAGCGCGTCGAGGCGGAGTTGTCGGCGCGGAACATCGCGGGCTCGCCGGTGGAGCAGTGGCTGCACATCCTGGCCCTGCCGTCCGTCAGCATCGACGCGCTGCACATTCCCGAGTTCCGGAAGCGGCCGGTCGCCGCGCTGGCGGCTTCGGACGGCACGCAGGCCGTGCTCGCCGTGCAGGACGCCGACGGCGTTTGGCTGCGCCAGATCTACCTCGACGGGCTCGCGTCCGCGATCGTGGGCCTGCTCCCTCCGGGTCCGCGCGGCACCGAGGCGTCCATCACTCTGCCGCTCGAGACGGCGGTGCGGATCCAGCCGTCCCGCACCGCCGCGGTGAGCGGTGTCTCGGGCAGGCGGGGTGGCCTCGCCGAACGTTCACACGATCCTGCCGAGACGTACGCGCAGCTCATCGCGCAGCCGCGCCTGCGGGGCGGGCAACTCGCCGCCAACAGCCGCGACGACCTGGGCGGCAAGCGGCGCTCGTCCGTGCTCGCGTGGTTCGACACCGCGTCCGGTCGCTACCTCAGCGTGTCCCGCACCGGCCCGGACGGCCGGGAATGGGTCACGGTCGCTCCGGCTGACGCGAAGACCCTCCGCAGCCGTCTCGGCGAGATGGTCGCCGAGGTCACACGCTGAGCCAGGGGAACGCGGGGGAACACGGCGGCGACTCCGGTCGTTGACAAAGACAGCGTCTGGAGCGCCCGGCATCTCACCGGAGCCGGACGGTACGCTGGTGAGACGGTGAACTCCGTAGCGCTCGTGCACTTGTCAACACCGCGACGGCGGACGTCACAACCTACCGCCTAGCCAGGGAGGGTCGAGGCCACCACGGCCGGATCGAATGGACCGCAAGCGCCTGCTCAGGAACCCACTGCTGTGGGTACTCGTAATTCTGCTGCTGTACTTGGGCCTCAGCACCCTCTGGAACAGTGATGACGGCTACAAAGAAGTGCCGACGTCGCAGGCCGTCGAGCAGATCCGCTCCGGCAACGTCGACGAAGCCACGTTGGAGGATCGCGAGCAGCAGCTCAAACTCACGCTGACCGAGCCGATCAGGGTCGACGGCCAGGAGGTCGAACAGGTTCGCACCAGCTTCCCGGCCGGCGCGTCCGACCAGCTCTACAACACGCTCCTCAACGCGGGGACGGACGAGCGCGACGTCAAGTTCAACACCACCGTCACGCAGGAGAGCTTCTTCACCCAGCTGCTGATCTACCTGATCCCGCTGGGCATCCTCGTGCTGCTGCTCATGTGGATGATGAACAGCGCGCAGGGTGGCGGCAACCGCGTGCTCAACTTCGGCAAGTCCAAGGCGAAGCAGCTCAACAAGGACATGCCGACCACCACGTTCAACGACGTCGCGGGCGCCGACGAGGCCGTGGAGGAACTGCACGAGATCAAGGACTTCCTCCAGAGCCCCGCCCGCTACCAGGCGCTCGGCGCCAAGATCCCCAAGGGCGTCCTGCTGTACGGCCCGCCCGGCACCGGTAAGACGCTGCTGGCGCGAGCGGTGGCGGGCGAGGCCGGCGTGCCGTTCTACACGATCTCCGGTTCCGACTTCGTCGAGATGTTCGTCGGTGTCGGTGCCTCCCGAGTGCGGGACCTGTTCGAGCAGGCCAAGCAGAACGCGCCCTGCATCATCTTCGTCGACGAGATCGACGCCGTGGGCCGTCAGCGTGGTGCGGGTCTCGGCGGCGGCCACGACGAGCGCGAGCAGACGCTGAACCAGTTGCTCGTCGAGATGGACGGGTTCGACTCGCGCGGCGGCATCATCCTCATCGCCGCCACCAACCGTCCCGACATCCTCGACCCGGCCCTGCTGCGTCCCGGCCGGTTCGACCGCCAGATTCCGGTGTCGGCCCCCGACCTCGCGGGTCGCAAGGCGATTCTGGAAGTCCACTCCAAGGGCAAGCCGCTGGCTGACAACGTCGACCTCGACGCGCTGGCGAAGCGCACCGTCGGCATGTCCGGTGCCGACCTGGCCAACGTCATCAACGAGGCGGCACTGCTCACGGCGCGGCAGAACGGTTCCGTCATCACCGACGCCGCTCTGGAGGAGTCTGTCGACAGGGTGGTCGGCGGGCCGGCCCGCAAGAGCCGGATCATCTCCGAGCTCGAACGGAAGATCACCGCTTACCACGAGGGCGGGCACGCGCTCGCCGCGTGGGCGATGCCCGACATCGAACCCGTCTACAAGCTGACCATCCTGCCCCGTGGCCGCACCGGCGGGCACGCGCTGATCGTCCCCGAGGACGACAAGCAGCTCATGACCCGTTCGGAGATGATCGGTCGCCTCGTGTTCGCGATGGGTGGCCGCGCGGCCGAGGAGCTCGTGTTCCACGAGCCCACCACCGGCGCGTCCTCCGACATCGAACAGGCCACCAAGATCGCCAAGGCGATGGTGACCGAGTACGGCATGTCGCCGCGGCTCGGTGCCGTGAAGTACGGCCAGGAGCACGGTGACCCGTTCCTCGGCCGGTCGGCAGGCAGGCAGCCGGACTACTCGCTCGAAGTCGCCCACGAGATCGACGAGGAGGTGCGCAAGCTCATCGAGACGGCGCACACCGAGGCGTGGGAGGTGCTGACCACCTACCGCGACGTCCTCGACGACCTCGTGATGGAGGTGCTGGAGAAGGAGACCCTCCAGCGGCGGGATTTGGAGCGCATCTTCGCCACGGTGGAGAAGCGCCCGCGCATCACGACGTTCAACGAGTTCGGCGAGCGGTTGCCGTCCGACAAGCCGCCGATCAAGACCCCGCGCGAGCTGGCGATGGAGCGCGGTGAACCGTGGCCGCCCGAGGGAGAGGGCGACGAGGAACGTCAGCCGGAGCCGGAGCCCACCCCGGTGGCCACCGTGTCCGGTGCGGGCGATCTGCCCGGCGGGCCGCCGCACGGGCAGCCGGAGCCGCCGGCACCGTCGGCTACGTACAATCCGTACGCTCCGCCCGCAGGTGACACCCCGCCCAACGGCAGCCGCAGGAACAACGGCGGTTCGACACCGTGGTCGTCCAACGGTGGCCAACCGGGCAGCGGCGGCAACGCGGGGCCTCCGCACTACGGGGCTCCTCCCGGCTGGACTCCGGCGACGCAGCCGGGCCACCGCGGCTACCCGTGGCGCGACCAGCCCCCCGCGTCGCAGCAGCCGTCGTCTCCGCCGCCTTCGGAGCCGAAGCCATCGACCGAACGCAACGACGACAACGATCAGGACGGCAGCACACCTTCATGATCGGGGAAGGCAGGGACGTGACGGGCAACGGCCACTCTCCCCTCGGGGTGGATGCGGAACTACCCAGGGCCGGTCACGCCGTCTTCGACCAGGAGAGGGCCGAGCGCGCCATCCGGGAACTCCTGCTGGCCTGCGGCGAGGACCCGGAACGTGACGGGCTGAGGGAAACGCCGGCTCGGGTCGCGAGGGCCTATCGCGAGATGTTCGCCGGGTTGTACACCGAACCGGACCACGTGCTGGACCGCACGTTCGACGAGAGCCACGAGGAACTGGTCCTCGTCACGGACATCCCGATGTTCAGTCTCTGCGAGCACCACCTCACGCCGTTCCACGGGGTCGCGCACATCGGCTACATCCCGAACGGCCAGGGCAAGGTCACGGGCTTGTCGAAGCTCGCGCGGCTGGTCGACCTGTACGCCAAGCGCCCGCAGGTGCAGGAACGGCTGACGTCGCAGGTGGCCGACGCGCTGAACCGCAAGCTGCGCCCGCGCGGCGTGATCGTGGTCATCGAGGCCGAGCACCTGTGCATGTCCATGCGTGGTGTCCGCAAGCCCGGCGCCCGCACGACCACCTCGGCGGTGCGCGGGCTGTTGCAGACGTCGGCGTCGTCGCGCGCCGAGGCGTTGCAGCTCATCAAGGGCCGTCGATGACCCACGCGGCGCTGCCCCGGCCGGGACGCTGCGTGGTGATGGGCGTCCTCAACGTCACCCCGGACTCGTTCTCCGACGGCGGGCGCTACCTGAGCAGGGAGGACGCGCTCGCCCACGCCCACGCCATGTGGCGCAGGGGAGCGGACGTCATCGACGTCGGTGGCGAGTCGACGCGACCGGGCTCGGAACGGGTGGACGCCGAGACGGAGTTGGCGCGGGTGCTGCCTGTGGTGAGGACGCTGGCCGCCGAAGGGCTCGTGCTGTCGGTGGACACGACTCGCGCCGCCGTGGCCGCCGCCGCGATCGAGGCGGGTGCACACATCATCAACGACGTGTCGGGTGGTCTCGCCGATCCCGACATGGCGAAGGTCGCTGCCGCCACCGGAGCACCCTGGGTGCTCATGCACTGGCGGGGGCACAGCAGGAACATGAACGAACTCGCCGCCTACGACGACGTCGTGGCCGATGTCCGCGACGAGTTGAGCGCGCGGGTCGACGAGGCCCTCGCCGCCGGGGTGCGGGAGGAAGCCATCGTGCTCGACCCCGGGCTGGGGTTCGCCAAGCACGCCGAGCACGACTGGGCCCTGCTGCACGGTCTCGATGCCGTGCTGTCCCTCGGGTTCCCGGTGCTGGTGGGCGCGTCACGCAAGCGATTCCTGGGACGGTTGCTGGCCGACTCGGAGGGCCAGCCGCGGCCGCCGTCGGGTCGCGAGGTGGCCACTGCGGCCGTGTCGGCGCTGGCCGCGCACTCGGGCGCGTGGGGTGTCCGGGTACACGACGTCGGCGCGTCGTTGGACGCGGTGCGCGTGGCCGAGGCCTGGCGGAGCGGTCGTGCCTGAGGGCGACCGCATCACGCTCACCGGCCTGCGGGTGTTCGGCAGGCACGGTGTCTACGAGCACGAGAAGCGGGACGGGCAGGAGTTCGTGGTCGACCTGACGGTGTGGCTGGACGTCTCCGCCGCGGCTCGTTCGGACGATCTGGCCGACACCGTCAACTACGGTGAACTCGCGCAGCGCGCCGCGGACGTCGTGGCGGGCCCGCCGCACGACCTGATCGAGTGGGTCGCGGGGCGCATCGCCGACGAGGTGCTGCGGGACGAGCGGATCTCCGCCGTGGAGGTCACCGTGCACAAGCCGTCGGCACCGATCCCGTTGACGTTCGCCGACGTGGCCGTGACGGTGCACCGGGACCGGCGATGAGCAGGGCGGTGCTGTCCCTGGGCTCCAACCTGGGCGACCGGATCGACTACCTGCGCCTCGCGGTGGACGGTCTGCGGGACGTGCTCGTGGCCGTGTCGTCGGTGTACGAGACGGCGCCGTGGGGTGTCACGGACCAGCCGGACTTCCTCAACGCCGTCTGCGTCGTCGACGACCCGGAGCGCGACCACTGGGCGTGGCTGCGCACGGCTCAGGAACTCGAACGCCGCGCGGAACGCGTGCGGGAGCGCCGGTGGGGGCCGCGCACGCTCGACGTCGACGTGGTGACGGTGGACGACGTCCGCTCCGACCACCCGGAGTTGCTGCTCCCGCATCCCGGCACTCACGAGCGGGCGACCGTGCTCATCCCGTGGTTGGAGATCGATCCCGACGCCGAGGTGCCCGGCAGGGGCAGAGCCGACGAGTTGCTCGCCGCGCTGCCCGGCGACGATCGCGCCGGTGTGCGCCTGCGTGGTGACCTGGTGCTCTGAGGCGGCTCCCCGTGGGTGGCCGAGTCTCTCTTCCTCGACCACCCACGGCGCTCACCGAGCCGAGACTCGGAGCGCGGCGATGATCCATTCGGCTGCGGGGACCCTGGTGGGCACCGGCGGCCACCCGTTGATGACGGCGAGCAGCTGCCAGTACCGCTCGGCTCGCCGGTCGGTGCCGTCGTCGATCCAGTCGGCCAGCGTGCGCCGCAGTTCGGGAGTGTCCTTCTGCCCGGGCTCGGCCCCCGCCTTCGCGATCTCGGCGGCGAGCTCGGCGCCCACGGGGGAGTCGGGGGACAGCCCTTCGTCCAGAGCCTTCTGCGCCCGCTCGCTCCAGTCGCCCCAGTGCTCGGCCTGGGCCTTCGACAGGGCGTCGATGGCGCCGTCGCGCTCGCGGATCGCTTCGGACTGCCGCTCGCCCATGCCGCGGATCAACCTCCGGAAGTCGGCGTCCTGGACCAACTCCGCGAACTCGATCCACGCCTCGAGCTGTTCGGGCGTCGGGTCGTCGGGCAGCTCGGGCTTGCACTGGCGCATCCGGGCGTAGAACTCCGAGTCCACGTCCAGACCTTCGAAGACCTCGTCCCAGAAGTCGTCGACCAGCCGCTTCCGCTCCTCGTCCGACATGGACGCGAGTTTGTCCATCAACTTCACCTCATCCAGTGCTGAATGTCGTTTCGTGACCGCACGCAGGACAGCTCGTCTCAGCCGGAGCACGCGGATCTGCTCGTCGAGCACCTCCACGTGTTTCGCGGCGACCTCGGGCAGGGTGTCCGCCTGCGCGAGCACGGTCTCGACCTCGGCGAGCCCGATGCCGAGTCCGCGCAGCGTCCGGACCAGCTCGAGCTTGGCCAGTGCGTGCCCGTCGTAGAGCCGGTAGCCCGCGGGCGTGCGGTCGGTCGGGGGCAGCAGGCCCTCGTCGGAGTAGAACCGGATGGTCTTGACCGGCAGTCCGGTGCGCCGGGACAGCTCTCCGATCGTGAACACGCTCGCCCCCTCTTTTCGAAACCAAGGGTGGAGTCTCCAGTCGGTGGAGAGTCAACCACCTGGTTCGATCCTGGGTACGGTGGTGACCATGCATTTCACGCGGGCACGGGATCTCCTCGTTGCCGTGGTGATCGGTTTCGGCGTGACGTTTCCCCTCTTCCGTGTGGCGTTCGGGTCGCTGCCAGACCTGCCGACGCTCGCGGGTGTGACGCTGCTCGTGCTGGCGCTGGGGGAGTTGGTTCTCGCGTTCGCGATCCGCTCCCGTATCAAGGGACACCGGGTGGAGTCGGGCATCGGCATCGCCAGGGCGGTGGCGCTGGCCAAGGCCTCGTCACTCCTGGGGGCTCTGATGGTGGGGGCGTGGCTCGGCGCGCTCGCCTACCTCGCACCACGTTCGGGTGAGATCTCGGCAGCGGCGGAGGACGTTCCCGCAGCCATCGTCGGTGCGTGCTGCGCGGCCGCGCTCATCGGCGCGGCCCTCTGGTTGGAGCACTGTTGCCGCGCACCGAAGAACGGCGATCGGGACCCCGATCGGCCGTCGACCGGTTAGCGCACACGGAGCACCGCTCGAAGTACCGGAAAGGTCTCGGATGGATCACTGGAAGGTACGGTGTGGGCATGACTGGCGTGGGTGACGACTCGCGGGACCGTTCGGCGACGAAGCCGTGGCTGGCTGTTGGCTTTCTGCTCGCCATCGGCGCCACCCTCGCCCTCGTGCTGACCGACGACCTGCGGTGGATCCGGCTCGCCGTCGTCGCCGCGCTGTGGGCGGCGCTCATCGGCGCCCTCATGGCGGCGAAGTACCGCAAGCAGGCGGCGCTCAACGAGAAGTCGGTCACCAAGGCCCAGAAGATCTACGAGCTCGAACTGCAGAAGGAGATCGCCGCCAGGCGGGAACACGAGCTGGAGGTCGAGGCGGAGACCCGGCAGCGGATCGAGGCGGAACGACGCGACGAGCTCGAAGCCCTGCGCGAGGAGCTGCGCAGCCTGCGTGACAACCTGCAGAACCTGTTCGGTGGTGAGGTGCTGTGGGAGCGCGTGGCGTTGACGGCGCAGTCCACCCGTATGCGCAAGCTCGGCGACGACCAGCGGCTCGTGACGGCGAACGAGGCGGCGGGCGGGCGGCCCGCCATCACGGTGGGGGCGGACTCCGCCGATCCTGCCGACGCGCTCGACTCGCCCACCGAGATGATCGACCGTGTCCAGGACCTCGACGCGGAACCAGCGGAGGACCAGGCCGACGAGCCGGTGGTGGCCCGTGCCGAGCATCCCCGGCGCCGGGAGCCCGGCAGGCCGCGTTCCCGGTTCGTGCCGCGTCCGTCGCGTCCCGCGGAGGACAGCGGCCCGACCCAGAAGCCCGCGGACCCGCCCACGCGCCGGGTGCAGCCGAGGCCGGGTGCGGCGATGGCGCGGGCCAGTGAGGCGGCCAGCCGCGCACGGGCGGAGATGTCGCGCCCGCATCAGCGTCCCGTCGCGAGGCCGGGCGGCAAGCCCACCTCCGCCTACTCGCCGCATCGCGCTCCCGAGAGCGAGCCGTCCAGCACGCCGGTCGAGCGGTCCCGGCCCGCCATCACGCCGGTGAAGGGCGCGGTCGCGCGGTCGCTCGATCCCGGCGGCACGCCGCCCACGCGGGAAACACGGCCTGCGGTGGAGGAGGCGCCGACCCGCACCCAACGTCCCGTGGACGCCAGGACGGCCGTGACGCCGCCGGTCGGGGGCCGCCCCGGCAAGCCGCCGGTGCGCCGGGGGACACCCGACGCCCCGGCTACGGAGGTCCGCAAGCCGGTCGAGGCGCCTCGGCGCGCTCCGGCCGAGCCCGAGCCGGTGGAATCCGCGGTCGAGGCCACCGTGGCCGAGCGGGCCCAGGTGCCCGCACCCGTGCAGCCCGAGCCGAACGCGACGCTGCCCACTGAGATCGGGGGCGCGCGCCGCTCCGGAGGGCGGAAACGGCGGACCGAGCCGGACGATGCGGCGCCGGCCTCCGGTGGTGGCAGGCGCTACCGTGCCGACGACGAGGAACCCGCGTGGATGTCGGCCGTGCCCTCGGGCGGTTCCCGTCACTCGCGGTCCGCCGCGGATTCCGCCGCGGATTCCGATGCGGAGGGCCCCGCTTCCTCCGGCGGACGTCGGCGAGCGCCCGAGTCCTCGGAGAGCGACGCCGAACCCGCGGGCTCGCACGCCGAGGGACGTTCGGTGAGCGAGCTGCTCGCGGCCTACGGCGCGAGCGGTTCCACGCCTCGCAGGCGCCGCCGCGCCGCCGACTGAGAACTGGCCGGGCGGTGGTCGGAGGCTGCCGCTAAGGTGCCCGCGTGAGGGGAGCCATCACCGACCGGACACCGTCGACGCCGCCACCGCTGCGCAGGCACTCGCCACGGCGGGTGACCGTGCTTCTACCCGTGGCCGGGATCATGGGACTCGCGTTGTCGGGTCTGCTCGTGCTGGGCCTGGCCACCGTGCGCGTGGGCGTGCTCGCGGTGCTCATCGGCGTGGTCGTCGCGGTGGTTCCGGTGCTGGCCGTGGTGGCGGCGTTTCTGTGGATCGACCGCTGGGAGCCGGAACCGGCGAAGCTGCTGCTGTTGACGTTCGCGTGGGGCGCGTGTGTCGCGACCCTGACCGCCCTGCTGGTGAACGACACCGCCGAGGCGGTGGGTGACCTGCTGCTGGGTACGGGCAACGGCGGCAAGGTGAGTGCCCTGGTGTCCGCTCCACTCGTCGAGGAGGCCGTCAAGGCCGTGCCGGTGATCGCGCTCATGCGACGCCGTTCGCACGAGTTCGACGGCGTGGTCGACGGCATCGTGTACGCGGGACTCAGCGCGGCGGGCTTCGCGTTCATCGAGAACGTCTACTACTTCGGGCGGGCGTTCGTGGAGCACGGCTTCGGCGACGGTATGTCGACGGGCGTGTTCGCGGCGTTCATCCTGCGCGGGCTGCTGTCGCCGTTCGCCCACCCGCTCTTCACGGTGCTGATCGGTATCGGCGTCGGCCTGGTGGTGCACTCGGGCAACCGGAGCATGAAGATCATGCTTCCGCTCGGCGCGTACGTCGGGGCGGTGCTGCTGCACGCGCTGTGGAACGCCTCCGCCACGCTCGGCGGAGCCGATGTGTTCCTCAACGTCTACTTCCTCATCATGGTCCCCATCTTCACGGCGGTGGTGTTGATCATGGTGTGGCAGCGGAGGCGGGAGCAGCGCATCATCGCGGCCACCCTGCCGGGGATGGCCGAGGCGGGATGGATCGCGCCGTCGGAGGTGCCGCTGCTGGCCGATCTCAGCGGCCGCAAGAAGTGGCGCAGGCAGGCTCGCCGGGAGTCCGGCCGGGCAGCGGCCAGGGCGGTGGACGCCTACCAGGCGGCGGTGACGGAGCTCGCGTTCGCGCGGCGCTGGGAGGGCTCGCCTGCGTCGGAGCGGATGCGTACGGCGTACCTGTCCAAGCGTCAGGCCGCGCTGCTGGCGGTGCTGAAGCAGACGAGGGCCGAGGCCGTGCGGCTCGCCAGACGCGGCGCCGACGGGTGAAGCTGGTCACCTCGTGGGCGTGCGACCGTGTCGATCGGGCTAGTCTCGCGCCGTCGTCTGGTACCCGCGAAGCAGAGCGGGACTGGAACGAGCTTGGGAGTCTTGTGCGATGAGCGTCCAGTGGGGCACGCGGTGACCCGCCCCGCGCGGCTCGCTGTGGGTGTGGTGTCGGCGGGCAGGGTCGGTAGCGTGCTGGGCGCCGCGCTCGCCCGAGCCGGTCATTCCGTGGTCGCCGCCTCCGGCGTGTCCGACGCGTCTGTGCGGCGAGCGGAACGGTTGCTGCCCGGGGTGCCCCTGCGGCCTCCGGACGAGGTGGTGAGCAGCGCCGACCTCGTGTTGCTCGCGCTGCCCGACGACGTCCTCGGGCCCATGGTGGCTGGCCTGGCGAACGCGGGTGCGTTCCGGGCGGGCCAGATCGTCGTGCACACGTGCGGTGCCCACGGCATCGACGTGTTGCGGCCCGCGGTGGAAACAGGAGCGCTACCGCTGGCGTTGCATCCGGTGATGACCTTCACCGGAGCGCCCGAGGACCTGCAGCGCCTCGACTCGTGCAGCATGGGCGTCACCGCCGCGGACGGTGACGAGGCGGCCTGGAACGTCGGCGAGGCGTTGACCATGGAGATGGGCGCGGAGCCGGTGCGCATCCCGGAAGCCGCGCGGCCCCTTTACCACGCCTCTCTCGCGCACGGAGCCAACCACCTCGCGACGCTGGTCGCGGACTGTGTGGAATTGTTACGGCACAACGGCGTCCGTGATCCCGAGCGCCTCCTCGCCCCGCTGTTGTCCGCCGCGCTCGACAACGCTCTGAGGCACGGTGACCGCGCGCTCACCGGACCGGTCGCGCGAGGAGACGTGGGAACCGTGCGGACACACCTGCGGGTGCTCGGTGAGCGAGCCCCCGAGCTGCGTTCCGCCTACACCGTGCTGGCCCGAAGGACGGCAGCCAGAGCGAGCCAGGCAGGCCTGCTCGGAGGAGACGCCGCCCGCGAGATCGCCGACCTGCTCGACAACGGACGTGAGGGCACGTGACGAGACCGAAGACGACACCCCAGTTCACCCGTGGCCGGGTGAACGTCTACCGCAAGCCGGACGACGTGCGCCAGGTCACCGCGGCACTGCGCTCGGTGGGCCGCAACGTGGCGCTCGTGCCGACGATGGGCGCTCTGCACGAGGGCCACAAGGAGCTGCTGCGCAGGGCGAAGCGCCTGCCCAACACGGTCGTGGCCGCGTCGATCTTCGTCAACCCGCTCCAGTTCGGCGAGGGCGAGGACTTCGACGCCTATCCACGCACTCTGGACGCCGACCTCGACGTGCTGGACGACGCGGGTGTGGAGATCGCCTTCACGCCCGGTGCCGAGGATCTGTACGCGCCTGACTCGGCGGTCACGGTGCATCCGGGGCCGCTCGGCGACGAGCTCGAGGGCGCGTTCCGGCCCGGGCACTTCGCGGGTGTGCTCACCGTGGTGGCGAAGTTGTTCAACATCGTCCGCCCGCACTACGCGTTCTTCGGGGAGAAGGACTACCAGCAGCTCGTTCTCATCAAGCGCATGGTGGAGGACCTCGACCTCGACGTTCGGGTGCTGGGAGTTCCCACCGTCCGCGAGCCGGACGGGCTGGCGCTGTCGTCGCGCAACGCCTATCTGTCCCCCGAACAGCGGGAGCTGGCCGTGGTGCTGTCGGCGGCGCTCGTCGCGGGTGCCCACGCGGGAGCGCGAGGCCCGGAAGCCGTGCTCGACGCGGCGAGGAGCACCCTCGCGGCGCGTCCCGAGGTGGTCGTCGACTATCTGGAGCTGCGGGGTACGGACCTGGGGCCACCGCCCGCCGATGGTGAAGCGCGGCTGCTGGTCGCCGCCAGGGTCGGTAGCACCAGGCTCATCGACAACGTCGGGCTCCTGATCGGCACGGCAGCCGAGTACGGCATCGAGCAGTGAGGACGCAGGGGTAGAGGAGGGCGTGCCGCCATGTATCGAACGATGCTCAAGTCCAAGATCCACCGGGCGACGGTGACGCAGGCGGACCTGCACTACGTCGGGTCGGTCACGGTCGACCGGACGCTGATGGAAGCGGCAGACCTGCTGCCAGGGGAGCAGGTCGCCATCGTCGACGTCACCAACGGTGCGCGGCTGGAGACCTATGTCATCGAGGGTGAGCGGGACAGCGGTGTGCTGGGCATCAACGGCGCCGCTGCCCACCTCGTCCATCCCGGCGACATCGTCATCCTGATCGCGTACGGCCAGATGGACTCGGCCGAGGCCGCGTCCTTCACCCCGCGGATCGTGTTCGTCGACGGCGAGAACCGCATCGTCGAGGAGGGAGGCGATCCCGCCTCCGTTCCCGAGGGGTACGGGCTCACGAGCGGGGCCGGGGAAACCGCGTCCGCCGGTGTCGAGAGCGCACGTGGTGCCGTGCTGCCGATGGCGGAGACGGCCGACGCCGCGCGGCTCGACGCGCTGCTGCACGCGGAGAACTGATTGCTGCTCACCGTCGACGTCGGCAACTCCAACATCGTGCTCGGTCTGCACTCCGGCCGTGGTGAGAACGCGCGGTTGGTGCGTGACTGGCGTATGCGGACCGATCCGCGCATGACGGCCGACGAGATGGCGCTCACCATGCGCGGGTTGCTCGGCCCGCACGCCGACGCCGTCACGGGGATCAGCGCCTTGTCGACGGTGCCCGCCGTGTTGCGGGAGCTGCGGGTGATGCTCGACCGCTACTACCCGGAGACCCCGAAGATCATCGTGGAGCCGGGCGTGCGCACGGGTGTTCCGCTGCTCGTGGACAACCCGAAGGAGGTAGGCGGCGATCGGCTCGTCAACACGCTCGCTGCCCACCACCTGCACAACACGGCCTGTGTCGTGGTCGATTTCGGCACCTCGACCAACGTGGACGCGATTTCGGCCAAGGGCGAGTTCCTCGGCGGGGCGTTCGCGCCGGGGATCGACATTTCGGTCGACGCTCTCGCTTCCCGAGCGGCCGCGTTGCGGAAGGTGGAACTCGTCAGACCCCGGTCGGTGATCGGCAAGAACACCGTCGAGTGCCTTCAGTCCGGCATTCTGTACGGTTTCGCGGGCCAGGTGGACGGCCTCGTCAGAAGGATCGCGCGTGAGCTGGCGGGCGCCTCCGGCGAGCCGGTGGAAGTGATTGCCACCGGCGGGCTGGCCCCGCTCGTGATCGGGGAGTCGGAAACCATCACCGAACACGTGCCAGATCTCACCCTGTTGGGCCTTCGCCTCGTTTTCGAGAGGAACACCGCCGAGAGGAACACCTCGTCGGGCCGGCGCCCCCGCCCGTGAGCACGGGACGCCCGTTTTCCTGCGACTTCGGCGAGAGCGGTGATTGTGTTGCCCGCATAAGGGCGTAGTCAACGGCCGACACAATCACTGAAGTTGATTTGCGTTATTCTACGCGGACGGGTAACAATATGCTCGGTCAAGGCTTTTGGCTCGGGCGTGGGCACCACGTGATCTCAGCATGTCCCAAGCAGGAGGAATAAGATGGCGCAGAAGGTCCTTGTGTCCCTCGTGGACGACCTGGACGGGTCGGAGGCCGACGAGACGGTCGAGTTCGGTCTTGACGGGGTCAGCTACGAGATCGATCTCTCCGCCGAAAATGCGGAAGAATTGCGTGACGCCCTTGCTCAGTACGTTGAGCACGCTCGCAGGGCCGGTGGCCGGAAGAGGTCGTCGAGCAGGAGCGCCGTGAAAGCGCCCGCTCGCTCGGCCGCCGTGGACCGCGAACAGAACCAGGCAATTCGTGCGTGGGCGCGGAAGAACGGTTACGAGGTCTCAGATCGTGGACGCATCCCGTCCGAGGTCGTCGAAGCCTACCACCGCAGGAACTGAAAGACGTCGTGACGTATGGCCTCCCGGGCTCGACCCGGGAGGCCATATTCAGTTTTGCGCCTGTTCGGTTACTTTCTGTTGCCGCCCGTATGAAGCGGGGGGAGTGCCGACGAGTGACGTGAAATCGCGGGCGAAATGTGCTTGGTCGCTGTAGCCGAGTTCGGCTGCCAGCTCCGCCTGGCTCGGCGGGGAATCGGAAGACAGTCGTGCCTCGGCGTCGCCCAGGCGGTAGACCCGGATTGCCCACTTGGGTCCCGTTCCGATGTGTGTGGTGAACAACCGCTGCAGTGCGCGCACCGTCATTCCGGTGCGCGCTGCGAGCTCGTCCACCCGCGTCAACGCCGGGTCACCGGCGATCAGGGCGACGGCGTCACGGGCACGACGTTCCGGGTTCGTGAGCGGCCGGATTCGTTCGGTGAACAGCGCGTCGGCGAGCGAGGTGAGTTCCGGATCGTCGCTTTCCCGGCGTACGGCGTCCTCGATCTCGCGCACCGCGTGCCCGAGGACGTCCGGCAACGACCTCGGGCCGTCGCGAAGGTCGCCGGCGGGCAGGCCCAGTACCGCGCCGCAGCAGCCGGGGACCACGCGTACGCCGAGTGCCAGTCCTCGGTCGCGCAGGGCATGGGCGAACACCGACCGGGACGGTCCCCACACCCCGGCCGAGGCGGTTCCGAACACCACGTGTGTGGACAGGTTGGGCAGTACCCGTTGCTCGTGCGGTGGTCGGCCGCGGAGATCCCAGCGCACGACCCAGTAGTACTGGACGTACTCGCGAAGCGGCGGGGCCGGTGAGAACCTGTTCAACGTGAACCGCGCCCTTGCGGCGTGCCGGTGCAGGATTCCCTGGGGCGTCCGTTCCACGGGTCTCGACGATACGGTCGGGATCTGTCGCTTTTGTTCAAGACTCCCGCGTCGATGACCCCGACCATGGGGCCATGTCGAATCCGCCGGAACTTCAGAATGTCGTCGACCCCGCGGGGGAAGCGTTCCTCGACGTGCTGCACGCTGTTCCCGCCGATGCCCTGGACGCGCCCACGCCGTGCGAGCACTACACCGTCCGGGGCCTGCTGAACCACCTGCTGTACTGGACGCCGCGCCTGACCGCCGCCGTGCGCAGGGAGCCACCGCCCGCCGTGGCCGGGGGCGAGAGCGAGACGGACCTGGTGACCGAGGACTGGCGGGCTGTGCTCGCCGACGACGTCGAGCGGCTCGCGAAGGCGCTGCGCGATCCGTCGGCGTGGGACGGTGCTGTCCTGTTCGGCGCGGCGGAGCTGCCCGCCCGCCAGGTCGGCGCGATGGCGCTGACCGAGTTCGTCGTGCACGGCTGGGATCTCGCCGTGGCCACGGGGGCGGAGTTCCGCTGCGAGTCCGAGACCGCGCTCGCCGTCTTCCGCGCGCTCGAGGAGTTCGCGCCGCGGGGAAGGCAGTACGGCGTTTTCGGAGCCGAGGTACCCGTGGCTGAAAACGCCGTGCCGCTGGCGCGACTGCTCGGGTTGTCCGGGCGTGACCCTGACTGGAGCAGGTGATTCACCCGGCTGTACCCAATTCGGGGTAAACCTGTGAAGTTTCCGTCAGGGTGTGATTTTCGCGCTACTCTCCCGAAACGGTGTATGGGGTGCTTATGGGGAGGTAGGCATGACCGCTGCCGAGGGCTGGCTCTCCGATGTCACATTCTGGGTCGACGGAGTGCCGTCCGGAGGGGCCGCACCCGCGCCGGGTGGCGGCTCGGGCAGCGTTCCCACGGGCGGTCAGGGCTTCAGTCTCAGCACAGAAGAGGCCCGGCGGATGTTGGACTCCTTCAAGCGCATCTACAACGACCTCGTCGGTATGGAAGCGGAGTCCAGGCAGCTCCTCGAGATGCGGGCCGCGGCTGAGGACCCCGCAAGCCTCCACTTCCACGAGAGCGCCGTCGGCGGTATCGGGAGAGGCGCGTTCTTCCACGGGCACGAACACCTCCAGAAGGAGATCACGTTCTTCGCCGAACTCGTCGCCCGCCTGGAGAAGGCGCTCGGCCTCATCGCCGATTCCGATGAGGACGCGAAGCAGCAGATCGGCGCGGCGGGCGGTTCCGTGGCCCGTGAGAACAGGGGATTCCTCGAATGACACGAATTCTTCGTGTGGTGGTGGGTCTGAGCCTCGCCGGTGTGGTGGCCGGTTGTTCGGCGGCGCCGACGGAAGGCGTCGCTTCCCCGAAGCCGACCGCACCGAGCGGTGCGACCTCCACCCAGGCGAGCGGGCTGCCGCACAGCGGTGCGCCCGCGGTGTCCAACCCGCTGCCGCAGTCGGTGCTCCCCCAGGACCCGTGCCAGGCGTTCACCCGGCAGCAGATCGTCGAGGCCCTGGGCGGGGACGCACCGGAGGGCGAACGTGACGACATCGCCACCGGGCCCTGGTGCTCCTGGCAGGACCCCGACACGGGGGCGGGGGTCTTCGTCAACTTCGTCACCGCCACGCACGAGGGCCTGAGCAACCTGTACCGGAACACGAAACCGGCCGTGAAGGTGTGGCGGGAGATCCCGTCGATCGGCGGCTTCCCGGCGGTCGCCTTCCAGACGGACGCGGGCGAAACGACGTGCTCGGTCAACGTCGGGCTCTCCGACGAGTACGCGGTGGGGGTCGCGGTGGCGCCCAGCCGTGCGAAGAAGGGCCAGGTCGACGCCTGCGAGTTGTCCGAGCGCTTGGCCGAGACCTTGGTGGACAACCTGAGAGAGGGGGCGGGACGGTGACGGAAGGTGCAGTGTCCGCACGTCAGTTCGGCGGTGTGATGTCCATGCCGGAACTCGTGCGGCTGGTGCTGTCCGGCAGCTCCTCCGACTGGCGGGATGGCGCGACTCGCGCGAACAGGCTGTCGCAGGACCACGCCCTCGTCAGCGACCATAGTCGTCAGTTGCTGACAGATCTCGAAAGCGCGTGGACCGGTGGCGGTGCCGACGCGGCACGCGCTCGCATCCTCGTCGCCGTGGAGGCGACGTACCAGGCCTCGTCCGCCTACCAGAGCAACGCGCGCACGCTGACCGACATGTCGTACGCGTTCGACCGGCTCAAGTCCGAGCTCGAACCGATGCCCGACCAGCCGCCGTCCCGGGGCTTCTGGGACTACGTCACTCCGTGGGACACCGACACCGAGGACGAGATCACCCGGTACAGGGAGCTCGAGGAACGGAACCGCCGAGCCTACGAGGCGTACGAGCAGTACACCCGGTCGGCGTCACAGCAGGTGACGTACGACTACGGGCAGCTCGACGAGTTCGGCGACGGGGAGATCACGCTGGCCAGGGACGAGGTGACGGGCCGGGCACGGTCGCTCGAGGCGGAGCCCCGTTCCCTCGACCGGAAGCAGGTCGCCGACGACTTCCAGCGGGGTGACGGTGACGAGTCCCGGCGGGACGCCGACGACCCAGCCGGCGACGCCCGCGACCGGCAGGACCGGAAAGCCGGAACCGACTCCGAACCGGGTGACCTCCGGCCGGCCGTCCACTACCAGGAGCCGCAGGACTCGTCGTTCGTGCGCACTCACCCTGGTGGGGACGAACTCACCGGCGACCGCGTGGGGTCCGACTCGACCTCGGTGTCGGGTTACCAGCCGCCTTCCGACCCGTCGTCCACCTATCGACCCGCGGCGTACCAGCCGTCGACGGGCAACCCGTCCGGTTCGCCCGTGCCCGGTGGTGGCACGCAGAGTCCTTGGTCGACTGCGGGTGGCTCGCCGCTGGTGGGAGGTTACGGCGGATCGTCGGCGAGTGGGGCCGCTGGCCTCGGAACAGGCGGAGGCAGGCCGGGCACGGGCACAGGTGGCACGTCGGGCAGCCCACCCGGTGTGGGTCGGGGCAGCGGTGCCGTTCCCCCCGGTCCCGCGGCGAACGCCGCGCAGGGCGCGGCCAGGCCCGGTGCGGCGGGTATGGCGGGTCGTGTCGGGATGGCCCCGATGGGGGCCATGGGCGGCGCGGCGGGCCGCGGCCCTGGGAGTGAGGACTCCGAACACCAGCGCAACTACGTCCAGGACACCGACGAGGCCTTCTCGCTCGGCGATGAGGAGGACCTGCGTGATCCCCAGACCGGGCACATCATCACGCCGCCCACCATCGGCGGATAGGAGGTGGGACCGGTGATAGCGCAGCCCGTGGACGTGCCCAGACTGGCTCTGCTGTACACGTGGGATCTCGAAGGGTTCGGCGAACCGCACCCGGCGCTGGGGTCGCACGGCCTTTACGTATCGAGCGGCAGGACGGCCGAGCTCACCCGTCAGTGTCTGCGGCTGTTGGCCGACGTGGGGCTGTCGACGGAACACGCGCTCACCACGATGTTCCGTGAGACGCTGCGCACACTGGCCCGCCCGGCGCGCGAGCTGTACTGCTGGAGCGCCTATGCCGACGCGGGCCGGGACAGTGCTCTCCTGGTGGCCGAACGCGACGGCGGAGCGGTGGCCGCGCTCGTGCACGGCGACACCGTGACCCTCCGGCCCGTCGAGCCGCGCCACCTCGTGGAGGAGTTCGTGGCGATGGTCCCGCACGTTCCGCCCGCCCCCGTGCGTCCGTTCAGCGTCGCCCGTTCCGAGCTGGAGGGCGCCGACGCGCCGGATGTGGGGAACAGCCGCCCGCTGGCGGACCGACGCGGTGTCGAGGAGCTGCGCGACCACCTGAGAGCGCCGCGCGAGGGGGCGCACCAGTTGTACGGCGCGGCCACAGTCGGTGGGGTCCGGCGCCGGAGCAGTCCGCTGTCACTGATCGACGTGGCCGGGCTCGGGCGGATGCTCCTGTTCCGTGATGCGGAGGACCACGTCCACCGCCGGCCTGGCTCCGCTGGGAACCTGTCGGAGGCGCTCACCGCCACGCTGCGTGGGTTGGGTGCTCTCTGACCGCCCGCGTCGGCCGTCCCGTCGTCGCCGGGGCGTCGGCGCAGGGTCGAGGCGGAGGTCAGAGGGTCGTGTCGCGCGTCGAGCACGAGTGCCGCGTCGGCCACGCCCGCACCTTCGTCGCCACCCTGGAACCCCACCCACCACAGGCAGCTGTCGAGTGCGTCGGTGGCCGCGGCCCAGAGCGTTCTCGGCCCGTGGGGACTCAGTGGCCGGTAGGCGCGGACGAAGGCGTTCGCGTGGGCGACGAACCGTGCTCGGTACACGGCGGCCAGGGCTCGTTCGTCGGGCACCACGACGGCCTCGGGCCTGCCCGCAGACGGGTCGAGTGGAAGGCAGTAGAAGGAGTCGCCGAGGAGGGCGACGCCCACCGGGTGGGGTCTGCCGTCGGGGGCGACCCGCAGGGCCAGCTCGGAGGGCCGCAGCAGCGGCACGCGCCGTTCGTGGTGCAACAGGAGCGCGCCGACGTAGGCGGGCACGCGGAGATACCACCACAGGACGTAGCCGGACACGGTGCGAGCGGGCGCGGTGCCGTGAGACCGGATCAACCAGGAAGCGAGCCGCCGGTGCCAGAGCGAGAACCGGCGGCGGTCGGAGAGCAGGTCGTGGCACCGCCACCAGTCGTCGTCGACGGGCACGTCGGTGCGGAGTTCGAGCTCCTGCTGGAGCGCGGCGGCGCGGGCGAGCGAGCCCGCGAGCGCGTCGGGGGACACACGGCGACACGTTGCTCGACTGTGTCGATTGTCACGTACTGAACCGTCCGTGGTCACGCGCCGACCTCCGCTGCTCCGACCGGGTGGTTCGCGACCTACCGCAGTAGGTTAGCTATGCCTTACCTTACTGATGGAGTTTCGGCGGTGCAGCGGCACGGTTCGAGCGGGTGAGCGTGCGAAAACGACGTGTTCGCGCTGAGCGGACAAGGGGTGCCACCGGAATTCGAGTGCCGGGGCGTTCGTTGTTCCCTACGTCAGCAGCCAGCAACTAGTCGACTGTGAGCGTGTCCTCCGCGAGTGCTCGCGGCGCGTCAGGCCCTGCTCCATGAGGTTCGAATCCGTACCAGTGGTAGCCACGGGACGTGTGGTCGGCTACTACAGTGGTCGTACGGTGCCGAGCTCACCGGTGGAGCGAGCCGGAAAGAGTGTCGGGCCGCCGGCGCAGCAGTCGAGGGAGTGGGAATGTTCGAAAGGTTCACCGACCGCGCGAGGCGGGTGGTTGTCCTGGCCCAGGAAGAGGCCCGGATGCTCAACCACAACTACATCGGCACCGAGCACATCCTCCTGGGTTTGATCCACGAGGGTGAGGGTGTCGCCGCCAAGGCGCTCGAGTCGTTGGGTATCGCGCTGGAGGGTGTCCGCCAGCAGGTCGAGGAGATCATCGGCCAGGGCCAGCAGGCTCCCAGCGGACACATTCCCTTCACCCCGCGAGCCAAGAAGGTGCTGGAGCTGTCTCTGCGTGAGGCGCTGCAGCTCGGGCACAACTACATCGGTACCGAACACATCCTGTTGGGCCTCATCCGTGAGGGCGAGGGCGTGGCGGCGCAGGTTCTCGTGAAGCTGGGCGCGGACCTCAACAGGGTCAGGCAGCAGGTGCTTCAGCTGCTGTCCGGCTACCAGGGCAAGGAGCCTGCCGAGGCCGGTGCGGGCCGTGGCGAAGGCACCCCGTCGTCGTCGCTGGTGCTCGACCAGTTCGGGCGCAACCTCACCGCCGCCGCGCGGGAGAACAAGCTCGACCCGGTCATCGGGCGCAACAAGGAGATCGAGCGGGTCATGCAGGTGCTGTCCCGCCGTACCAAGAACAACCCGGTTCTCATCGGCGAGCCCGGCGTCGGCAAGACCGCCGTCGTCGAGGGCCTCGCGCAGAACATCGTCAAGGGCGAGGTGCCCGAGACGCTGAAGGACAAGCAGCTCTACACGCTCGACCTCGGGTCGTTGGTGGCCGGTTCGCGCTACCGCGGTGACTTCGAGGAGCGGTTGAAGAAGGTCCTCAAGGAGATCAAGACTCGCGGCGACATCATCCTGTTCATCGACGAGCTGCACACGCTCGTCGGCGCGGGTGCCGCCGAGGGTGCGATCGACGCGGCGAGCATCCTGAAGCCGATGCTGGCCCGTGGCGAGCTCCAGACCATCGGTGCGACCACGCTCGAGGAGTACCGCAAGTACATCGAGAAGGACGCTGCCCTGGAGCGCCGGTTCCAGCCGATCCAGGTCGGCGAGCCGTCGCTGGAGCACACCATCGAGATCCTCAAGGGGCTGCGCGACCGTTACGAGGCGCACCACCGCGTGTCGATCACCGACTCGGCGCTGGTGGCCGCGGCGACGCTCGCCGACCGGTACATCAACGACCGGTACCTGCCCGACAAGGCGATCGACCTCATCGACGAGGCCGGCGCGCGCATGCGCATCCGCCGTATGACCGCGCCGCCGGACCTGCGTGAGTTCGACGAGAAGATCGCCGACGTGCGTCGCGAGAAGGAGTCGGCCATCGACGCGCAGGACTTCGAGCGTGCCGCTCGACTGCGCGACGAGGAGAAGACTCTCCTCGGCCAGAAGGCCGAACGCGAGAAGCAGTGGAAGGACGGTGACCTGGACGTCGTCGCCGAGGTCGACGACGAGCAGATCGCCGAGGTCCTCGCCAACTGGACCGGCATCCCGGTGTTCAAGCTCACCGAGGAGGAGACCACGCGTCTGCTCCGCATGGAGGACGAGCTGCACAAGCGGATCATCGGCCAGGAGGACGCGGTCAAGGCCGTGTCGCAGGCCATCCGCCGTACGCGGGCGGGCCTGAAGGACCCGAAGCGCCCGTCCGGCTCGTTCATCTTCGCCGGCCCGTCCGGTGTCGGTAAGACCGAGCTGTCCAAGGCGCTGGCCAACTTCCTGTTCGGTGAGGACGACGCGCTCATCCAGATCGACATGGGCGAGTTCCACGACCGCTACACCGCCTCGCGGCTGTTCGGTGCCCCTCCGGGCTACGTCGGCTACGAGGAGGGCGGCCAGCTCACCGAGAAGGTGCGTCGCAAGCCGTTCTCGGTGGTCCTCTTCGACGAGATCGAGAAGGCCCACCAGGAGATCTACAACACGCTGTTGCAGGTGTTGGAGGACGGTCGCCTGACCGACGGTCAGGGCCGCACGGTGGACTTCAAGAACACGGTGCTGATCTTCACCTCGAACCTTGGTACGCAGGACATCTCCAAGTCCGTGAGCCTGGGCTTCTCTTCGGGTGCCGACGAGACCGGTCGGTACGAGAAGATGAAGCAGAAGGTCAACGAGGAGATGAAGAAGCACTTCCGGCCCGAGTTCCTCAACCGGATCGACGACATCATCGTCTTCCACCAGCTCACGCAGGAGCAGATCATCCAGATGGTGGACCTGATGGTGTCCCGCGTGGAGGAGCAGCTCAAGGCCAAGGACATGGCTCTGGAGCTGACCGACAAGGCGAAGGCTCTGCTGGCCAAGCGAGGCTTCGACCCGGTGCTCGGTGCGCGGCCGCTGCGCAGGACCATCCAGCGGGAGATCGAGGACCAGCTGTCCGAGAAGATCCTGTTCGGCGAGGTCCAGCCCGGTCAGATCATCATCGTGGACGTCGAAGGCTGGGAGGTCGGCGACGCACACGACGACCAGGCGCGGTTCACCTTCCGTGGCGAGCCGAAGCCGCTGGACGTGCCCGACGCTCCGCCGGTGAGCATCGCCGCCGCGGGCGGCGAGGAGGCCGGCGAGTCGGAGCAGGAGTGACCGACAACTGAAATCACCGTCCCGAAGGGCCCTCGTGCGTAGCGCGGGGGCCCTTCGGCGTTTCGGGAGGAACTCACGCGAACTGGTGTGCGTGTGCGCGCGCCCAGTCGGCGAACCGAGTCGCGGGGCGACCGGTGATCTCCTCGACGAGGTGGTTGGGTTCCGCCGTTCCGGCCTCGAACGCCGTGAGCACGTTGTCCACGTACCACTGCGCGTTCTCCCGCATGGCGGGGGTGAGTGCCCGCACCGTCTCCTCGGGGGTGGACCGGACGAACTCGATCTCCCTGCCGAGTGCCGCACCGATGTGCGCCACGAGTTCGGTCCGGGTCAGCGCTTCGGGGCCGGTGAGCAGGTGCGCCCTGCCACGGTGGCCGTCGTCGAGCAGGGCGGCGGCGGCCACGGCGGCGATGTCGTCCATGGCGATCGGCGTGCTCGCCGACTCCGGGTACGGCTCACGCACCGCGCCGGTGCGGCGGATCTGTTCCGCCCACATCAGCGAGTTCTCCATGAAGTCACCAGGCCACAGGTGCGTCCAGTCCACTCCGGACTTCTCCACGGCCGTGGTGACCGTGCCCCACCAGCTCTCGGGCTCCCCGGAGAGGTCGACGATGTGTTCCACCCCCGCCTCGCGCGCGAGGCGGACGACGTCGGTGATCGTGTCCGGGGTCGGCGCGAGGTACACGCGGGACACGCCTTCGAACGCCGCGGGCAGCGTGTCCACCTTCCGAAGGTAACCCTTCACCACCTCCACATCGGACGGAAGTGCGGCTTTGCCGGGGTCGACGGTGAGCGCGCGGACGTCCCGAGCTCCACGCGCGAGCAGGTGGTCGACGACTTTGCGCCCGATGTTGCCCGTTGCTCCGGTGACCAGGATGGTCATCAGTGTCCTCCTGCCAGTGGTCGGGGAGACCGAAACTACTGCGAACGTCCCCGGCGCGCAGGGGCCGGATGCCGTGCTTCTCCTTCTGGCAGGCTGGTGCGGTGGTGAGCACGGAAGCTCGGGGGAGCGGCCCGGGAGCGAGGCGGCCGTCGGCCAGGGTGATGTCGGCGCTGGTGGTGGCCGCGTTGGTGGGGGTCGCCGCGTTCGCGGTGCTCCGGTTGGTCGTGTCGGGCGTGTTCGGTCACGACGGCAACCACTACACCGCGGCGGCGCTGGCTCTGACGCCGTATGTCGTGCCGGCTGCGGTCGGGCTGACGTTGGTCGCGTCGGTGCTGCGACGTCGTGGCGTCGCGGTGCTGTCGGCGGTGCTGGCCGTGGCGCTCGCCGTACCCCTCGTGCCGAGGGTCCTCGCCGATTCCCAGCCCGAGGCAGGCGGTGCGGTGCTGCGGGTGGCCGCTCTCAACCTGTACTTCGGTGGGGCCGATCCCGAGGCCGTCGTGGAACTCGTGCGCGAACGCCGGATCGACGTCCTGACGTTGCTGGAGTTCGACGAGTCGGCGTACTCCGCTCTGGAGGACGCCGGGCTGCGTGACGCTCTGCCCCACATCGTGGCGTATCCGGCCGGGGCGGGCGTGGGTTCCGGGATCGCCTCGCGGTACCCGCTGGAAGAACTCGATCTCGCCGGCCCGTCGCTGTTCGCGCAACCGAGTGCCCGGATACGGCTTCCCGGGGGCACGGCGGTGGAGATCGTGGCCGTACACGCCCTTCCGCCCGTGACCGATGCGACGCGGTGGCGATCGGATCTCGCCGGGTTGCCGCCCGCCGACCCGACCGGTGCCGTGCGGGTCCTGGCGGGCGACTTCAACGCCACACTCGACCATGCCGCGTTCCGGGAACTGCTCGACGCGGGTTACGTCGACGCGGCGGAGAGCACGGGCGAGGCGCTGGTGACGACATGGCCCCGGCGACGCCTGGGGCCTCCGGTGACCCTCGACCACGTGCTCGTCGACGAGTCGGTGGCCGTGTTGGACTTCGCGGCGGTCGACGTGGCCGCCAGCGATCACCGTGCGGTGGTGGCGACGTTGCGGCTGCCGGAGCGGGCCGCGAACGCCTGAGTCAGCTCACCAGCTCGTCGAGAGCGGTGAGCGCTTCCAACGCGCCGACGGGCAGGGAAACGCCACGGTCGTGGCGTATTCGTGGTTCCCTCGGGTTGATGCGTACGAGGGCGCCGTTCGCCGCGCTCGCGAGTTCGGCCTGTCTGCGCACCGTAGGCACAGCCAGCCCTGCTCCGAGTTCCACGACCACGAGCGAGCGACTGCGCCTGCGCCACGCCGTGAACGTGTCGAGTTGCCGCTGGGAGCGGTGCGCGAGCCAGTCGTAGTCGCCGAACATGAGAATGTTCGGGCGAGCGAGCGAGCCGCAGTGTGGGCAGGACGGCAGTGGAGCGCGGGCGCGCATGGTGTCCGGATCGACGGCCACCTCGACGTCGTCGGCAGGCCAGATCCCGGCGCCGCAGTGCGCGAGGCACTGGAGGTGGTGGATCGAGCCGTGCACCTCCGCCACGTCGGTGAACCCGGCACGCTGGAACTGGCCGTCGACGTTCGAGGTGAACACGTGGACACCGCCGGGCTTGTTCCCGCCCCACTTCAGCAGGACGGAGAACCCGGGGTGCGGCCGGGTCTCGCGGTAGAGGTTCAGGCGGTGTCCGTAGAAGCCCCACGCCAACTCGGGGTCGTCGGCGAAGTGCTCGGGATCGGCGAGTTCGGTGAATCGCAGTCCCAGCCGGGCGTACGGCGGGTAGGCGCGCCAGAACCCCTCGTCACCTCGGAAGTCCGGTAGTCCCGAATCCACGCCCATGCCCGCGCCCGCGCACACGAGCAGCGCGTCGGCCGAGGAGATCAGCTCGGCCGCGCGCCGGTACTCGTCACGCATCTACGACGCGGGGCCGGAACTCTGCACGACCTCGAACTCCAGCAGGTTCGCGCCGGTGGCCACGGGCTTGCCGCGTTCCCCGGAGTGCGCCTCCTTCGCGGCGCCGCCCGCCCATGCCTGGTAGTGCTCCTCGGACTCCCACTTCGTGTAGACGAAGTAGCGGTCGTCTCCGGACACCGGGCGCAGCAACTCGAACCCCAGGAATCCGGGCTGGTTGTCGACGGCGTGCAACCGGGCCGCGAACCGCTTCTCGAGCTCCGGGCCGGCACCTTCGGGAACGGAGATCGCGTTGATCTTTACGACTGCCATATCGGACACGGTAGTCGGAGAGGGCGGGCGTGCGCTGCTCAGCGGCGGGGTGGCTCCGGATACAGATGTTCGTCGCCGGGTGCTTCGGTGCCGCGGAACCAGGCCCGGAAGAACTCGTCCAGCTCCTGGCCCGACACCCGTTCGGCGAACTTCTCGAAGTCCTCCCAGCTCGCGTTGCCGTTCGCGTGCTCGGCAGGCCACTCGCGCAGCAGCCGGTCGAACGCCTCGTCGCCGACGCGGAGGCGCAGTGCGTGCACGGCGAGCGGCCCCTTCACGTACACGGCGTCGAACTCGTTGCCCGCTCCCATGTCGTAGAGGGGCTGTGACCAGAAGTCGTGGTTGCCGCGCATCGCCTCGACCCGCTGCCGGTAGAACGCGTCGAGGTCTGCGCCCTCCTTGTCCTCGGCCCACAGCCAGGTGGCGTAGCTGGCGAAGCACTCGTTGAGGCAGATGTCGGCCCACGAGTGCACCGACACCGAGTTGCCGTACCACTGGTGTGCGATCTCGTGCACGAGCAGCTCGACGTTCGGGCCGCTCGGGTAGGTCGGCGTTCCCTGGGTCTCCAGGGCGAACCCGGTCGCGTTGTCGAGGTAGACGCCGCCCGCCGTGCTCGCCGGGTAGTCGCCGAACCGGCTCGCCAGGTACTCGACGATCTCTTCGGTGCGTGCGGCCTCGTCGCGGGCGTCGTCGGCGCCGGGGGCGAAGACGTTGCGCACCGGTGTGCCGTCTTCGAGTGTGCTCGTCTCCACGTCGAACCTGTCCACCGCGAACATGGTGAGGTAGCTCGCCACCGGGTCGGACTCACTCCAGGTCGTGGTGGTCCAGCCGCCCTTCGTGGTGGGTTCGCCGCCTGTGCCGACGGACACGGCCGTCCAGCCCTTCGGCACGGTGGCGGTGACGGAGAAGGTGGCCTTGTCGCGCGGGTGTTCGTTGACGGGGTACCAGTACGACGCCGACTGGGGTTCGCCGAACACGAACGCACCGCCCGAGGGGCTGCGGTACCAGCCGTTGCCGCCGAGCTGACCCAGGTCCGCGGAGACGGGCTTGCCCTCGTAGCGCACCCGGGTGGTGAACACGCTGCCCTCGGCCACCGGCGCGGAGGGGGTGATCACGAGTTCGGTGTCGCCCTCTCGCGTGAACTCCGCCTTCCTGCCGTCGACCTCCACCGAGGAGACCGCGAAGCCGCGTAGGTCGAGGTTGAACCGGGAGAGCCGCTGGGTGGCGTGTGCGGTGACGGTCGTGTCTCCCGTGAGCTGGTGACTGTCCGGGACGTAGCGGACGCCGACCTCGTAGTGGTCGACGTCGTAGCCGCCGTTGCCCGCCTCCGGGTAGTACTCGTCGCCGATTCCCGCCGCCCCGTGGGTCGGTGCGGGGGCGGGCTCGGATGGATCTTGGGGGGAGGTGCAGGCGGCTACGATGCAGGCGAGCCCGCACAGTGACGCCATCCAGGCGCGGCGGTCGACCATGAGAGGAGCCTAATGCCCGTTCGATCTTCGCTGGCGTCGAGCGTTGTCGATTTCGGTGGGCATGGGCGGCCGATAGTCCTGTTGCACGGTCTCATGGGGCGGGCGACGACGTGGTGGTCGGTGGCGCAGTGGCTCACCGCCCACGGTCACGTCGTGGGCCTCGACGCCAGGGGACACGGCCGGGCGCGTCGCCGGGGTTCGTGGACCACCGAGGAGTTCGCCGAGGACGTCGTGAACCTGGTGGAGGACCTGGACGAGGGGCCTGCCGTGCTCGTCGGGCACTCCATGGGCGGGTTGCACGCGTGGGTGGCGGCCGCGATGCGCCCGGAACTGGCGGCCGGTGTCGTGACGGAGGACATGGCCGTTGACCGGCGGGGCGACACCGTGGACGTCTGGCGCGCCTACTTCGAGTCGTGGCCGGTGCCGTTCCGCTCGCTGGCGCACGTGTCGGAGTTCTTCGGCAGCCTGGGCGACTACTTCGTCGAGTGCGTGGAGGAACGCGACGACGGCTACCACCTGATCGCGGACCTGGAGGACCTGTACGTCATCGCCACGGAATGGGGTCAGCGGGACTACTGGTCCTACCTCGAGGCGGTGCGCTGCCCGATGCTCGTGATCGAGGCCGAACGCACGAGCATGCCGGCGGGGCAGCAGGCCGAGATGGCGAAACGTGCACGGAACGGGCGGCACATCGTGGTGGCCGATGCGGGCCACGTCGTGCACCACGACCAGCCGGAGGTCTACCGGGGAGCTGTCGAGGCGTTCCTGTCCGGAATCGCGCGCCCCTGACTCCGGTGTGGTTACTCGAAAAGGGAGCTATGCGTGGCCGGGCCACCCCCCTCAGCGTGGCCCGGTCACGCCGGCCGGGAAGCCGTGCCCCGGCCGACCCCCAGCACAGTCGACGTCATCGAGGTTTCACACTGCCGCGGAAGAGAAACACGGCAAGCGTTCGCGCGGCGATAATGCCCCTGCCGCGAAAGGGGTATTCTTTAGTTAAGACTATTAACCAGTGTGGAGATCGTAACAGAATGCTGTGCTGATGTCACTGGTATTCGCGTATGCTGTGGGTGGCGGTGGAGGTGTGGTGACGGCTTCGACGAATCGACGAGCCCGGTTGCGTGCGGCGCTCGACCGCGATCTGCGGCGCACTGCTCGACGGCTTCTGGTGTCGGGTGGCCTCGACGCGGTCACGCTCGCGGCCATCGCCCGGGAAGTCGGAATCACCCCGCCTGCGATCTACCGCTACTACGGCAGTCGCGACGATCTCCTGCTCGCCCTGGCCGACGATCTGATCGCCGAACTCGTGGGTGAACTCGGGACCGCCGCCGCGGCGCACCCCGACGACCGTCCCGACCGGCAGATCATCGCGATGATCAGGGCCTTTCCGTCCTGGGCGGCGAGGAACCGAGCGGAGTACGGATTCGTTTTCGGCACCCCGTCGCCCACTGCCGGGCACATACACCGAGCCATAGCCAAGTCCTGGAACGCCGAGGTCGGCGGCGCGTTCGGTGAACGGTACCTCCGGCTGTGGCGGCAACAGCCGTTCGACGTGCCCTCGGACAGCGAGTTGGAGCCCTCGCTGCGGAAGCAGTTGGACGACTACCGCACCGTGGTCCATCTGCAGTCGATGCCGCTCGGCGCGATCCTCGTGTTCATCGAATGCTGGTCGCGTATCTACGCTTCCATCTCCTTCGACGTCTTCGGCTTCATGAGCGCGACGTTCACCGACATGACCCCCATGCACGAGCGCATGTGCCAGGGGATCTGCGAACTGCTCGGCATCGAGTACGTTCCGCCCGGAGCGTGAAGCTCGCTCGGTGGCTGCTCCGGCTCACGGAAACCCAAAGCTGTTGCTCGTGTCTCGCGAAAGATCCACACGCCAACGATCGAAGTCGCGGCGAAGTCTCAGCTCGGCGGACCCTTCTTCGGTGTTGTCGATGCCTACGACCACGACGGCGCGGCTCTGGGATTCCATCGTCACTGACAAGACTTGTGCTTGCTTGGCTTCTTCTTTCATCTCCGGCGTTATCCGGTCCAGGATGACGGGAACGGTTTCCGGACATGGACGTCCGAAGTGGACTTCGAGGTTGCCTACTATCTCGGAGTGCAGGAGATCACAGAACAGTTCCGCGTCGGAAGATCTCATGGATTCGACGAACGCCATGGCGGTCTCTCTGGCACCTTCCTCGCCGGGTGCGTCGCCGATCGAGCTGGTGTCGACCCCTCCGGAACCGGTGCTGATGGCGACGACCGAGCCCGTTCCGCCCAGCAGGAGGATGGCGGCAATGGCGGTCCAACCGCCGAAGGAAATCCTCGTCTGCCGTCGTGACTGGTCGACGTTGCCACCGGCGATGACGGATTTCCTCATGGTCGCGCCTGACACGGTGGTGTTGCCCTGTTCGAAGGTCGACTGTGAAACGCCGCCCTGCGCGGACCACACGTTCTGCACGGCTCGGCCCAGATCTGCCGCGAAGGCCGGATCGGACTGCACCTCCTGAGCGAGCGTTCGTTGTGCTTCGCTCGCGGCCTGGTTGTCCCCGGGGGCGGTCTCGAGTCGCCGCAGTGCTCGGTCTCCGAAGGCTGTCTGCCGCAGCCGGGTCGCGATCATGCCGTACAGCGCTTCGGCGGCGGAGTCCTGCGTCCGCTGCACCACCCCGGAAGCCACCTGGGTCAGGTATCCGCACAGGAAGGAGACTGCCTGACCGGCGAGTGTCAACGGGTCCATTCTGCCCTCCCCAGATGGCCGATCCGCCTGAACAGCGGTTCACCATAAATGGCAGCTACTTAGTTAATGGTATTAACTGGGCGCAGGATAGCAATATTCCGATCTGGTGTCACGTACCTGCTCGGGTGCGAGGAAACCGGGGAGCTTCTCGCGCCGGCGCGTGGCCGGGCCGCCGTCCGGCAACCCGGCCACGCGCGTCGTCACCGGGGTGCCAGGCGCTCCCACACGTCGGCGCCGAGGTAGCCGCGCTCGTCGGCCCGGGCGCACGCCTGGCAGGTCGGTTCGCTCAGGCCGTTGCTCGCGGCGAACGCCGCCACCGCGTCGCGGGTCTCGTCGCCGAACACGCCGTCGACGGCCACGTCGTAGCCGCGTGCCCGCAGCCGTTGCTGTGCGAGGCGCACGTCGTCACCTGTGTCGCCGGGTCGCAGCAGTGGCGTCGGTTCGGGTTGGCGGAACGTCACGCCGAGACGGTCGGCCACGGCCTGCCGCAACTCCGGCAGCCGGGCGTACAGGACGTCGCCCGGGCAGGCGGTGGCGTTGAAGTCGCGATGCCCCCGGATGAGCTCCGGGCTCACGCCGTACTGCGAGGCCATGTACGACACCAGCGCGACGAGCGAGAGCCACAGTGTCTCCGGCACGTCGACCTCCATGTAGAGGCCCTCGTTCTCGATACCGACGATCTCGCTGTTGTGGTTGGCGACGTTGGCGCCCAGCACGTGCTGTGTTCCGCCTCGCAGCGCCTCGATGCTGCGGTGCCTGCCCTCCGTGATGAAGCCGCCGCGGCTGATCGTGAACTGCTGACCGGTGTCGATCCAACCTCGCGAGTCCATGTGGAAGTTCTGGATGCTCCGCGAGATCGCGAACGCGCGGTCGAGCGAGTAGTCGTCGGTGTTGCCCGGCTCCACGGTGTGGTGGACGACGATGTAGGTCGGCTTGTGGTTCAGCAGGGTGATGGGTTCCCGGGGTGGGCGGGCGCCCCAGACGGCGGTGCCGTACATGTTCGGGGCCTCCACCGGACGTGGGCGTGGGGAGGCCTGGGCGGGAACGGTCAGGGCGGTACCCAGCGCGGTGACGGCGAGTCCGCCGCCCACCAACAACGTGCGACGATCGATGACGGGCTTCTCGGCCATGTGATCTCTCCCTCGCAGGCGCGTGAGGTGAGGATCTTGCCAACTGCCCCGGTTACCTTGTCAATGCTCGCCAGGCAGGGCGAACCGCCCGTCGGCGGTCTGTTCCACCAGTCCGTCGGCCAGTAGGGAGTCGAGACACGCGTCCCGCTGCCCGGCCTTCGGCCACGCCAGATCGAGCCTCGCCTTCTCCACCGGCTCGGTGGTTCCGCGCAGCACGTCGAGCAACAGACCACGGACGTGGCGGTCGGTGCCGCCGTAGCGCTGCGTCGGTCTCGCCGGACCCGTATACGCAGGTCGACCGGCCTTCTGCCAGGCGCAGGTGTCGAAGATCGGGCAGTCGGCGCAACGGGGGTTGCGGGCCGTGCAGACCAGCGCGCCGAGCTCCATCAGGGCCGCGGAGAACCGCGCGGCACAGGACTCGTCCGGGCCGTCGGGCAGCAGCGCCTCGACGTCCCGGAGGTCCCGGTTCGTCGACGGCGGACCGGCTTCGCCCGCGCCATGGACGGCTCTCGCAACCACCCTACGAACGTTGGTGTCCACCACCGGTGCACGCCTGCCGTAGGCGAAGGCGGCCACCGCCCGCGCCGTGTACGCGCCGATGCCGGGCAGCCCCAGCAACGTGTCGACGTCGGAGGGCACCTCGTCGCCGTGTTCGTCGGCGATCGCGGTGGCGGCGGTATGCAGCCGCAGGGCGCGCCGGGGGTAGCCGAGCTTACCCCAGGCGCGCACCACCTCACCCTGCGTGGCGGAGGCGAGAGCCGACGGTTTCGGCCAGCGCTCCAGCCACTGTTGCCACACCGGCAGCACCCTGGCCACCGGGGTCTGTTGCAACATCACCTCGCTGACCAGCACGCCCCACGGGGTGCAGTCGGCGTGTCGCCACGGCAGGTCGCGTGCGCTCGTGCCGAACCAGTCGATGAGCGTCTCGGCGTCGATGGACATCGTCCGACAAGGTTAGCCGCCGGCTCAGTCGACCTCGCGGAGCTCCCCGGTCTTCACGTCGTAGACGAACCCGCGTACCAGGTCGGTGTGCAGCAGGTACGGGTTGCGCCTGACCCGCTGCACGGACTGCCGAACGTTGGCGTCGACGTCGCGGAACGCCTCCACCGCCCACGGCGGTCGCATGCCGCTGGCGGCCTCCAGCTCGTCTTTGAAACTGTCCTCGGTGACCGTGTTCAGACCACAGTCGGTGTGCTGCACGACCAGCACCTCACGAGTGCCCAGCTTGCGCTGACTGAGCGAGAGCGACCGGATCATGTCGTCGGTGACGACACCGCCCGCGTTGCGCAGCACGTGTGCCTCGCCCTGCAGCAGCCCGAAGATCTCGAAGACGCGGATTCGCGCGTCCATGCAGGTCAGGATCGCAACATTGAGAGAAGGGCGCGGCGACGACCGGTCGCCGGGCACGATGTTGCCGATCTCTCGGTTGCGGTCCAGGAGCTTGTCGATCGCGGTCATGACCTCTCGCTTTCCCGTCGCTTCAGACATCGGACACCGGGCCGAAGTATTCACGGCCCGAACCATTGTTCTTCGGCCGTGCGCGGAGGCGCTGACGTGGTGCCCACCCGCAGTTCGGTGGGCAGGGTGATCAGCTTGGGGCTCACGCGGTCACTCGCTCCCAGCAGGAGCTTCCCCGCCGCGCGCCCCTTCTCGAGCACGGGCTGGTGAACCGTGGTGAGTCCGGCCCGGGACGCCTCGGCGATGCCGTCGAAACCGGTGATCGTGAGATCGGCGGGGACGCGGAGCCCCCGCCTGCCCGCCTCGGCGAGCGCACCCAGGGCGAGGATGTCGGAGGTGCAGATGAGCGCGGTGACGCGAGGGTGCGCGTCGAGCAGTTGCCTGGCGGCGGTGGCTCCGTCGTCGACGGTGTGGTCGAACCGCTCGACGACCGGCACGGTGTTCCAGTCGACGCCCGCGGCCTCGAACGTCCTGGCCAGCGCGGCCAGGCGAGTGCGCTGGACGTGGTAGTGGGCCTGTCGCTGCCGGTCGCGGGAGGCGAAGCCGTCGTTGCGGTCGCGGCCGAGGCGCATGCACAGCACGCCGATCTGCCGGTGGCCGAGGCCGACGACGTGGTCGGCCACCTGCACGATGGCGGTTTCGTCGTCGGGGGACACGCGGTCGATTCCGTCGAGTTGGGGTTGGTCGACGATGACGGTGGGCACCGGGCGGGACAGCGCGGCGGCCAGGTGGGGGTCGTCGTCCGGAACGGAGTACACGACGAACCCGTCGACCCCCGCGCGGTGCACCGCGGCGACCTCTTCCTTGCCGGGGCTGGCCGGGACGAGGTGAAGGCCGACGCCCGCGTCCTCGCAGGCGAGCGCGAGACCTTCGAGCACGCCCACGGCCGCTGGGTCGCGGAACGCGTAGGAGAGGTTCTCGGTGAGTAGCAGCCCCACCGCGCCCGCCTTGCGCGTGCGCAGTGACCTGGCCACGGGGTCGGGACCGGGGTAGCCGAGGCGGCGGGCCGTCTCCAGCACCCGTCGGCGCAACTCCGGGGACAGTTGGTCCGGCCGGTTGTACGCATTGGACACAGTGGTCCTGGACACGCCCAGCTCAGCGGCGAGCGACGCGAGCGTCGCGCCTCGCCTGGTTCGCATCGGCCGGTTCATGAACAAACCGTAACGGTTCAGAAGCCACAGCAGAAGGAGCGCACAACGTGCGTCACATGGTTGCTTTCAGTAGCCGCACTAATCACCCGACCGATGGATGAACCGTCAATCGATCCGGTAAGGTGGTATCGACAATCATTTCCAAGACTGGCTTTGGACGGAGTGGGGGCCTCGATGCACGACACGCGTCGGCGATCGGTTGCCGGTGTCTCACTGTCAGCTGTACTCGCCGTGCTGGTGGCCGCCTGCGGTGGGCAGGACGGCGCGGCGCAGAGTGAGGACGGCCGGATACAGGTGGTCGCCTCCACGAACGTGTGGGCGAGTGTCGTCGCCGCTGTCGGCGGCGAGCACGTGGAGGTGACCTCGATCATCGAGGATCCCTCCGCCGACCCGCACTCGTACCAAGCCGGGGCCGCCGACGCGGCCGAGGTGGCCTCCGCCGAACTGCTCGTCTGGAACGGCGGCGGTTACGACGACTTCTTCCCGCAACTCGCCGAGAACAGCGACGCCCCGACGGTCGTGGCCGTCGACCAGGCGCAGGGCCGGCCCGAGGAAGGCGCCGAAGCCCACGAACACGCCGAGCCGGAGGGGCACGGCCACTCCCACGAGCATGGGCACGAGCACGGCAACGAGCACGTCTGGTACGACCTTCCGGTCGTGGCGGGCGTCGCCGACCGGCTGGCCGCCGAACTGGGTGAACTCCTGCCTCAGCAGAAGAAGGTGTTCGAGGACAACGCCGCCGACTTCACCGAGAGCATCGACGAGCTGGTGCACGAGGTCGAAGGGGTCGCCGAGCGCCATGCGGGTGCGAAGGTGGCGGCCACCGAGCCTCTCGCGCAGTACCTGTTGAGCGCCGCCGAGCTCGAGGACATCACCCCACACGAGTTCGCCTCGGCCGTGGAGAACGAGACCGACGTGCCCGTCGCCGCGCAGCAACGGATGCTGGAGCTGGTCTCCGGCGAGGCCGACGCGGTGGTGCGCAACACCCAGACGGCCACGCCCGCCACCGAGAAGATCGTCGAGGCCGCACGGGAGGCCGGGACACCGGTCGTCGACGTCACCGAGACGCTTCCCGAGGGGCGGAGCGACTACATTTCTTGGATGGGCGCGCAGGTCGACGCGCTGGCGAAGGCACTGGACGAGTGAGCGGATGACCGAGTGGACGTGACGACGACGCGGGCCGCCGTCGAGGTCAGGGACGCGGCGCTGCGGTTCGGCGAACGGACGCTGTGGTCGGGCCTCGGACTCGACGTCGCGCCGGGCGAGTTCCTGGCGGTGCTCGGCCCCAACGGGTCGGGAAAGACGAGCCTGCTGCGCGTGCTCCTGGGACTTCAGGAGCTCAGCGCGGGCACGGTGACGGTGGCGGGCAGGAAACCCGGCAGGGGCAACGAGCGTGTCGGCTACGTACCCCAGCAACGCGCCATGGACGACGGGCTGACGCTGCGGGGCCGCGACCTCGTCGGGCTCGGTCTCGACGGTCACCGCTGGGGCCTCGGTCTGCGTGGGCTGCGGCGACGCCGCGAGCGCATCGAGCACGCGATCGAGGCCGTGGGTGCCCAGCGCTACGCCGACTCGCCGGTGGGCAGGCTCTCCGGCGGTGAGCAACAGCGGCTGCGGGTCGCGCAGGCGCTCATCGGCGAACCGGACGTGTTGCTGTGTGACGAGCCACTGGCGTCACTGGACCTCACCCACCAGCGGATCGTGGCGAGCCTCATCGACGAGCGCAGGCGGGAGGCGGACACGGCCGTGCTGTTCGTCACCCACGAGATCAACCCGATCCTGCCGTACGTCGACCGGGTGCTGTACCTCGTCGACGGCCAGTTCCGCATCGGCACGCCCGACGAGGTGATGACGTCGTCGACGCTGTCCGAGCTCTACCGCTCGCGCGTGGAGGTCGTCAGGGTCGGCGGCCAGATCCACGTCGCGGGTGCGCAGAGCGCGCTCTGCGAGGACGAAACGCACCACCCCTGACCCGAAGGCTTTCGCATGGACCAGTTGTTCGACATCGACCTGACGATGGAGCTGCTCGGCTTCGACTTCGTGCAGACGGCACTGCTCGCGGCGGCCGTGCTCGGGCTCGTGGCGGGAACGTTGGGGCCGCTCATCGTCATGCGCCGCATGTCGTTCGCCGTGCACGGCACCGCCGAGCTGGCCTTCACCGGGGCCGCGGCGGCGCTGCTGCTCGGCGTCGGTGTCGGGTACGGGGCGCTCGCCGGTGCGGTGGTGGCCGCTCTCCTGCTGGGCCTGCTGGGAGGCCGGGAGTCGGACCGTGACTCGGTGATCGGCGTCATCCTCGCCTTCGGGCTCGGACTCGGCGTGCTCCTGCTCTGGTACTACCCGGGGCGCACGTCGAACAAGTTCGGCATCCTCGTCGGCCAGATCGTGGCCATCGAGCCGACCGACCTGACGGCGTTGCTGATCGCGGCCGTCGTCGTGCTCGTGGTGCTCGCCCTCGTGTACCGGCCGCTGCTGTTCTCCAGCGTCGACCCCGCCGTCGCCACCGCGCGGGGCGTACCCGGAGGGTTGCTCGCTCCGCTGTTCGCGGTGCTCATCGGCGTTGCCACCGCGCTGGGGGTGCAGATCGTCGGTGCGTTGCTGGTGGTGGCGTTGATGGTCACCCCCGCCGCGGCGGCGGCGAGGGTGACGGCCAGTCCGCTGCGGGCCACCGTCCTGGCCGTGGTGTTCGCCGAACTGGCCGCACTCGGCGGGATCGTGCTGTCTCTGGCACCGGGCGCGCCGGTCAGCTTCTTCGTCACGGCCATCTCGTTCACGATCTATCTGGTGTGCCGGGTCGTGGAGTACGTCCGCGGCAGGGCGTCCGGTGTCGGCAACGGCGCGGGCGAGGCGCGCGACGAACCGGTCAGTGCAGCATCACCAGGACCTGCAGTTCCCCGACCAGGAACCCGATGAGCCCTCCCACAGCGACGAGCTTCCACTCGTCCTGACGGAACGCGGGCCGCAGCAGACCCTCGTACTCGGTGGAGGTCATGCGTGTCATGCGCTGCTCCACGAGGTTGGCCACGTCCATCGCCCTGGAGAGGTAGCTCCTCGCGGGGAGCAGTGTGACGGGGAGCCGTTCGATCGACTTCGCCGCCGCGGCCCGTTTCATCTCGTCGAGGCGTTGCGGTCCGATGGCCGCGTTGACCAGTGGGCGGGCGGCCTCGGCCTGTTCGTCGACCGCCTCGGCGACGAGCCTGCGGATCATGGCCCTGAGCCGGTCCGACCTCGGTCCGTTCAGGAGTGCGTCAAGCACGTTGTCGACGGTGAGCAGCTCGTTCGCGATCATCTCGCCGTACTGACGCGCGACCTCCGCGCGCCTGCGCTGGAACATCCCATGCAGCAGAAGTCCGCCCGGCAACCGCACGGGATCGCGGGGAACGAAGATCAATTTGATCGCCAGCCAGTCGGTGAACAACCCGATGGAGGCCCCGAAGATCGGCATCACGAGCGGGTTCTTCGTCAACGCCCACACGACCGACTGCACGATGCCGAGAAAGAACCCGAAATAGATACCCGAACGGGCGATGAACGCCATTTCGGGCCGCGACGTCTCCCTGATCAATTTCACGAGCAGGGCCTTGTCCTGGGTCAGCCGCTGCACGCTCAACCGCTTGATGTCGAGGATGTCGTCGACGTTGTCGCGGAGTTCGTCCAGCACCTGGCGCACGAGACGCGGCGTGCCCGCCTGGATGTGCTTGACCACGAGATCCCGCGCCATGGGCGGCAGCCGCTCCCACAACCGGGGATGGTGTTCGGCGAGCACCTCCCGGGTGATGTCGTCGACGGCCTTCAGCAGTGGTTGTTCGATCTCCGTGACGAGCCGGTCGGCGTCGATCCTGGCGAAGACCTCCGCGACGTCGAGAACGTTCTTGGTGAGCAGGTCGGTGGCCGTCGCGGCCATCCTGCCCCCGTGCCGGGGCACCACGCCCTGCCAGCCGAGGAAGGTGCCCTTCACCCCCACGAAGTCGAGTGGACGGAACATCATCTCGATGGCCACGCGCTTGGTGACGTACCCGATCAGCGCGGCGACGACGGGGATCGCCGTGTACAGGGGCCAGTTCCCGGCGAGATCATCGAGAACTGCTTCCACCACGACCTCCTCGCCGGCTTTCGCCCGCCGCATTTCCTGCCTGCCATTCGGCGCGCACTACGGCCGGTCCACCGGAAACGGCGCGCGAAAGGTTGGGAAGGCAACCCGAACTCATTATGGTGGCCGGATGGTTGAAGCGCAGGCATCCCCCACACAGGCGACAAATGCGGCGTTCGCAACCGCCTTTCGCGGTTACGACCAGGCCCAAGTGGACGAACACATCAAGAAACTGAACGCCGAGCTCGCCAACGCGGCACGTCACCGGGACGAGGCAGGAGCGTCGGTCGCGGAACTGACGAAGGCGCTGAGCTACGCGCAGAAGGAGCTCAGCGACACCAAGAACGCGCTCGCCCGCATGGTCGAGGACCCGGCGGGGCCCGCCGCCATGACCGAACGGGTCAAGACCATGATGCGGCTCGCGGAGGAGGAGATCGCGGAGCTGAGGGCGAAGGCGGACGCCGACGCCGCGAACGTGCGGGATGCCGCCGACGCCTACGCCGAGAAGACGCGGAAGAAGGCGCAGGCCGAGGCGGAGAAGCTCGCCGCCGAAGCCGCGGCGGAGCGTGAGCGTCTGGACAAGGAGGCGGAGGAGCGGCGTGAGCAGCAGCGGAAGACCACCGAGGCCGAGCTCGCCGCGCAACGGAAGAAGGTCGAGCACGAGGCCGCCGAACTGAAGCGGACCACGGAACAGCGGGCCGACGCGATGATCACTGAGGCGGAGACCAGGCTGGCCGAGGCTCGGGCGCTGCGCAAGGAGGCCTACGAACTGCGGGCCGCGGTGCTCGACCGGCTCACCTCCAGCCGCTCGGCGCTGCAGCAGGCCGTCGAACGGCTCGGGGCCGACCCGAGTCCGGCGGAGATCGAGGCTCAGGACGGTGACGACAACGCCGGGAAGAAGGCGAAGCAGTCCGCGTGAGCGGGACTGTCGCCGGAAATTCGGTTGCCTCGCGCCTGCCGCCTGGCAACAGTGACCGACCATGCGTACCGCGCTTGTCACAGGGGTCAGCAGGACCGACGGTATCGGGTTCGCCATCGCGCGCAGGTTGCTGCACGACGGGCACCGGGTGTTCGCGCACTCCTGGTCGCCCTACGACGCGACGGAGCCGTGGGGTGCGGACCCGCGCGGAATCGACGGTGTCCTCGCCGAGCTCTCCGGCGGCGAGGCACTGGCACACCTGGAGGCGGACTTCGCGGACCCGGACGCACCCGAACGGGTGGTCCGGGCGGCGGTGGACCGGTTCGGTCCCCTCGACACACTGATCGCCAATCACGCGCGCAGCTCGGTGGCCACGCTCGACGAGGTGACGGCCGCCGAGCTCGACCTGACGTGGGCGGTCAACGTGCGAGCCACACTGCTGCTGGTGCGCGCGTTCGCCCGGCAGTACCGCGAAGCGGACCCACGGCCGCTTCCGGGGCGCGTGGTGCTCTTCACGTCGGGACAGCACCTGGCCCCCATGGCGTCGGAAATCCCCTACGCCACAACGAAAGGCGCGTTGCACCAGCTCACGTGGACCCTCTCGGACGCGCTGGCCGACGACGGGATCACCGTGAACACGGTGAACCCCGGCCCGACGGACACCGGATGGGCGGACGAGGACCTGACCTCCTCGGTCGCCGACCGCTTGCCGCGGGGACGCTGGAACACGCCGTCGGAGGCCGCGGCGGTCGTGTCGCTGTTGCTCAGCGAGGACGCCGCCACGATCACGGCCAACGTGGTCGACGCCGAAGGCGGGTTCCGGCGCTGGCAACCGTGACGGCATCCTCGTCGCGGAGGGTGACGTCCGCGCTGCCGAAAGAGCGCGGACGTTGCACTATCGTCGAGTGGACTCCAACGCTGCCCCACACACATCGTCGGTCGTCGACTTCCAGGTGTACGGCCTCGACGAGACGTTCCAAGGCATGCGCTGGGTGGACTTCTTCGAAGGCTTGCCCGGCAAGCCACCGTGGGCCCTGTGGCTGGGACACCGGGTACCCGACTCCGGCAACGGTGTCCGGGTGGGCACCCTGCCGAGACAGCGGTACGAGGCCGTCATGTGCCCGAACGGCAAGGACCCACTGGTGGAGGTCGCGTTCAGCGGGGCGTTCGGCGTGGTCAACGTGACGTTGCCCGACAGCTCCGTGGCCAGGCCGGACGGGTTGATCCCCGCGCTTGTGGAACACGCCGAACGCCAGGCCCGCCACTACGCCGAGTGGCCCATCGTCTGGTGGCGCATCGAGGGCGCACAGGTCAGGGCCCGCGTGTGGCACTTCGCCGGTGGCTGGGCCGCGTTCTCCACCGCGCTCGACGACGCCTACCTCGTGGCCGTCGGTGTCGGGCTGGAGCCCGCCGACCTGGCATTCGAGCCAGTCGAGGACGGTGCCACCTACCACATCGACCTCTCCGCGCCGCTGAACTTCACCGAACTCGGCAGGCAGAAGAGCACCAGGCCGCAGGCGTGGCTGCCGCCGCCCCGCCGCGACGGCTTCCACCCCGACCAGTTGGCGTTCGTCCCGGACGAGACGGAGGCGTGAGAGCGGCCTCGGGGCATGTTCAGCGACGTCTACCCAGCCCCGGCAGGCCACCACTGACGGTGTAGACCGAGGTCGACTGGTTTCTGCGCTCCCGTTCCTCCCGTTCCAGTTCCTCACGAACGCGGGCGCGACGGATGCTTTCGGGGTCCCGCGTCGAGGACGCCGTCCTTCGAGGCGGGGTCTCTGCTTCGGGTTTGTTGTGCAGGCTTGCTCGGGCGCGTTGTATCCGTGTCAGGTGCGCGGCCTTGTGACCACGGTCGAGCCGGGACTCCCGGATCGCCTTCGCGGTGACACGCAGTCGCTCCGTCAGTTTCGCCTCCCGCTCCGCCAACTCCGGTGGCACTTCCTTGCCGTGACGCAGCATCGGGTTGCGTATCTTGACGAGTTCGCGGATCTCCCGTTCGAGGTCCCGGACGGAGACGCCGGATCCGCGCTGCCGATCACGCCCCCCGAGTTCGCGTTTCCGGTCCGGGGAGGTCGTGAGCGCCGCCAACTTCCCCAACAGGGTCCTCGCCCGCAGGGCCAGCCGGTCCCGGGACGGCGAGCGCGGAACGTGCTTCAGATCCAGGAGAACCGTGTGAATCTCCGTGCGAACGGCGTTGGCCTGCTGCCGCTGCTTCTCGGAAGCGGCAAGCCCGGCCACCCGATGTTCCAGCGACGCGATCCTGTCGCGGTGGCGGATGAGGGGATCCGAGCCGGCTCGGGATTGCCTGCGCTTGCGACGACCCATCCGTTCCTCCGTTTCCGAGCCGCGGGGCGACCGCCGAGGTGATGTCCGCCACTTTGTCGGAACGGAGGCGCACGGTGTTACGGGCGACGGCAGGCAGGCGAACCGCTCGGTCGGGCTCCCTTGTCAAGCACCCCGGCGTCACTACAGTGAGACGCGCTGGTGGTTCGCCTTCCGCCGAGGCGGTGGGCGAGGCAAGAGGGAACCCGGTGGGAATCCGGGACTGCCCCGCAGCGGTGAGTGGGAACGAACGCCGTGGCCGGTCGCTCGACCGGTTCCAACGCACTGGGCCACACGGTCTGGGAAGCGACGGTCAGTAGGAGCCCCGGTGGGAGCCGGGCCGTGCCCGCGAGTCCGAAGACCTGCCACCGGTGCGCACACCGCCGGTGTGCGTGACCTCCGGGCGTTCGAGGGTGACCCTGGCGGACGAGTGGTTCGGCGACGTCGCGTCGCCACCCGCTCGCCTGCGAGGCCGCCGTCGCGCGTCCGGTGCCGCCGTCGAGCTCGCGAGGAGAGAGCCTTGACCAGCACAATCGGATCGACCGTACTCGGTTATCCCAGGATCGGACCGAACCGGGAACTCAAACGAGCGCTGGAGAACTACTGGGCGTCGCGCATCAGCGAGGCCGAGTTGCGGAACATCGCTCGCGACCTGCGTATCGACACCTGGCGTTCGTTGCGTCAGGCCGGACTCGACTCGGTACCCGGCAACACGTTCTCCTTCTACGACCACGTACTCGACACGGCGGTGACCTTCGGAGCCGTGCCCCGCCGGTACGCGGACCTGGGACTGAGCCCACTCGACACCTACTTCGCCATGGCGAGGGGCGTGGAGTCGACGCCGCCGTTGGAACTGACGAAGTGGTTCGACACCAACTACCACTACCTCGTGCCTGAGATCGGGCCGGACACTCGGTTTTTCCTCGCCGACCACGGTGTGCTGGAGCAGGTTCGGGAGGCCGACGAGCTCGGCATTCCCGTCCGGCCCGTGTTGGTGGGGCCGGTGACGTTCCTCCTTCTGTCCAAACCGGATTCCGAAGCGGCTCCGGGGTTCCGTCCGCTGGACACAGTGGACGAACTGGTCGACGCGTACGCCGAACTGTTGCGCGAACTCGCGCGTGCCGGCGTGGAATGGGTGCAGCTCGACGAGCCCGCGTTCGCGGCCGACCGCACCGAAGCCGAACTCGCGGCCCTCCGCGAGGCGTACCGCTCGCTCGGCTCGCTGGCCGAGCGTCCGAAGCTCTTCGTCGCCGGCTACTTCGGTGACCTCGGGGAGGCACTGGAGATCCTGTCGGCCGCCCCCGTCGAGGCCGTGGGAGTCGACTTCGTGGCCGGTGACCCGGGTCTGGACTCGCTGGCAGCGTTACCGGGCCTGCGGGACAAGACGCTGGTGGCCGGACTGGTCGACGGCCGTAACGTCTGGCGCACCGACCTCGACCGCGCCCTCACCACGGCGGCCACACTGCTCGGTCTGGCGGGCGAGGTCGCCGTCAGCTCGTCGTGTTCGCTGCTGCACGTGCCCTACGACGTCGAAGCGGAGTCGAGCCTCGACCCGCAGGTGGCCTCGTGGCTGGCGTTCGCGCGGCAGAAGGTGCACGAGGTTGTCGTCCTCGGCAGGGCACTGCGCGAGGGGCGCGACGCGGTGGCCGAGGAGCTCGCCGCGGCTCGGAGAGTGGTCACCGACCGGGTGAACGCCGAGCGGGTGCGAGACGAGCAGGTCAGGCGTCGCCTGGCGGGGCTGCGGCCTCGGGACACCCGCCGGGCCGACTACGACGTCCGCCGGGAGGCGCAGCAGGAGGCGCTGCGGCTGCCACCGTTGCCGACGACCACCATCGGGTCGTTCCCGCAGACCGCCGACGTGCGCAGGACCAGGGCCGCCCTGCGTCGCGGCGGTATCGACCACGACACCTACATCAGCCGGATGCGCGCGGAGATCGAGCGGGTGGTGCGACTGCAGGAGGAGCTGGGGCTCGACGTCCTCGTGCACGGCGAGCCCGAACGCAACGACATGGTGCAGTACTTCGCCGAGCACCTCGCCGGTTTCGCGGACACCGAGCACGGTTGGGTCCAGTCGTACGGGTCACGCTGCGTGCGCCCGCCGATCCTGTTCGGCGACGTGTCCCGGCCTGAACCCATCACCGTCGAGTGGGCCGCGTACGCGGCGAGCCTCACGGACCGGCCGGTGAAGGGCATGCTGACCGGACCGGTGACGATCCTGGCGTGGTCCTTCGTGCGTGACGACCAGCCGCTCGCGGACACGGCGAAGCAGGTGGCCCTGGCCATCCGCGACGAGATCGCCGACCTGGAGGCCGCGGGACTCGGCGTGATCCAGGTGGACGAACCAGCGCTGCGGGAGCTGTTGCCGCTGCGCGCCCACCGGCACAAGGAGTACCTGGACTGGGCCGTGGAGGCGTTCCGGTTGGCCACGTCGGGTGCACGGGCGAGCACCCAGGTGCACACGCACCTGTGCTACTCGGAGTTCGGCGACGTCATCGACGCCATCGCCGCGCTCGACGCCGACGTCACCAGCATCGAGGCCGCGCGGTCGCGGATGGAGGTGCTGGGCGATTTGGGGGCCGCCGGATTCGCGCGCGGAGTCGGGCCCGGCGTGTACGACATCCACTCCCCGCGGGTGCCGGAGGTGGCCGAGACCGTCGAACTCCTGCGGGCCGCGCTGGCGTCGGTGCCGCCCTCACGGCTGTGGGTGAACCCGGACTGCGGGCTGAAGACCCGAGGCTACGCCGAAGTGGAGCCCGCGTTGCGCAACCTGGTCGCCGCAGCCACCGAGGTGCGGCGCACGCTGGGATAGCAGACGGCTCCCGCGCCGCCACCGGATCGGGCGGTGGCGGCGCGGGGACCGGTCAGGCGCTGCGGCGGCGGACGACGACCACGACGGCCGTGGCCGCCGTTCCGAGTCCCGCCAGCCCGAACAGGATCGGCGCGGCAGCCGGGCCGGAGTCGGCGAGCGAACCGTCACCGGTGGCGACACCTCCGGCGGGTGTCTCGGCCACCTGCCCACCGGGCGCCGTCTCGGTGGAGGGTGCGGGCTCGGTGGGGGTCGTCGTGCCGTTCGTGGTGCCGTTCAGGGCTTCGCAGGCGATGCCGTCATCGTCGGCATCGAGCCGATGGGGGTCATTGGTGTCCCGGTCGAACTCGGCCTGCGCCTCCGCCTGGCTGGAGAAGTTCGCACAGTCGAGGTCCGGTTGGGCGTTCGCGACTCCGGTGGCGGGCAGCGCGGTCCCGGCAGCGAAGACGAACGCCAGAGCGGCGTTGCGAATCAGCATGAGCTCTCAGCCTTCCGGTTGGGGTCGCGGACACGGGAAACGCCCGCGACCTGGGCGGTAACACCTGTGGGGGCGCCCAACCGGGGTGGCGTCCAAACCACACCGAGGGGTGAACGAGGTGGCCTTCACAGGCCGCCGAGGGCCGCACATCCGGGTTCCCGCCACCGCGGTCGACACTGCGGGCGGATCCCGCGCGTGTGAGGCTTGAGAAGGCAACGGCCCCTCCGACGAGCGCGAGGTGCCTCATGAGTGACCCGGTGGCACAGGTGCGGCAACACAGCGAACAGCGGCGCGCGGAGATCGTCGACGTGCTGGTGAACGCCTTCGACGAGCTGATGCGAGCCGACCCGGCGGCGTTCCGCAAGAAGTTCCGCAAGATGGCGGCCGACCCTTACAGCTTCTACCGGGGCGCGGCCTGCGTCTTCTACCACGACATGGTCGCCGTCGACGACCCGTGGGCGGACGAGCGCACCGGCCGGGTGTGGATCCAGGGTGACCTGCACGCCGAGAACTTCGGCACGTACATGGACTCCTCGGGCGTGCTCGTGTTCGACGTCAACGACTTCGACGAGGCGTACCTCGGCAGTTTCACCTGGGACCTGCGCAGGCTCGTGGCGAGCGTGGCACTGCTGGCGTGGAACAAGGCCGTCTCCGACGACGGTATCCGGCGGCTCGCCGAGACGTACCTGCGTGCCTATCTCTCCCAGGTGCGGCACTTCGCCGAGCACCCGGGTGACCAGAAGTACCGGCTGCAGCTCGACACCACCGACGGAATCGTGCACGAGGTACTCCTGGACGCCCGCATGAAGACGCGCGTGGAGCTGCTGGAGCACCTCACGGTGGTGGACGGTCACGACCGGCGCTTTCGGCGCGGAGCCGGGGTGCGAGAGCTGGGCGAGGCCGAACACGCCGCCGCCACACACGCCTTCGGCCAGTACCTGCGCACGATCCCCGAGAACAAGCGCTTCGGAAGCCTGACGTACGAGGTGAAGGACATCGTCGGACGACAGGGTTTCGGCATCGGCTCGGCCGGGCTGCCCGCGTACAACGTTCTGGTGGAGGGCCGTACCCAGGCGTTGGAGAACGACGTCGTGCTGTCGATGAAACAGGGCAACGTGGCCGCGCCCAGCCGCATCGTGCCCGACGAGCGCATCCACCGGTACTTCCGGCACCACGGGCACCGCACCGCCGTGTCACAACGCGCGTTGCAGGCGCACGCCGATCCGTGGCTCGGCCACACGGAGATCGGCGGTACCGGGTTCGTGGTGTCGGAGCTGTCGCCCTATGTCCAGGACCTCGACTGGTCGGACCTCACCGAGCCCTCCGACATGGCTTCCGTGCTCGACTACCTCGGCCGCGCGACAGCGAAGATGCACTGCGTGGCCGACGCCGACTCGGAGCAGACGCTCGTGACGTTCCAGGTGGAGCAGGCCATCGCCAAGGCGGTGGGACGAGACGACACCGAGTTCGTGCGGTCGCTGACCGATTTCGGCATGCGCTACGCCGTGCAGACCCGGGAGGACCACCGGCTGTTCGTCAACGCCTTCCGTGGCGGCGAGATCCCGGGAGTGCAGTCGTCGGTGGCCTGGTGAGGGTCACTGCTTCGTCCACTCACCGCAGCGGTTCGTCTGGAAGTCCTGGCCTTCCGACAAGGTCACCGAGGGGTTGCCGCCACCCGGGAGGCCGTTGTTGATCACTCCCTCGAACCCGGTGACACCGGTCTGGCGGATCTCCCAGTAGCACATCGAGCTCACGTCTGTGGCGCGGTAGGTGCCGGGCTCGATGTCCACCCCGACGGTCCAGACCCCTTCGCCGATGGTGTTGGCAGCGACTTCCTGCTCCTCCTCTTGAAGGGCCGCCTCCCGGGCGTCGAGTTCGGCGCTGCGCTCGTCGAGTTCGATGTTGCGCTCGTCGAGTTCGGCCTCCCGCTGTTGGAGGGCCTCCCGCTGCTCCCCGGGGATCTCTCCGGGAACTTCGACCTGCTCGGTGACGACCTTGGTCGCCTTGCTGTCACCGACGGCGCCGACGGCGAGGCCGAGCAGGAACGCGGCGGCGTACCCGGTGAGCCACGGCCAGCGCCTCGGCTTCGAGCGGGCCGGAGCCGAGGCAGGGCCCGGGGTGGGTAGTGGTGTGAAGGCATTGGACATGGGGTTTCCCTTCGAACGAGCGTGCGCGTGTTCGTCGGGTCCGTTCCCTCGTCCGTTGCGGCCACGTCGTGGTTGTTGCGTAGTTGTGACGGACTTTTCAGTTTTCCCGGAGACCGGCGAGGAGATCACGCACGTACGGCACGGTGGGATGCCGTTCGCCGTGGTGGAGCACAAGGTCGTCCAGCAGCCGCCGTAGTGTCGAGCCGGCTTCGCCATGACGTCCAGCGGCCAACTGCCACAGGCCGATCTGTCGACGTAGATCGAGAGTACGGGGATCGGCGCCACCGTACACACGGTCGAGGTCTTCGAGCAGGTCGATGGCCACAGTCACCGCATCCTCGGTCTTGCCCAGTCTGGCCTGGCATTCCGCGTACTGGGCGCGGCACCGGAACGCCAGCTCACTGTCGTGGCCGTCCCGTTCGACGAGGTACGCGACCAACTTCTCGTACGCCGGGGCGGCGGCATGATAGTCACCACCCTCGAACAACACATTCGCGAGTTCGAGTCGCACCGTCAGCACTTCGTCGTCGGCTTCGCCGAAGGCCTCGGCTGCGCGTTCGGTCACGGCCGCGAGTACTTCGGCAGCCTCCCGGTAGCGGGTCTGCGTGGCGAGTTCACCGGCGTCCGCTCGGGCTTCTTCGAGCTCGTCCCGAGTGATCGGCCTACGTCCGCGAGATGGCGTCGGACCGGATTCACCGGGACCAGGCCTTTCGTCCTGCTCGGTGCGTCGACTGTCCGCCGCGTTCCCGGTGGACCTCTCAGATACACCGGCCGACCCGGCGAAGGCGTGACCGACCACAGCGGCGTACATCCGCACCGGACTCCACACGGTCGGCGGTGTGAGTACGCCCGGGATCGGGCCGACCTCGACAGCGAACGGCAACAGCCGCTCGTACACCTCCTGCGCCGACCCGGGTCGGTCCTCCGGCTTCTTCTCCAGCAGCTCACCGACCAGCGCGTCCAGCTCGGGGGGAACTTCCGGGCGCAACGACCTCACAGGTTCCGGACGCTCACCCACCTGCTTGTTCATGACTGTGTAGGACGTCTGTCCGGTGAACACCGGTTGTCCGGTGAGCATCTCGTAGACAGTGCAGCCGAGGGCGTAGAGGTCCGTGCGAGGTTCACTCATGGCTGCGAGAACCTGTTCGGGCGCCATGTAGGCGGGGGTGCCGACATTTTGGCCCGTTCGGGTGATCCGTGACATGCCGGCGAGGTCGAGTGCGACGGCGAGTCCGAAGTCGAGCACCTTGACGGTGCCGTCGGGCTCGAGCATGAGGTTGCTCGGCTTCAGATCACGGTGGACGAGTGACTCGCGATGCGCCACGGTGAGCACCGCGCAGGTCTGCGCTGCGATGGTGGCCGCCCAGGCGACGGACAGTCGGCCCTCCTGCGCGAGGAGATCACTGACGCTGATCCCGTGCACGCGCTCCATCACCAGGTAGGGCTTACCGTCGTCGGTGCCCACGTCGAAGATCGCCGGAACGCCCGGGTGGCGGATGCGCGCGGTGATGCGGGATTCCCGCACGAACCGGCGCACGATCTCGTTCTCGGGCACACCGTCGGTGAACCGCACGAACTTCACGGCGACCTCGCGGTCGAGTCTCGTGTCGTGGCCTACCCAGACGTCACCCATCCCGCCCCGGGCGAGCGGCTGGAGTTCGTAGCGGCCGTGCCCGATCGTGCGCTGCCTCACCTGTCTCCTTCACGTCTCGGTGTGTTCCACCACCGCGCGTATGGTGCCAGGACGTCCGCGAGCGGTTGTGGCGGAACGGCGTCGAGACGGCGCCGGAGTAGCGTGGCGTCGCCACCGCTGAGCGCGACGAGTGGGCGTCGCAGCCGGATACTCCACGCCTGGCCCGTCCCGGCGAAGGCGTCGAGTCCGTCGACGAGCGTCCCCAGCTCGACCCCGTGTCCCCAGGGAGCCGCTGTGGAGAACGTGACGTCGCAGCCGACCGGAAAGGTTCGACCACCAACCCGTACCGGCTCCTCCAAAGGTGTCACCGCGCTTGTCGCGGTCCCGGCGGCGATGACACGGCCCCGGTCCCGCGTGGGGTTCTTGAAGCACCCTCTGGTCGTGTAGAGGAAGAGCGTGTCGCCCGGCGAGAGTGCGCGTACTTCCGACCGTCGCAGGTCGGGAAACGCCATGCGCTGTTCGGTGAGCAGCCATCCGAGGGCCTCGCGGTCTCCGATGACGAGCAGATAATCGGCCACCTGCGAACGATAGAACGCGGCCGGATGTGGGAGCTGTAGCACTTTCGGCTTCCGGGACGACACACCAGCGTGAGCCAACAGCACGACATTTCCCGTCTGGCCTCCGCCACTAGCCTCACGTGCGTGACAGAGCTTGTGCAGGGTCCGGAGAAGAACGAGGCCGACATCGCGGCCGGCTCCCAGATCGTCGTCCGCGACGAGGAGTGGCTGGTGCGCTCGGTGCGCCGCACCGCGCGCGGCGACCTGCGTGTGGAGGCAACGGGAGCATCGGAGCTGGTGCGCGACCAGGACGCCGTCTTCTACAGCTCTCTGGACACCATCGAAGTGCTGGACCCCCGCCGCACCGAGCTGGTCCCCGACGAGAGCCCGGGTTTCCGCAGCTCACGGTTGTGGCTGGAGTCGCTGTTGCGGCAGAGCCCGACCCCGGCCACCGACACTCGCATCGTGGCCGGGCACCGTGGCCTGGCCGACCCGATGGAGTACCAGCTCCGGCCCGCGCACCAGGCACTGTCGAACCTGCGCCCGCGCATCCTGATCGGGGACGCGGTGGGGCTGGGCAAGACGCTGGAGATCGGCATCCTGCTCACCGAGCTCATCGAACGCGGTCGTGGTGACCGTATCCTCGTGGTGACCCCTCGCGCGGTGCTGGAGCAGTTCCAGCGCGAGATGTGGACGCGCTACTCGATCCCGCTGGTGCGGCTCGACTCGGACGGTATCCAGAAGGTGCGGCAGACGCTGCCCGCTACGCGCAACCCCTTCAGCTACTACAAGCGTGTGATCGTCTCGATCGACACGTTGAAGAACCCGGCGCGCTACCAGCATCACCTGTCGGGCCACCGCTGGGACGTCGTGGTGATCGACGAGTGCCACAACCTCATCAACAAGGGCACCCAGAACAACGACCTGGCCCGCCTGCTGGCCCGCCAGACCGACGCTCTCATCCTGGCCAGCGCCACTCCGCACAACGGCAAGCGAGAGTCGTTCGCCGAGCTGATCGGGCTGCTGGACCCGGCGGCCATCGCCGACCCGAAGGACTACAAGGCCTCCGACATCGAGCACCTCTACGTCCGCAGGCACCGCAACTCGCCCGACGTGAAGCTGGAGGTCGGGCACCGGTGGGCGCCCCGGCGTGACCCGGAAATAGTCCCGGTGGACCCGACGGCCGAGGAGCAGGCCGTGTTGGAGGAGCTCACGCACACCTGGCTCCGCCCGCCTGCCGGGCAGGCACCGGTGACGGGCCGGGGCAAGACCCTGTTCCCGTGGACCCTGTTCAAGGCTTTCCTGTCTTCGCCCCGGGCGCTGCGGGAGAGCATTCGCCGCAGGGTGAAGACGTTGGGTGCGAGGGCTGACGGCGCGGCCGAGGTGGCGGCGCTGCGACGGCTCGACGAGCTCGCCGAGGCGGCGGAGCGGCGGGGCGCGGCGAAGCTCGACGCGCTGCTGGAACACCTCGCCGACATCGGTGTTGGCAAGGGGAGCGACACGAGGGTCGTGGTGTTCTCCGAACGCATCCAGACCCTGGAGTGGTTGCGTGACGAGCTGCGCCGCAGGCTCCGGCTGCCAGAGAGGGCCGTTGAGCTGCTCCACGCGCAGCTCAACGACAGGGACGTGCAGCAGGTGGTGGAGGACTTCGCGCTGGAGACCAGCCCGCTGCGCATCCTGCTGGCCAGCGACATGGCCTCCGAGGGGTTGAACCTGCACCGCCAGTGTCACCAGTTGGTGCACTACGACCTGCCGTGGAGCTTCATCCGGATCCAGCAGCGCAACGGCCGTATCGACCGCTACCTGCAGGAGCACGAGCCGCGTATCGCGGCGCTCGCGCTGACCTCGCACAACGCCGACACGGTGAGCGATCTGCGGGTGGTGACCAAGCTGCTGGAGAAGGAGCACGCCGCCAACCAGGCACTGGGCGACGCCGGGGCACTGCTCGACGTCCGCGACGCGGACATCGAGGAGGACAGGATCATGGAGTTCCTCCAGCAGGACAAGGACCTCGACACCGCGATCAAGGAGCCGGAGGAGGTGAACCCGTTCGCCGCCTTGCTCGCCACGGGTGGCGAGCACGCCGACGATCCGCCGGTGCCGACCGCGCCTCGCAGCACCCTGTTCGACGACGACGACAACTTCCTCGCCGAGGCGTTGCACGAGATCACGGACAGCCCAGGGCGGCTGGACATCCACCGGGACGAGGACACGGATCTGCTCGCGTTCGACACGCCCGCGGACCTGGCCGAACGGCTGCGGGACCTGCCGGACAGCTACCTGCGCGACAGGGAGGTGTCCCGGCGCATCCGGGTGTCGGCCCAGCGCCGGTTCGCCGAGCAGCGGCTGGCCCGGGCACGCGCGGAGGGCAAGACCCTGTGGCCGGACGTCGGTTACCTGGCTCCGAGTCATCCGGTACTGGAGTGGGCGACGAGCAGGGCACTCGCCCGGTTCGGGCGCAACCAGGCCCCCGTGATGGCCGCGCCGGTGCCGGAACCGGTGTTCCTGACCCAGGCGACGTGGGCGAACTCCCTCGGGCAGCCGGTGCTGACCCGCTGGGGCGCGATCACCGGCCTGCCGCACGCCCCCGAGGTCGGTGACCTGCGGGAAGCGCTGGAGCGCGCCGGGCTGAAGGAGCACGCCCGCAACCCGGGTGGAGTGGCCGACTGGATCGAGAGGTTGCAACCTCTCGTGCCCGACGCGGTGGCGGCCGCGACACAGGACCTGCGCCGACACCGGCACGAGGCCGAGAGCACCCTGTTGGAGCGCCTCGACGAGCACCGCAGGCGGTTGTCGCGCTGGGAGCAGCAGGCGCTGTTCGTGGTGGAGCAGGCGGGTGGCTCCAAGCGCAAGGACGACGTCACCAGCACCCGCGACGAGGTTTCCGGGCTCATCGACTCACTCGCCGCCGCAGGCGAGCCGTTCGTGCGCGTGGTGGGGTTGATCGTCCCCGACCACCGGACGGCGTGACGCGGACCCACGAAAGGCACGGCAAGGCATGTACGACTCGATCCGCAACGTCGGTGACTTCCTGTCGCCGCACTGGCTCTCCGAAGCGTTCCCCGGCAAGCTCCGGCAGTTGACGAAGGACTGGCGGGAGCGCACCACCAGGGGCAAGCACAGCCCGCTGAAGGCGTTGTCCGGGGTGGCCGGGCGGTTCCTCTCGGCCAAGGCCGCGCTCCCGCGACCACACCAGGACGGTTACGCCGAGGCCGTCACCGAGCTGCACACGCTCGTGCTCAAGGCACTGGGTTTCGAAGCCGCGCCCACCGAGTTGGAGACGCGGCGGTCGGAAACCCCGGTGTGGGTGCCGTTGCTGGCCCGCGCGCAGTCGCCGTCGGGTGAGGCCCTGCACGTGCTCCAGGCGGTTCCGGTGGATGACGTCGACGACCTGTTCGGAGCCGTCGCCGAGGAGGACCCCGAGCATCCTGGAAGGATCACCGATCGGCAGGGTGCCTTGCTCGCTCCCGTCCGGGTCCGCAGCGGAAGCACCGAAGCATCCAAAGTGGATGAGGTTGAGTCGGTCGGCAAGGCGGTGCAGCAGCTCTTTCTCACCGAGCACGCTCCCCGCTTCGTGCTGGTGCTGGCGGGTGGCTGGCTGGTGTTGTCCGATGTAGAGCGTTGGGCTGAGGGCAGGTACCTGGCGTTCGACCTCGACACCGCGTTGTCGCGTGGCGACGACAAGGCCGCCGGTGAACTCGCGTGGATCGCCGGTCTGGTGTCGGCGGACGTGCTCCTGCCCTCGGAGGACGGGCACAGCCTGCTCGGCGAGTTCTCCGACGACTCCGTCAAGCACGCGGTGGGCGTGAGCGAGGACCTGCGGGAGGGCCTGCGGGTGTCGGTGGAGCTGATCGCCAACGAGGTGATCCGGCAGCGGCGCGCCAAGGGTGAGCCGGTGGAGGGCATCCCCGAGTTGCCGCGCGAGCTCACCACGCAGTCGCTGCGGTTCCTCTACCGCATCCTGTTCCTGCTGTATGCGGAGGCGCGGCCGGAGCTGGGCATCCTCCCGGCCGGGGACCCGGACTACGACGTCGGCTACGGCCTCGACCGGCTGCGGGAGCTGATCCTGCGCCCGCTCACCGGTCCCTCGCGCGACGGCCACCACCTGCACGACTCGCTGCGGCTGCTGTTCAACCTGGTCAACACCGGTCATCACGCGGGCGAGGCCGACAGCGACGGCCTGGTGTTCGAGCCGCTGCGGGCCGACCTGTTCGATCGGCGGCACGCCTACCACATCGACAACGTGGATTTGAGCAACGCGGTGTTGCAGCGGGTGCTGGCGCTGCTGCTGTTGTCGAAGCCGTCGAAGCGCAAGGGCGGCCAGGCGGGTTACGTGTCGTACGCGCAGTTGGGCATCAACCAGCTCGGCGCGGTGTACGAGGGGCTGATGGCCTACAGCGGTTTCATCGCCGAGCGGGAGCTGGTGGAGCTCGCCAAGGACGGTGATCCGGCCAAGGGCACGTGGCTGGTGGAGCGCGAGAAGCTGGGCGAGTACGACGAGAAGCATGTGGTGCGGCGGGAGGACCCGCTGACCGGTGAGAAGAGTTTCGTCGTGCACCCGGCGGGCACGTTCGTCTACCGCCTTTCGGGCCGCGACCGGCAGCGCAGCGCCTCGTACTACACGCCGGAGGTGCTGACCCGCACGGTGGTGAAGCACTCGCTGGCCGAGCTGATCGACGACGACACGCCCGCGCGCGACCTCCTCGACTACCGGGTGTGTGAGCCCGCCATGGGCAGTGGCGCGTTCCTCAACGAGGCGATCAACCAGCTCGCCGACGAGTACCTGAAGCGGCGGCAACGCGAGCTGGACACCACGATCGACCCGGAGTCGTACCGTGACGAGCTGCAGAAGGTGAAGGCCTACCTGGCGCTGCACCGCTGTTACGGCGTGGACTTGAACGACACCGCCCGCGAGCTGGCGGAGGTGTCGCTGTGGTTGAACGTGATGCACAAGGGCCTGCGCGCCCCGTGGTTCGGTCTGCATCTCAAGCGCGGCAACTCGCTGATCGGCGCGCGCCGCGCCACCTACGACCTCACGTCGCTGGGGCGGGCGAAGCAGAGCTGGCTCAAGACCGTGCCGACCGACCGCCCTCTGGCCGAGGGGCCGATCGCCGACGGCGAGATCCATCACTTCCTGTTGCCCGCCTCCGGGTGGGGTGCGGTGAAGGACGCCAAGCAGGCCAAGGAGCTCGCGCCGGAGAAGGTGGCGCGGCTCAAGGAGTGGTACAAGGCCGTCACCCGCAAGCCGAGCAAGCAGGAGATCGAACGCCTGCGGGGCCTCGCGCGGCGGGTGGAACGGCTGTGGGAGCTGACCCGGCGCAGGCTGGAGATCAGCGAACGCGAGGTGGCGCGCAGCATCGACGTGTGGGGCGCGGACCTGCCGCAGGAGAGCGCGGCGGTGAGCCGGGAAGAGGTCGAGAACAGACTGCGTGATCCGGAAGGTCCGTACCAGCGGCTGCGGCTGGCGATGGACGCCTGGTGTGCGCTGTTCTTCTGGCCGGTGACCACGGACGTCGAACCGCCCGACCTCGGTCAGTGGCTCACCACGCTGGAGGGCCTGCTCGGCGTGGCGGGCAAGGCGGCACCGGGCAACCAGGTGGAGTTCATCGAGACCGTCGACGGTTTTCACGAACTTGCCGATGTGGACGATCTGGAGAAGACGTACTACCTCATGCGCGACGTCACCACGTTGCACACCGAGCATCGGTGGCTCGGCGTGGTGCGGGAGATCGTGCGGCAGGAGGCGTTCTTCCACTGGGAACTGGACTTCGCGCAGGTGTTCAGCCGAGGCGGGTTCGACCTGCAACTCGGTAACCCGCCGTGGGTGCGGCCGACGTGGAAGGACGACGAGACACTCGCGGAGTTCGAACCGTTCTTCGTGTTGCAGGACAAGATCCCCGACGCGACCTTCCGGAAGCGCCGTGCGGAGGTACTGGCCAAGCCGGGAGCCGAACGGCAGTACCTCGGGGAACTCGCGTCCTGGTCGGGGTTGAACGAGCACCTCGGCTCACCTGTCGAGCATCCGATCCTGTCGGGAGTCCAGACCAATCTCTACACGAGCTTCATGGAACGTTCCTGGCGCTCGATGCGAGCGACGGGCATCGTTGGATTGTTACACCCGGAGAGTCACTTCACCGACCCGAAGGCCGGCAAGCTACGGGCTGAGACATACAAGCGACTCAGGCGTCACTGGCAGTTCATCAACGAAGCACAGCTCTTCGCCGACGTTGACCATCACACGATCTACGGTGTTCATATCTACGGTGCTGCGAGCGCCATTCGGTTCTTGCAGGTCGCGAACCTGCTGACACCCTCAACGCTCGAAGGTTCCTTGGAGCACGACGGCTCCGGTGATGCACCGGGTATCCAGTACCCGGCCGGCGGCTGGGACCTGCGACCCCACGCCTCCCGGGTAGTGGAGATCACCGAACAGACTCTGGCCCAATGGGCCGCGCTCTTCGACGCACCGGGAACACCCGCCGCGCAAGCTCGCCTGCTGCGACCGGGCACGAGTGAGCAACTTGAAGCGTTGGCCGCTGTCTCCGATCAACGAGCCCGAATGACTGCTCTGGACTACGAGTGGACGAGCGGATGGCACGAGAAAGGCGCGAAGGAGGACGGGTACATCGAGTGGCGCACCGAGTACGCGTCCGAATGGGGCGAGGTGATCCTGCAAGGGCCGCAGTTCTCCGTCGCGACACCGTTCGCCAAGGAACCGAACGAGAACTGCAAGAGCAACCTCGACTATTCCGACTGGGATCTTGAGGAGTTGCCGGAGCGGGTGATCCCGCGTACCAACTACCAGCGCGCTTGCGAACGCGACCGCTACGAAGCGGGCCTCACCCAATGGAACGGCCGCCCGTACACGGACTACTACCGCCTCGCCTGGCGGAAGATGACACAGGAAGGGCTTGAGCGTTCATTGCACGCCGCAATTATTCCGCCAGGGCCCGCTCACACAGGGGGTGTGCATAGCCTTGCAGCTAATTCCATGAGGGAAACCAGTTTGGCAGTAGGCCTGCTTTCGTCTATAGTTTATGACTATCTTGTAAAAGTCAGCGGAAAAGCTAACATCTACAACGAGTTCATACGTCGCTTCCCCGCGCCCCTCGACCACCGCGCCGCTCCGTACCTCCTCCTCCGCACGCTGCGCCTGAACTGCCTTACCCGCGACTACGCGCCGCTGTGGGAGGAGTTGTACGAACCTGGCTTCGCCGACGACTCGTGGACCGGGCCGTTCGCCGATTGGCCGAAGCTCGGCGTCACCAAGCGCGAGTGGACGATGGAGACCCCGCTGCGGTCCGAGTTCGAACGCCGGGCGGCGCTGGTGGAGATCGACGCGCTGGTGGCCATCATGCTCGGGCTCACCGCCGACCAGCTTTGCCTCATGTATCGCGGGCAGTTCGCCGTGCTGCGCAAGTACGAGTACAACATGTACTTCGACAACCTCGGCCGCAAGATCGCCAAGGATCACCACGCGCACGGCGTCAAGCAGCGGCCCGAGGACTTCAAGCTGCTCCAGGCCTACCTCAATGGGGAGGACTGCGGCGACCTGCTCGACCGCTACGAAGCCCCGATCACGCCCGTGGACCGCGAGCAGGAAATGCGTGCCGCCTACGCCGACTTCACCCGCCGCCTCGCCAGGGAGGAGAGCCGATGAAGCCCGCCACCCACACCGTCCAGGAACTGTTCGAGCGCGACGTCCGTTACATCGTCCCTCTCTATCAGCGCCCGTACGTCTGGAACGAGGAGGAACAGTGGGGACCGCTGTGGCAGGACATCACCGCTCTGCTGCACCATCAGGAAGACACGGGAGGCCTGGGAAACTACGCCCAATGGTCCCACTTCCTCGGTGCCATCGTGCTCGACCAGGAGCAGACAGCTCCGGGCCGGATTCCCCGGTTCACGGTCATCGACGGTCAGCAGCGCCTCACCACGTTGCAACTGCTCGTGGCCGCGGCCGCCAAGGCCATGACCGAGGTCGGCGCTGACAACGACGCGGAGATCCTGCGCGAACTGATCAGCAACAACCCACGCAAGGCCAAGGGAACCGACCTGCTGAAGGTATGGCCCACGAACGCCAACCGAGAGGCATTCGTCGCAGTCATGTCCGCCGACGGTCCACCACCTGGCCGTCGGGACGACCCGAGCAACCTCATCGACGAGGCGTTCGACTACTTCACAACGCAGATCGGCAACTATCTGCGTGGCGGGGACGACGAGGACCCCGACGACCGACCGGTTTCCGAACGTGCCGAACAGCTCCGGATCACGCTGTGCGACCTGCTCAAGGTCGTGTCGATCACGCTGGAACCCGGCGACAACGCCCAGGTGATCTTCGAGACCCTCAACGCACGAGGTACGCCGCTGCTGTCTCTCGACCTGGTGAAGAACGCGGTGTTCCGCCTCGCGACCAACCAGAGTCACGACACGGACGCGTTGTACGAGCACGTGTGGCGACCCCAGCTCGACGACGACTACTGGCGGCAGAAGCGCCGTCAGGGCAGGCTCAACCGGCCGACCGGCGAGCTTTTCCTGATGCACTGGCTCACCATGCGACTGGGCAATGTCATCCCGGCGACGGAACTGTTCGCGACGTTCAACAAACGTGTGCTGACGGGCGGCGTCGACGCGAAGGCGTTGATCAACGAGCTGTGTTCCGATGCTGCAGTGATGCGCTCCTTCGACGAGTTTCCCGCCGAGTCGCCGGAAGGCCGCTTCTTCGCGCGGTTGACGCTGTTGGACGCGGGTACGGTCCTGCCCATCGTCCTGCTGCTGTTCCGTTCCCCCGAAGTCAGCACGCACCGTCGTCGGCGAGCTCTGCACATGCTCGAATCATGGCTGGCTCGACGCGCGCTGATGCGGATGACGGCGAAGAACTACAACCGGCTCATTCCCACGCTCGTCGGGAAGCTCAAGGAGAATCTCGAACACGCCGATGACGCACTCCATGCCGGCCTCGCGGGCTCGGCGGCGATGGTGAGTCGCTGGCCGGACGACGAGGAGCTCCGAGACTTCCTGATGACGAGGGACGTTTACGGAACCGTGTCCCAGCCTCGCATCGTCATGGCGCTAGCAGCGGTGGAGGAAAGCTTACGCGCGGAGAAGTCCGAACACCTGCCCAGCGACCGCAAGCTGACACTGGAACACCTGCTGCCACAGGACTGGAAAACCCACTGGCCGCTTCCTGATTCCGCCAGCCCCTCCGGAGAGGACGCACGCGCGGCACGGCTGCACAGGCTCGGCAATCTCACCATCGTGACTCACCCGCTCAACGCGGCGATGTCGAATTCCGACTGGAAAACCAAACGCGCCGCCCTGAACCAGCACAGCGTGCTCTTGCTCAACTCCCGTCTCTCCAGGCGGGAGGAGTGGAACGAGGAAGCCATCGACGAGCGCGGCGAATGGCTGGCACAGCGACTGATCGACATCTGGCCCGGGCCGGATGCACCGGAGTGGAAGTAGAGGCGGACAATACGCCTGTTCCCGATGATCTAGCGCTACGCCCACTCGCTGTCCACCGCGACTTGAAAAGACTTCGATGATGCATACAGAGATCTGCACGGTAACACCTGAGATGGCCGAGAAATGGCTGGCGGAGAAGAACACGAACAACCGCCCTTTGAGCAGCCAGACGGTGACGTCCCTCGCGCGTGCCATCGAGCGTGGCGAGTGGCAGTTGACCCACCAGGGGATCGCCTTCGACGAGGACGGCTTACTGGTCGACGGTCAGCACCGGCTGGCCGCGATCAAGAAGGCGGGAGTACCTGTTCGGATCTCTGTGACACACGGGGTTCCCCGGTCGGCGTTCGCGGTGATGGACACGGGACGAAAGCGGACCGGACGGGATGCTCTCTCCTTGGCCGGGGAGTCCAACGGAACCCACCTGGCCGCTGCGTTGCGTGGTCTCCACCTGTACCTCACCCAACCCGACAGCGGCTGGTCAGGCGGCACGAGCCAGGTGACACACCTGCAACTGCTGAGTTTGCTCGAAGAGCACCCTGGAATGCGCACCGCCATCACCCAAGGGCTCCAGATCAGCCGTGCCATCAAGATCACAGTGACCGCTGCCTCCATCGGCTGGTACGTCACGCGGAGGGAGAGGCCCGAGGTCGACCAGACACCGTGGCGCGAAGGCTTGATCACCGGCGCGGGGTTGCAGGTCGGCGATCCGCGTCTGACGTTGCGTAACACAATGCTGGATCTCGCGGCGGGAAAGCGGCACCGCAAAAGTGACGACTCACGGGAGCACCTTCTCTACTATCTCAAGGCGTGGAACGCGTGGGTGGAAGGTCGTCAGATGAAACTGTTGCGGCGGTCCCCCAAGGAGGCCATGCCCAAAGTAAGTAAGAAGGGCGGAAACGAGCCCAACGCGCTGCACCTGTAAGCCCCACTTTCCAGACCCCACCGCGCCCGCACATTTCACCAGCCGATACGGGGCCAGACCCGGTCGGATGCCGTGCTGACCGGTGAGTCCGTCGATGCGACTGAAACATGAATACCTGGCGAACCGACGACCGGTTATGGCATCCGAACACCCCAAGCGAGCCGAGGTCAGACGCCGAGCACGCGACATCGCCGATCCCATGGTCGTTCATCTTCGTCGCCGCTCGAAGGCGGTCACGGCCGAAGTCGAGACGTTCATGGTCGAACAGCGCCGACAGCCTCCTGGAGGGCTTCTCCGTGAGCGCGGAGAAGCCCTCCAGGAGACGCTCCGTGCGCTGGTGGCCGACATCGAAGCGCATCTTCGGTACCTCGAAGATCCGGACGATCCCGCCGTCACCAAATGCCACAACATGCGTGCTCACGCGACGGCGTGCCTCAACCGTGTCCGGAAGGTAATGCGCCGATCTACGAACGCACGCCGGGAGCCCCAGCCCGATACCCCGGCTGCACGAGCTCGGGAAGCCGCGGAACTGGACCGGAGGACCAGCGAGGAGAGTTCGAGCGTCCACACGATCACAGGCGGGTTGCCCGGGCTGGGCAAACGTCACTGAGTTGCTTGCCTGAGCGAAGCCCGCCCGCCACGGCTACGTGCCGGCCGGGGTCCTGCCTTCGGTGACCTTGGCCGCCTCCCGGTTGCCCACCACCCGGGCCACGGCACAGCGGCGAATCGGTAACGTCCATTAACGGAACCCGGCTCGGGAGCGACGTACCACGCAGAGTGATCACACGGCCAGGCCCGGAAGGAAGTGCCGATGTACCCGTCGTTGCTGGAGGAGGAGACCAAACACGCGGTCACGGAGTACCTGTCCACCACCTTCGCCCTGGCCGACGACGACGCCCGCGCGGCGTTGGAATCGTTCCTCATGGCCCCGGACACCGGTATCTTCCGCGGCCCGTACCTGCGGGTGCGGACCCCCTTTCATCCGGTGAGCCGCAGATGGCGCTCCCCGCTGGACTGGTTGCCGGAGGGGTTCACGCCCTACCAGCACCAGGCGAAGGCGTTCGAGCGCCTTTCCACGCGCGAGGGCGCCGCCGAACCGACCATCGTTACCACGGGCACGGGCTCGGGCAAGACCGAATCGTTCCTCTACCCGGTGCTCGACCACGCCGTGCGCGCACGGGCCCGCGGTGAGAAGGGGATCAAGGCGCTCCTGCTGTACCCGATGAACGCGCTCGTCAGCGACCAGGCCCGCCGCATCGCGGAGCTGCTGCACGACGATCCCCGGCTCAAGGACGTCACCGCGGGCGTGTACATCGGCGGGGAGGGCAAGCACACACAGCCGTCCCGTGAGCACCTCGTGGACAGCCGGAGGGCGCTGCGGGAGGACCCTCCGGACATCCTGCTGACCAACTACAAGATGCTCGACCTGTTGCTGCTGCGACCGGCGGACGCGCCACTGTGGGAGCAGTCGGCCACGAGCCTGCGCTACCTGGTTCTCGACGAGTTCCACACCTACGACGGCGCGCAGGGCACCGACGTCGCCATGCTGCTGCGTCGCCTCGGCGCGACACTCAGGGTCGCCGAACCCGGCCGCCCGCTCGGCCGGATCACCCCCGTCGCCACCTCCGCCACTCTCGGTGGCGCCACCCGCTCGGACGAATTGCGGAACTTCGCCGAGACCGTCTTCGGCACGCCGTTCGAGCCGGACGCCGTCATCACCGAGAACCGCCTGGACGCCGCCGACGTGGTGCCGGACGTCGACTTCAGCCTGCCCATCCCCGACGTGATGTCGGTCAACCTGCTTCCCCAACCCGACGCGACCCGCCCCGACTCCTGGCAGGCCCTTGCCCATGTGTTCCTCGGGGGAGCCATCCCCGACCGGCTCGCGCTCGGGAGACGGCTCAGCCGCAGCTTCCTCACCCGGGCCGTGGTGCAGGCGCTCGCGGGCGAGCCGCTGACACTGCCCGAAGCCGTGGACGCGGTCACCAACTCGGGCGTCCTGCAGTGGGGCGTCGCCAGACAGCAGGACCCGGAAGGAGTCGAGAACGCACTCCTGCGTTTCCTGGCGCTGCTGTCCGCGGCCCGGCTCGACGGGGGCCGAGGCCGCACCCGGCCGCTGGTCAATCTCGAAGTTCAGCTCTGGATCCGCGAACTCACGCGGATGCTGCGCGCCGTCAAGCCAGAACCGCAGTTCGGCTGGTGGCACGACGGGCCCACCGACCACGACGTGCGCTACCTGCCCGCCGCCTACTGCCGCGTGTGCGGCCGGTCGGGATGGCAGACGGTGGCCACCGAACTCGGGGAGGAGCTGGAAGGCTCCCCTGAGAAGGTGTGGCGCACGAGCGTGACCGAACGTCGGAAGCTGCGCACGCTCCTGCTCGCCCGCGACGACGAGCCCGGTGCCCGGCGCATCGATCTCGAGACACTCGGGTACTGCCGCGACGGCGAGCCGGGGCTGCCCGTGCTCGTGACCCCCGACGGGGACGCCGCAGCCGCGCAACGGTGCCCGTCCTGTGACTCCGACGATGCCATCCGGTTCCTCGGTTCGTCGGTGGCGACCCTGGTCAGCGTGGCGCTCACCCAGTTGTTCGGCTCCAACCTCGTCAGCGACGGGGAGAAGAAGACCCTCGTCTTCACCGACTCGGTCCAGGACGCCGCGCACCGTGCGGCCTTCATCGAGGGCAGGGCGTTCCAGTTCAACCTGCGCTCAGCGCTGCTGCGCGCCGTCGGCGGAGAGCCGCGCAGCCTGCAGGACGTGACCGCCTCCCTAGCTGCGAGTCCCATCCCGGATCTCTACGCCATCGCCCCGCCGGACTTCGCGCGCAGGCTCGGCTTCGAAGGCGAATGGCTCGATCACGACAGTGGCGGGCGCAGGCGGCGACTACTCGGAACCCGGTTGGCCTTCCAGGCGCACCTCGAAGTCGGACTACGCTCGCGGCTCGGCCGGACGCTGGAACTCACTGGCGCGCTCGGGGTCGACTACGACGTGGACCTCGACCGGTACGCGGCACTCGCCCGCGACGTCCACGAGAACCTGCCCGAACGCGGCATGACCCTGCCCGACCGGGCGGCGTACGAGGTCTTGCTGCTGGGCCTGCTCGACCGGCTGCGCAGGCGCGGCGGCATCGCGCACCGGTGGCTCGACACGTATGTGCAGCGCGACGGCAACCGGTGGCCGATCTGGGGCGGGAGCCCCGCGGGGATGCAGAAGTTCCCCCGTGGGCGGCCCGCCCCCGTCTTCTACAGCACGTCGGGCAGGGGAGAGTTCGACAGCCTCCGCCCGCGCGGCGAGTCGTGGCTGGTCGACTGGACGGAACGGTGCCTCGGCGTCGGCAGGGCCGAGGCCCGCGCCCTCGTCGAACCGGTTGTCCGGCTGCTGGCCGAGGGGGAGGCCCCGCCGTTGCTGCGCCGCACGTCCCAGTCGGACGCCGCGGTGTTCGGGCTCGACCCCGCCCGGATCGTCCTGCTCCCGCTGGGCGACCACGAGCTGGAACGTGCGCACTTGAGGTGCCCGAAATGCCACCACATCCAGCCTGTCGCGCCAGGGCGGGCCGACCACTGGACGTCCGCGCCGTGTCCCCGGATGCGTTGCACCGGACGGCTGGAACCCCACCGCGTGCGGGACGACAACTTCTACCGCAGGCTCTACCGTTCCGGGCGCCTGCGGCACCTCGTCAGCCACGAGCACACGGCGCTGCTGGACGACGACACCCGCCTCGCGGTCGAACGCCGGTTCTCCAGCGGTTCCTCACCGACCGACCCGAACGTGCTCACGTGCACGCCGACGTTGGAGCTGGGTATCGACATCGGTGACCTGTCGACCGTCGGGCTCGCCTCCCTGCCGCCCACCCCCGCGAACTATCTCCAACGCGTCGGGCGGGCAGGCCGGTCCACCGGCAACGCGCTGGTGCTCGCGACAGTGCCGAGCAATCCTCGGGAGCTGTATTACCTGTCGGAGCCGAAACACCTCATCGACGGCGAGGTCGTGCCGCCCGCCGCGTACCTGTCGGCCACCGAGTTGCTGTGCAGGCAGTACCTGGCTTACTGCCTCGACAGGGTCGCGTCGGGGGACATCCGGCTCGACCGCGAGATGCCCCGCCTGCTCGGCGCGCTGCTCGACAACGGACTGGCGGAGGGAAGCTGGCTGCGGCAGTTCGTCGACACGGTGATCCCGGAAGCCGACTCCCTGGCAGGGCAGTTCCTCGCACTCTACGGCGACGCCGTGGACGAGGACGTCCACAAGGCGGTGCGCGCCTTCGCCGCGAAGGGTCTGCGCGACAGGCTCGCCCGCGCGGTCTCCCGGTGGGCCGAGCAGCGCAGCGAACTGAAACACCGGCTGGGCGAGCTGGCTCAGGCGATCGCCGACCTCGACGCGCAGGGGCACCTGGACGACACCCAGGCCGAGGACCGCCGCCGCTGGTCCGGCGAGTCCAGAGCACTCAACCAGATGCTGCGTGACACGTGGAACCGCAACGCTCTGACAGGACTCGGTGAGCTGTCCCTGCTCCCGAGCTACAACCTGCGCGACGACCACACCGAACTCGACGTCTCGTTGTGGTGGACCACCGACGACGAGGGCGACAGGAAGCTCCACACCAGCGAACACAGCTACGGGCGTGGCAGCCGTACCGCCCTCACGGAGTTCGCGCCGGGCGCGGTGTTCTACGCCCAGGGATACCGGGTGGAGATCGATGCTCTGGAGCTCGGTCCGTCCGGCAGGCCGCATTGGCGGCACATGCGGTTGTGCCCGGACTGTGGCTGGGGAACCGAGACCGTCGAGCCAGCACCCGGCTCGTGTCCCCGCTGCCGGGGGACCGGGGTCGCCGACGCCGGTGCCGTGCACAAGGTACTCGAACTACGGAAGGTCTCCGCTGTCCACCGCCGTGACGAGGCGTTGATCGAGGACGAGAGCGAGGACCGGACCCGGACCCGGTTCACCACGGTCACCGGTGTGGACGTGGATTCCGAGCAGATCCAGCGCGCGTGGCGGCTCAGGGGCCACGCCTTCGGCGCCGAGTACGTCCGCAGGGCGACCGTTCGCACGGTCAACCTCGGCCGTGCCGACCGCCCCGGACCCGACACCTCCGTCGCCGGGACTCACACGTCGGCACCGCGGTTCCCGAGTTGCGCGTACTGCGGGGTCGTCCGGCAGGGAGCCGAGGACAAGGTGCGGCATCGCGGATGGTGTTCGACACGGCGGGGAACCCCACCACGCTGGGTGGATCTCCTGCTCTCGCACGAGATCACCACCCAGGCCGTGCGGCTGCTGCTTCCCGTGTCCACCTTCCACGTCAACCTTCGGCTCACCTCGTTGAAGACTGCTCTCCTTCTCGGGCTGCACCGGGACTTCGGTGGTGCGCCCCAGCACCTCGACATCGTCACCGCCCGCATGCCCGACGAACACCGGCGGGTCAGGCAGTTCCTGGTACTGCACGACACGGTCCCCGGCGGCACCGGCTACCTCGACCGCTTCGGGGATCCCGAGCGGATGCACCGCATCCTGCGGCAGGCCCACGACGTGCTCAGCGCCTGCCAATGCCAGTTCGAAGGTCGCGCCGCCTGTCACCGCTGCCTGCTCGGTGTGGCCGAGCCGGGCGAGGTGGAGCACGCCAATCGGCGCGTGGCCCTGGAGCTGCTCGCCGATCTCCTCGGCAACTGGTCCGTGGAGGACATCCCGACCGTCGCCGACATCGACATCTCCTCCCTCCAGCTTTCCGAGCTGGAACTCCGGTTCCGTGAGGTGCTCAAAGGCGCGGTGAGCCGGGGCGAGGGGCAGTCCTGGACGGGTTCGACAGGCCAGAGAGGCGAAGAACTCGACATCCGCCTGCTCAACCCGGACCAGGAGCCGCGCCGTTGGACCGTGCGTCCCCTGGTCCGGGTCACGGCAGGCGGGGTTACGACGGAACCCGACTTCCTGTTCACGCGGCAGGATGCCCAGGACTCACCCGTCGCGGTCTACCTCGACGGGCGGGCTTACCACGCCTCGGTCGAGAACGACCGCACCTCGGACGACGCCGCCAAGCGGGCCGCCCTGCGCGACGAGGGGTACCGCGTGTGGTCCCTGACCTTCCAGGACGTCGACGACTTCGCACGGATGCTCGACGGCTACGACAGCGACCTACCGACCCTGGTCGACAGCAAGGTCGTCAACGTCGCCCGAGCCGCAGTCGGCGACAGACGTGCCTCGTTGCTCTGGGGAAACCCGATGCGGGCTCTGCTGGAGTACCTTCGCGACCCTGCCGAGCCGGTATGGGAACAGACGGCGGTACAGACCTGTATCGCTCTCATGGCTTCGGAGAACCACCGCAGGCATCCGCCGACGCAGGTGGCCCCGGAGAGCCTGCCTCGGACATTGCTGGACTGGGCCCGGGACGGGAGACCCGACGGACGTGGTGGTCCGATCGTGCTCGCCTCCTGTGCTGGTACCTCGGGGCTTCCCATCGCGGTCGTCGGCAGCTCGCAAGGAGCCGGAACCGACACCGTCGGGGCGGTGACCGTGCTGGACGACCGGCCCAGCGAGGTGGGCGGCCGGTCCCACGAACAGCAGTGGCGGGACTGGCTCAGGTGGTCGAACGTGCTCCAGTTCCTTCCCCTTCCCAGACACGCACATGCCATGCCGATGCGGATGGCGGAGTGCTGGACCTGGCGCTCACTCGACGTCTTCGCCGGCCGGTCACTGCCCCTGGCTCAGCCACCGGCCACGGAGAAAGCGACCGTGGATGTCGTGTCTCCCCGCTGGGAACTCGTCATCGAATTCACCCACGACCGGCTCGCTCGGGTCGGAAGGCGGCTGGCCGAGCTGGACATCCCGGATCCCGAGCCCGGTGGTGAGGTCGGTGATCCTCGGGCCCACCTGTGGCCGGTGGAATACTGCTGGCCCGAGCGGAAGTTCGCGACTGTCATCGACGTCTGTGACGAGAGAGACGAATGGCTACGCCGTCATGGCTGGCAGTCCTGGCTGCTCGATGAAGGCGACGACGAGGAGGATCTGGTGCGCAAGATCGCGGCGGCGTTCGGGAAGCAGGTCTGATGAGTACTCGCGTGGTGGTGTCGGACCTGTTCGGCAAGAGCTACTCCGCACTGGACGGGTCGGTGAAGAACCGAGTCCTCGACTTCGTGGTCAAACTGCAGGAGAGACCCGACCTGACCGGGCTCGATCTCAAAACCCCCGAAGGCGTCACCGATCCGCGAATCAAGACAGCGCGGGTGACCGATTTCTGGCGCGCGGTTCTCATCGAACTTCCCCGGGCCGGGGGATACGTGCTCGTGGCGGTGAAGCCGCACGACGATGCCTACACCTACGCGGCCAAGCTGCGTTTCGGGGTGAACGAGGTGACCGGCGCCCTCGACGTGGTGGACGCCGCGGCCCTCGGCGAGGCGATCACCCGGGCCAGCTCGGTGTCGAGCACGCAACCTCGACGTAGTCCTGTCCTCAACGGTGTCCGGGCACGTGACCTCCGGCGCTTCGGTATCGACAACGACATCGCCGAACGCCTGGTGGCCATCACCGACGAGGACCAGCTCCTCACGGTCGCCGAGGAACTGCCGGGAGTGCAGGGGAACGCGGTCCTGGACCTCGCCGCCGGTCGCGGTGTGGAGGAAGTGTGGGTCGACCTCATCGCCGAGGTCGAACCGGACATCGACACCGGCGACCTGCTGGGGGCGCTCGACCGGCCCCAGTCCAGGCTCGTCCTCACGGACGGCAGCCCGGAGGAACTGCGTGCGGCGCTCGACGCGGACCTCAAGGCCTGGCGGATCTGGCTGCACCCGTTGCAGCGCAGGCTCGCCTACCGTGACGGCTGGAAGGGGCCCTACCGCGTGACCGGGGGAGCAGGCACGGGCAAGACCGTGACCGCCATCCACCGGGCTCGGCACCTCGCACAACGCCTCGACAGGGAGGGCAGTGACGCGAAGGTGTTGTTCACGACCTTCACCCGCAACCTGGCGCAGAACATCGAAGCCCAGCTCACCGAACTGGCGGGACCGGAGCTGCTGCGCCGGGTCGACGTCGTCAACATCGACTCCCTTGCCCAGCGCATCCTCCGCACCGGGGACGGAACCAGGCCGACACCGCGGAGGGACGATGACCCGAGCGTGCTGCAGGCATGGGAGACCGCCCGGGCGGCGGCTTCCGACAAGTGGGACATCTCCTTCCTGCAGAGCGAGTGGAACGAAGTGGTACTCGCCCAAGGAATCGAGGAACGAGCCGAATACCTCACCGCGTCCCGCAGCGGAAGAGGCAGGCGCATCTCCCGGCTTCAACGGGTGGATCTGTGGACGGTGTTCGAACGGTTCACCCAACTCCTCAACGCCCAGAACTTGATCACCTTCACGCAGGTCGCAGCCCGGGCCGCGACCATCGCCGCACAACTGAATCCGCACGACGACCCTGGGCTCGACAGTGGTGTTCGGCGCAGCGCCCTTCCTCGATACCGCCACGCCGTCGTGGACGAAGCGCAGGACCTGCATCCGGCCCACTGGAGACTCATCCGGGCGTTGGTGCCTCATGACAGGGACGACCTGTTCATCGTGGGTGACGCACACCAGCGGATCTACGGCAAGCCGATCGTCCTGTCGCGGTACGGCATCGAAACGAGGGGCCGTTCCCGGCGGCTCACCGTGAACTACCGGACCTCGCGGGAGATCCTTGGTTGGTCGCTGAAGGTTGCCTACGGACACGACGTGGATGACCTTGAGGGCGAAGCCGAATCTCTGGCGGGCGCGCGTTCGGAGTTCGGGGGCCCCGCTCCGGAGGCACGCGGCTTCAACAGCTCGGCGGCGGAACAGGCGGCGTTGGCCGACAAACTCCGGTCATGGCGCCAAGTCGGAGTGACCTGGCCGCAGATGGCAGTCGTCTCGCGGGCGAATCGAGGTGTTGCTGACCTGGTACACACCCTGTCGATGGCCGGGGTGCCCGTCGCTGAGGTAGGCGCAGGAACGGACGAGAACGCTCTTGGTGATGTCGTGCGGGTGATGACCATGCATCGCGCCAAAGGACTCGAATACCGTGCGGTCGCGATCGTGGGCGCCTCTCGGCGCGAACTTCCCCCGCGATTTGTTCGGGATCTCGAGGAGCCGGATCGTGACGCCGCATGGGCGCGGGAACGGGGACTGCTCTACGTGGCTGGTTCTCGCGCTCGTGAGTACCTGTATGTCTCATGGACCGGAGTGCCCTCCGAGTTGCTGGCCGAGGCTGACGGGTGAGTCCCAACACGCCCCGTCCTGGCCTGGAACGCTCTCGTTCACCAACAGAAGCGGTGGCATAGTGGCCCGGAATCGGTGCGTGTCGCTGCAGGCGAGTAGGAGGGCGACACAGGGGCCGCAATCCCCGCAGCGCGGCCCCGGGGGATTCTTCGTTCGTGCTTTGACCATCGGTAGACCTCCCAGGAGGGAGCACCGGTGGAACTGCTGAAGTGATTCATGAAGCGTTGTGGCGGATACGGTCAGCCGACGTACTGCGCAATGCCGCGACCAGTGCAGAGGTGTGGGATGGTTCGAGTCCGTTCTTGCGCTGCCGGAACAACTCCTCCTCGTGCAGTCGGCGTAGTTTCCCGTAGAGAACTCTGCTCAGTGGCGGTAGATCGCTCCAACGCGCGAGAACAGCTTCGTCGCTCAACGATGGATGGCTTGCCAACCAGTCGAAGGCAGCCGTTTCGGAATCCTGCTTCTCCAGAGAGATGAGAGCTTCTCCCATCAGACCCCGCAGAGCTTCGAAGTACCCGCTGACAGGCCAGCGACGGGCGAGGGTGTACCGGTCCTTGAGGTCGTGGCACTCAAGGCACGCCGGTACCACGGCAGTCCCACCCGCCATTTTGGGAATCGGGAAATGGTCGTGCTGGTGGTGATGGCCGTCAACGTGGCGGTCGCAGTAGTAGCAAGTCACGCAGTCGCAGGTCGAACCTCTCGCAAGGAGCCACGCCTCCGATGTGTCCATACCAATCCCTTCGAGCGGATTTTGCGCGGTTGGCTTCTTGACTTCCTGTCGCTGCCGGGGCGTCGATCGCTACATCGGTGAGGCCACGCATTGACCTGCTGCCTCGTTCGGCCGGCCTCGCCGTGCGGAGGATGCTTGTGGTGGCGGTCGACTCACGCCGACGGGTGAACAGGATGCCGCCACAGGGTCAGGGTCAGGACTCTCCGCATTGAGGAACCGCACTGCCAGGGCACAACCGAGCAGCGTCCCGGCACCCACCCACACCCGGGCCCCCTTCGTACCAGGCGAAGTGATCGATTCGGCGGACTTCGGGCAGGGCGGCTCTCACGTCGGCCACTTGGTAGCGAAGTCGTTGCTGTTCCACCTCACCCAACCGTCGGCTCCGAGCTGCTTCGCCAGCGACCGGAACTCGGCGTCCTGTCCTGAGATGAAGCCGGGGAAGCCCAATTTCTCGTTGCCCTCGTGGAAGCCTCCGCCGTGGTTCGGGTCGTACACGTCACAGGCCAACGGTGTGCGGTCAGTGATGTCCAAGTACGGAGGCGAACTGCTCCCGTTACCTGTCGCCCGCGTCACCGAACCGGACCCGGTATCGGATCTCCATGTGGATTAACGGGTAGAGACAGACCACGGTGGCGGTCACACCGAGGATCGCCACCGTGGCGAGACCTCCACGACGGTCCGCCGGGTAGTCGCTTCCACGTCCACCGCCTCCCCGCCCATGCTCGCTGGACGGTTCAGGCTCGCACTTCCACCACGAGCGCGGCAGGGCCGTGGCATGCTCCTGCCACGCTGCCGTTGAGGTGCACTCCCGGCAGGCCGAGTCCGGCCCTTACTCCCGCGCGGTCTTCGCCGTGCGCTGGGCGGCCTCCAGCAGCTCCTCGAACGCCTCGTGGCCGACCTTGTCGCCCAGCAGCATCGCCAACCGGGTCAGCATGCCTTCCCGGTCGGACTCCGCGGCGGAGTCCAGAGCGCGTGACAGGGCGAGCCACACGCGTTCCCGCCTCGACTCCGGTGACGGCAGCCCGCCCTCCACACGCGACGGTGCGATGCCGCCGGTGGGCGCGGTCCCGGACACGAGGTGGCGGGCCACGTCGGACAACGCGCTCAGGTCGGTGACGCGGCACAGGATCAGTCCGTCCGGACGCACCACGAACACCTCGCCGGCGCGGGCGCCCAGGGCCTGGGCGAGTGCGGCGTCCGGGTCCTCGACGACGGTGAGGTCGTCACCCGGCTCGACGGCCGAACCGGGTGCGGCCGTCACGACGGCGCGGACCTGCTCGGCGGGTAGCGACTCGGCGAGCTGCTCGGCACTCGCCGCGACGACGTCGGCGTCGGAGGGCGCGAGCTCGAACCCGAGGAACGCGAACCCGGTTCCCCGGACCGCGTTCAACGACGACTCCTCGACCCCGCCGACGGCCCTCACCAGTACCTTGCGGTCCTCCAGCGGGTCGCCCGGCAGAGCACCCGTGACGTCCGGCTCCACCGGCCATGTCAGCGGTGACGCGTGTGCGTGCGTGGCGCTCGACTGGCGCGGGTTCACCAGGTGTGAGAACTCGGAACGTTCGGTGGCCAACGCGAGCACCGCGTCGCGCGTGGTGCGGAAGCCGTGCCCACCGGGCGACATGACCAAAGTGGACTTACTCGCGTTGTCCACGTTCTGCCGCCACGCCGCGTGCCGCTCGGCGGAGTAGGCGCGCAGCAGCGACTCGTCACCGTGGCCGCCCACGACCGCCGCGAGCTGCCAGGCGAGCGTCTCGGCGTCCTCCATGCCGGAGTTGAGGCCCCGCACGCCGAAGATCGGCACCAGGTGCGCGGCGTCGCCCGCGAAGAGGACCCGGCCGTGCCGGAAGTCCCGCAACGCCAGCGCGCGGGCCCGGTAGTAGCCGTGCCACTCCAACGTCCAGGGAACGTCGTTGCGCAACCACGTCAGGTGCCTGCTGATGCGGTCGCGGATGCGTTCCTCGCTGGTCTCCAGTTCGGGGTCGTCGGAGGCGTCGAGTTGGTAGTCGATGCGCCAGATGTCGTTCGGCTGCTGGTGCATGATGATGGTCGAGCCGGGGTTGCTCGGCGCGTCGAACCACACCAGCCGCTCCGCCGGCAGGCCGGACCGCCAGTGGATGTCGGCGATGACGTACTGTCCCTCGTACGTGTCGCCCTCCATGCGCAACCCGCTCAGCTTGCGCAGCCTGCTGCGCGCGCCGTCGGCCGCCACGACCCACCGTGCCCGCAGTCGCCGGGAGCCGAACGCGGTGTCGACGGTCAACCGCACCTGCTCGGCGTCCTGTTCGACGCCGGACACCTCGGCCGCCCAGTGCAACGTGACCAGTGGGTTGGAGGTCAGCGCGTCGACCATGACCTGTTCGAGTTCCGACTGCGAGACGTTGACCATCGGCCCACGCACGTCCGAGGTGCTGTGTGGCATCTCGAACCGCAGCACCTCACGGTCGCGGTAGAAGCTGCGCCCGCCGAGCCACGGCAGCGCGATTCTCTCCACCTCCGCGCCGAACCCGAGTCGCTCGGCCACTTCGAGGCTGTGCCGGGAGACGCAGATGGCCCTGCTGCCGAAGGAGACCCGGTCGGCGGCTTCGAGGATCGTCACCGGCACCCCGCGGTTCGCCAGCCCGAGGGCCACGGCCATGCCCACCGGGCCCGCGCCCACGACGACGACCGGCAGCGCCGTGTCGTCGTCCGGCGTGGAGGGGAAGTCCGAAGCCGGATACCTCCGAGGTTGGTAGTAGGCGGACATCGTCAGTGCTCCCCCTCCGTGGACACGCGGCGGGTCTCGGGCAGAGCCAGGACCGAGCCGAGGCTGATTGCGGCGATGACGACGAAGTAGCCGGTGATCGCCCACGACGTACCGAACGCCGCGAACAGTGACGTGGAGATGAAGGGCGCGAGCCCGCCGCCGAGAATGGCCCCGATCTGGTAGCCCAGCGAGGCGCCGCTGTAGCGGATGTGGGCGGGGAACAGCTCCGCGAACAGCGCCGACTGCGGACCGGCGGTGGTGCCGAGCACGGCCGCCATCACCACCATCGCGACGAGCATGACGGGCAGCGACGCCGTGTCGATCAGCGGGAAGAACAGCGCGGCGACGACGAGGAGCGCCAGCGAACTCCAGGTGTAGACCCGGCGGCGACCGAGCACGTCGGACTTCGCGGCGGCCAACGCCATGCCCGCCATCCACACCGGACACGACACGATCAGCAACCACAGCATCGTGGACCGTTCGAAGCCGAGTTCCTCGGTGCCGTAGGTCAGCACGTAGACCATGAACGCGTAGGCGATGCCGTTGGTGGCGATGAACGTGCCGGCGGCCAGCAGCACGTACCGCAGGTTCTTGGTGAGCACCTCGACGATCGGGAGCTTCGCGACGCGCTCCTCCTGCTTGACCTGCCTGAACTCGGGGCTTTCCAGCACGCCGAGGCGAATCCACATGGCGATGCCCACGAGAACGGCGCTGAGCAGGAACGGGACACGCCAGCCCCACGACTGGAACGACTCGTCGTCCAGGACCTGGGTGATGAGGAGGAACACCAGGTTCGCGGCGAGCACGCCCGCGGGCACCCCGATCTGCGGCGCGGCACCGTAGAGGCCGCGCTTGCCAGGGGGAGCGTTCTCCGTCGCCATCAGCACCGCGCCACCCCACTCGCCGCCGACGCCGATGCCCTGCGCGAACCGGAACACGACCAGCAGGATCGGCGCGAGCACACCGATCGCGTCGTAGTTCGGCAGCAGACCGATGCCCACGGTGGCGAGGCCCATCATCGTCAGCGACAGCACCAGCATCGACTTGCGGCCGATGCGGTCGCCGAAGTGCCCCATCACCACGCCACCGATCGGTCGTGCGACGAAGCCGACCGCGAACGTGGCGAAAGCCGCGAGCGTGGAGGCCAGCGAGGAGGAGGCGGGGAAGAACTGCGGTCCGATCACCAGCGCCGCGGCGGTCCCGTAGATGAAGAAGTCGTACCACTCGATGGCGGTCCCGACGAAACTCGACGTGACAGCGCGGCGAGCCTGTCGTGCCGACATCGTGGGTGGCTTCGCGGCGAGGTCGGTTGTCGTCATGGCGACGTTGCCTTTCCGATCCGTGACACGGGTGCAGCTCGGTGTTGAGGAGCATCACCGCAGGCAGGGGCACGGGAAAAGCGGGATATTCCGGCCAGTCTGGTCGGAATTTCCGTGGAAGTGCGGGAAAGCGCAGGTAGCCGCTGGGAAGCCGCTGCTACTCCGCCCGGCTCGCGGAGCTGAAGGCGAACTCGACGAAGGTGCGCGACGCCTTGCTGAGCATGGCCCCCCGTTGCCACGCCAGAACGACGTCGACGGGGCCGGGCCGGGGTGTGAGGTCGGTGCGCACCACCACACCAAGTCCCTCGTAGGTGACGTCGTGCTCGGGACGCTGTACCAGCAGGGTCCAGCCGAGTCCCCGACCGACGAACGACCTGGCCGTCTCGAAGTTCTGTGTCCGGTACGCCACCCTCGGCGCGAACCCGGCGAGCCTGCACACCTCCGTCGCGTGGTGGGAACTCGGAGGCGCGTCGAGCAACACCATGGGTTCGTCGGCGAGGTCGGCGAGCCGCAGTGGCCCGTCGAGTGAGGCGAGTGGGTGATCGGTCGGCAGCAACACCGCCGGTGAGCGGGTGGCCAGGCGTGCTGTCTGCCATTCCGGCGGCAGGTCGAGGTCGTAGACGATGGCGAGGTCGAGTTCGCCTTCTTCGAGGCGGGTCCCGAGGCGGTTCTGGGTGTCTTCGTGAAGCTCCACCGTCACCTTCGGGTACCGCTGGGTGAAGGCGTGCAGCAGCGACGGCAGGACCGTCGGGCTGAGCGACGGGTAGCAGCCCAGCGCGATCGGCCCGGTGACCACGCCACCCACGCCCGCGGCGTCGGTCTGGAGTCCGGACGCCTGCTCCAGCAACAGCTTGGCGCGAGCGAGCACGGCTTCGCCCGTCGGCGTGAGTTGCACGCCGCGAGCCCGGCGGCGCACCGTGAGTTGCACCTTCAGTGCCTTCTCCAGATCGGTCACCGCCCCGGCGAGCGCCGACGGCGAGAGGTGAGCGCGCTCCGCCGCGGCGCTGATCGTGCCGGTCTCCGCCACCGCGACGAACGCCGCGAGCTGCCGGAGGGTGTAGGCCGGCACAGGGTCGATGCGCGACATACCCAGACGGTAATCCAGCCTCGCGGGCCGGTGCCGAAAGCGGGCACGAGCGAGAGCACGACGCCGGCGAGGGAGGGACTGCCCGCTCGTGATCGCAGTTGCCGTGGTGTCCTCGTCGCCAGCCCCGGCACCGTGTGGTGTCCGGGGCCGCTTGCTGTGCTGTCAGGCTGTCTTCAACAAGCCCATGCGGGATGCCAAGCCCCGAGCCTCACGTGCGACGGCCTGCCGCCGTGCCCGTTCCACCATCGTGGACACGATCTCTCGAACGAAGGCGTTGCTCCTGGTCCTCACCGGGCCGATCTTCTCGGCCTGGGCCAGCAGCGCAATGACCTCTTCGTCGGGTCGCCGCAGCCCCCATAGTGCGCGGGCGTAATCGATGAAGTACGTGGTGCGGCGCGAGTTGATTTCGAGGTCGGTCGGGTGGACCGACTTCGCGAGCGTGGCAGCCGCCGCGTAGTCGCCCTGCTCAAGCGCCGACGCCATGCGCCACAGAACGACGTTGGCCGGGGTGAAAAGCAGGTGATGGCGGTTGCCGTCCTGGACATGGCGGGCGAGCCCCTCGGCCTCGTCGAGAGCGGCGGACGGGTCGTCACCCACCACGGAGTCGATGAAACCGGTGGTCAAGGTGAGTGCGCCACGGACGTCGATCGCGTCGCCGGGCACGATCTCCAGCGCGTCACGGGCGAGGGTGCCCGCTCGGCGGTGCGCGCCGAGGCCGGAATGAGCCTGGGTGCGCGCGAACGCCGCGAGTGCGATCCAGTGCGGGTCACCGAGCCGCTCGGCGGCCTCGTGTCCGCGGTCGGCCGCGATCCACGCCAGATCAGGCGCTCCGAGCCCCTTCAGCAGCAGTGAGGTGGTGTGGGCCACGCTGACGAGCGCGCGGAGCCCCTCGGGTTGCCGGGCATGCGTGTGCAGAGCGGTGATCAGTGGTGGGAGGCGGCGGCCCACCTCGGCCATCTGGTTGGCCTGGCGCATCGCGGCGACCAACTGTGTCTCAGCGAGCAGTGCCGACAGCTCACCCTGCGGCGGGCTGTCGTCGAGGTCGCTGTCGAGCAGGGCGGTACGGATCGCGGGCACCGTACTGTCGGCGTCCGGGTCGCGAATCTCCAGTCCGTCGCCGGTGATGTCGGCCAGGCTGACCCGCAACGCGTCCGCGATCGCGACGAGTGTGCTGCGCCGGTCGACGGCCACCCGGCTGTTCTCGATCTTCGACAGGTAGCCCTTGCTGATCCCGGCGAGCCCGGCCGCCTGTTCCAGTGTCAGGCCGCGCCAACGTCGCAGGCGGCGGATCGTTGCCCCGATCGTGTCCATGTCGACGACGGTACCTGCTGGGTTTCCTGTTTGGAAACCTCTGCTGTGATGAAGTGAATACGGTCCGCACATGAGCTGGAACAGCGGATCGTGCCGTGGCGGGGGCCGTGCGATGTGGACGGGGCAGGAACCGGCCAGGACCACGGCTGAGGACGATCAGGAAAGCACGGCCGCGAAGCCGCCGAGCGCCGGGGGTGGTGAACGGTGATCGCCCGTGACCGGGAACTGCTGGTGCAGCTCGGGCAGGTGAACGCGCGTCTTGGTGAGGTCGTGCTCGCGCTCATGGCCGCGCAGGACGGTGGTGAACTCCCGGCCGACGGGTTGCGTGAGGTCGGGGCGGCGTTGCGCGTGCTCGCCGACGACATGCTCGCCCGCGCCGCCGAGCTGGGCGGCCACATCCTCGTCACTCCGGCGGCGCAGGAAACCGTGTTGTGCGCCCTGTGCGCGAATGAGCCGGTCGCGCGACCCGACCAGCCGCACACCAGCGTCGACGGACGCTTCTGCGGCGGCTGTATCGCCCGGTGCCTCGACGACACCACCCACCGGCACTGGTGCGCGGTCGACACCGTCGGCAACGCCGAGCAATCCACCTCGCTCGTCACGGAGGTGTCGCGTGCATGACCTCGCCACGCCCGTGTTCGACTCCGTGGTGGATGACCGCCCGACCATGCGGCTCTGGCGCCTCGACCCCCTCCCACCGGCCTGGCCGACCGCCGACGACCTCCGTGCCGCCGAGGCACGCGCCGCGCTGCGCGAGACGACCCCGCCGGCGCTGAGCGTGCTCCACGCCGTACTCGACGGGCTCCGACGTCTGCTGTAGACCTCCGGTCGGCGCCGATCGAGCACCCCGAGGCCCCTGCTCCCCGCGCCGACCGCGGTAACTCAGAACTGGTAGTACAGGAACGGGCTGAACGTGCCCGTGGCGACGAGGACCGCGGCGTAGAACACGCCCACCGTCATCACCGCCACCCGCAGTGTCGCGGCGGGCTTGGTGCGCGCCGACTCCAGAAGTGGGCCCGTCACCGGGTACGCGGGCAGGAAGAACACCGCCAGCGCGGCGAGCAGCAGCACGAGCCGCTGGTTGGTGAGTGCCGCCTCCACCACGTCGCTCAGCCCCGTGAAGTCGGGCACGAGCATGTCGCCGATCATCGTGAACGCGTAGCCGAGATCGGGTGCGCGGAAGAACACCCACCCGAAGACCACCAGAACGAGCGTGAGCACGCGCCGTCCTACCCGGGCCCCGGTGGTGCGTGGCGAGGCGTCCCAACCCGTCGCGCGCTCCGCCACCAGCAGCACACCGTGGTATAGGCCCCACACCACGTACGTCCACGCCGCGCCGTGCCAGAAACCCGTCAGCAGGAACACGATCCACAGGTTGCGGTACGTCTTCGCCGCGCCACCCCGGTTACCGCCCAGCGGGATGTAGACGTAGTCGCGGAACCAGCGGGACAGCGACATGTGCCAGCGGCGCCAGAACTCCGTGACGGTCACCGACGAGTACGGGCGCGCGAAGTTCTCGGGCAGCCGGAAGCCCAGCATCCGGCCGAGGCCGATGGCCATGTCCGAGTAACCGGAGAAGTCGAAGTAGAGCTGCAACGTGTAGCCGATCGCGCCGAGCCACGCGATCGCGAACGTCATGTCCTCAGGCGGCGTCGAGAAGCACGCGTCCACCATCGGCGCGAGCGAGTCGGCGATCACGGCTTTCTTGCACAGCCCCAGCGCGAAGCGGGGGAAGCCCGCCGCGATGTCGTCCAGCCGGTGCGAACGCTGTTGCGGGAGCTGGTCGGCGATCTCGTGGTACCGCACGATGGGCCCTGCCGCGAGCTGCGGGAACATCGAGATGTAGGTGCCGAACGACACCGGGTTGCGCAGCGCGGGCCGTTCCCCCCGGTAGATGTCCACCACGTAGGAGATGTGGTGGAACGTGAAGAACGAGATGCCGATCGGCAGTGCCAGCTCCGCGATGGGGAAGTCGCCACCGAAGAGCTGTGCGAACCAGGCGATCTGCTCGGTAGCGAAGCCCGCGTACTTCCACACCAGAAGGATCGACAGGTCGAAGGCGACGACGCCGATGAGCAACCAGCGACGACGAGCCTGGAGGTGTGTGTTCCACGGGTCCGGCTCCAGCGCCGGGCCCGCGGCGAAGTTGACCACCATGCAGGCAAGCAACAGCAGCGTGAAGGCACCCGCGCCCGTGGCGTAGAAGACCAGGCTGCCGACGGCGACGATGCCGTTGCGCCAGTTCCTGGGCAGTACGAGCACCGCGACGAGGATCGCGGGCATGAAGTACCACAGGAACAGCGGCGAGACGAACGACATTCAGGGGCCCCCCGGACACGTTTGCGCACCGTGACCTTAACGGAGACCATCCCCCGACGGAGCGACATGGCAGGCAAGTGGTCCGAGCCACTGTGTACGGCAAGTGCGGACACGCGTGCGAGAAGTGCGGACACGCCGGTGGTTGGTCACCACATCGGCGTGTCCGCAGGTTGTGCACGCGTGGTCGCAGTCGCCGTACGGCTCCGGGCCTACACCGGAGGTTCGGGGTCGTACTGGATGTGCTTCCGCACCTCGCGCGCCCGTTCCGGGTTCACCAACCGCGCGAGCAGGTGCAGTGCCATGTCGATGCCCGCCGACACCCCCGCCGACGTGATGACGTCGCCGTCGTCGACGAACCGCTCGTCCCTTCGCACGTCGATCGTGGGGTCGAGTTCGGCGAGCAGGTCCAGCGACTGCCAGTGGGTCGTCGCTCGCCGCCCGCGCAGCAGTCCCGCCGCGGCGTAGACGAGCGAGCCCGTGCACACACTCGTCAGCAGCGGCACGGTCTCGCGCTGCTTGCGCACCCACGCGAGCTGGTGCTCGTCGTGCAGCTGCGGGCGGGTGCCACGCCCGCCCGGGTACAGCAGCACGTCGAGCGGCGGAACGTCGTCGTACGAGTGATCCGCCACGATGCGCAGCCCTTTCGCGCAGCGCACCTCACCGCCGTCACGGGAGAACGTCACCACGCGGTAGCCGTCGTCCGGGTACGTCCTCGCCCAGTGCGACAGCACCTCCCACGGCCCCACCGCGTCGAGCTCCTCGACGTCGTGGAACAGCAGGATGCCGATCGTCTTCACGGCTTACACGCGGCCCGCTACGCGGCGGCGGCGGGCGACCTCCGCCAGCAGCACCGCTCCCGCCACGGAGGCGTTGAGCGACTCGACACCGGCTGCCATGGGGATGGACACCGTGTAGTCGCACGTCTCCCGCACCAGCCGCGACAGGCCGCGGCCCTCCGAGCCGATCACCACGACCAGCGGGTCGACGTCGATGTTCATCGAGTCGATGTCCACCGAGCCGTCCGCGTCGAGGCCCGCGATCATCAGCCCCTCGGACGCCCACTCGCGGAGTTGCCGCGTCAGGTTCGTGGCCATGCCCACCGGCAGCCGGGCCGCCGCGCCCGCACTCGTCCGCCACGCCACAGCGGTCATTCCGGCGCTGCGCCTGCTCGGCAGCAGCACACCGTGCGCCCCGAACGCGGCGGCCGAGCGGATGACGGCGCCGAGGTTGCGCGGGTCGGTGACCCCGTCGAGGGCCACCAGCAGTGGCGGGTCACCGGACTCGCGCGCCGCCTTCAGCAGCTGGTCCGGGGTCGCGTAGGAGAACGGCGGAACCTGGAGTCCGAGCCCCTGGTGCACGGCCTTGTTGGTCTTGCGGTCGAGCTCGTCGCGAGGCACCTCCAGGATGGAGATGCCCTTGTCGGCGGCCACACGCACGGCCTCGGTGACGCGATCGTCGGCGTCGATGTTCAGGGCCACGTACAACGCCGTCGCGGGCACACCCGCACGCAACGCCTCCACGACGGGGTTGCGGCCCGCGATGATCTCCGGGCCCTCCGCGGCCTTCTTGGCCGCGTTGCGCTTGTGCTCCGCCCGAGCCGCCGCGGCGGCGGCCCGACGCTGTGCCGGATGCCCCGGCCGCATCTCCGCCTTCGGGGTCGGCCCCTTGCCTTCGAGGCCCCTACGGCGGATTCCGCCGGAACCGACGACGGAGCCCTTCTTCGTGCCCTGCTTGCGCACCGCTCCGCGGCGACGCGAATTGCCAGCCATACGTCAGTCTCTCACTGTCCACGAAGGACCATTGGGGGTGTCTTCCACAGCGATTCCGGCTTCTGTGAGCTGGTCGCGGATGGTGTCGGCCGTGGCGAAGTCACGCTCGGCGCGAGCCTGCTGCCGCCTTTCGAGCATGGTGTCGACCAGCTTCGTGAGCGCCTCGGTCTCGGTGCCGGCGCGTTCGGCCCACTGCTCGGACAGCGGGTCGATGCCGAGGACGTCCACCATCGCGCGCACGGACTCGGCCACCTCCAACGCCTTGGTGTCGTCGGAGGCGTCGAGTGCGGCGTTGCCGTCGCGCACTGTGTTGTGCAGCACGGCGAACGCCTGCGGAGTGCCGAGGTCGTCGTCGAGGGCGGCGGCGAACTCGGCCGGTACGCGACCCACCCGGACCTCACCGGACACTGTCCGCACTCGCCGGAGGAACTGCTCGATGCGGCGGTAACCCTGCGCTGACTCCGACAGCGCGGCGTCCGAGTACTCGATGGTGGAACGGTAGTGCGGCTGGATCAGGTACGCCCGCAGTTCCACGGCACGCCACCGGCGCAGCATCTCCGGGATCGCCACCACGTTGCCGAGCGACTTCGACATCTTCTCACCCGACATGGTCACCCACGCGTTGTGCAGCCAGTACCGTGCGAAACCGTCGCCCGCCGCGAGTGACTGCGCGCGCTCGTTCTCGTGGTGGGGGAAGACGAGATCCACACCACCGCCGTGGATGTCGAACTCCGACCCGAGGTAGGCCGTGGCCATGGCCGAGCACTCCAGGTGCCAGCCGGGCCTGCCCGGACCCCAGGGGGTCGGCCACGACGGTTCGCCGGGTTTGCTGCCCTTCCACAGCGTGAAGTCGCGGTGGTCGCGCTTGCCCTCGGCCTGGGTCTCGCCCTGCTGCACGTCGTCCAGCCGCTGCCCGGACAGCGCCCCGTAGTCGTCGAACGACGCCACGGAAAAGTACACGTCGCCCTCGGCGGCGTAGGCGTGGCCGGAGTCGACGAGCCGTTGGATCAGCTCGATCATCTGCGTGATGTGACCGGTGGCGCGGGGGGTCGCCGACGGAGGAAGGCAACCGAGAGCCGCGTACGCCTCCTCGAACGCGCGTTCGTGGGTCGCCGCCCACTCCCACCAGGGGCGACCGGCGTCGGCGGCCTTGACGAGGATCTTGTCGTCGATGTCGGTGACGTTGCGCACCATGAGCACGTCGAGTCCGGAGTGGACGAGCCACCGGCGCAGCACGTCGTAGTTCAGCGCACCACGCACGTGCCCGATGTGCGGAACGCCCTGCACGGTGGCCCCACAGACGTAGATGGACGCCGTTCCACTGCGCGCGGGTCGGAACTCGCGCACCTGCCTGGTCGCGGTGTCGAACAGTTGAAGGGCCACGTCGCAAATGGTACTTCTCAGAGCACCGAATGCTCGCGCAGGGCGGTGAGCAACCCGTCGGTGCGCACCGCCGTCGGCAACGGGTCCACCAGCGCGAACGCGCAGCCGAGGCGTGCGGCGCCGCCGTCGGCCTCCTCGCTGTCGCCGACCATGAGTGTGTGTTCGGCGGCGACCCCGAGCCGGTCGAGCGCGATCCGGAACACCTCGGGGTCGGGCTTGATGGCGCCGACTTCGTAGGAGAGCACGAACTCGTCGACGAAGGCGTCGAGGCCGTGCTCCGCGAAAGCGGGCCGGATGTCGAACGCGATGTTGCTGAGCACGCCCACGGAGATGCCGGAGGAGGACACGCTGCGCAGCACCTCGCCCGCGTCCGGATAGGGCGTCCACGCCGCGGGATCGACGAGCTTGCCGTAGAGGGCCTTGGCCTGCTCGACGCGGGGAATGCCGGACTGCCGCAGCACCTCCAGGTACACCTTGCGGTGCAGGGTGGGATCGAGGTCGCGGTGGTGCCAGGCGTGCAGGTGCTCGTCGTCGAGATCGACCGTCAACGTCACCGGAGCGGTCATGCGCCGCATCAGTTCGGCCTGGGCCTCGACGTCGAGCGGGTCACCACGGTGGTCCGTGACGCCGGTCAGCCAGCTCGGATCGTGTTCCAGGCGGAACAGGGTGCCGGAGAAGTCGAACAGCACTGCCTTGATCGTCACGCCCTACCTCCGGTCCGTCGACGGCAGCAGCAGGGCCGTGGCGATGGCCGCGATGCCCTCGCCCCGTCCGGTGAGCCCGAGCCCGTCGGAGGTGGTGGCGGACACGGAGACGGGGCCGCCGATCGCTTCGCCGAGCACCCGTTGCGCCTCGTCCCGGCGCTTCCCGATCCGGGGCCGGTTGCCGATGACCTGAACGACCGCGTTGCCGACCCGGTAGCCGGCCTCGGTGATCCTGGCGTGGACCTCGGTGAGCAGTTCGACGCCGTGCGCTCCCGCCCACCGGTCGTCGCCGGTGCCGAAGACCGCGCCGAGATCGCCGAGCCCGGCCGCGGAGAGCAGCGCGTCGCACAGCGCGTGCGAGCCCACGTCACCGTCCGAGTGTCCCGAGCAACCGTCGGCGTCCGGCCAGTGCAGGCCGACGAGCCAGCAGTCCCGGCCGACTTCGATGGGATGGACGTCGACGCCTTGGCCGATCCTCATTGCCGTCCCTCCAGCAGGGCTTCCGCGACGGTGCGTTCGAACGGGGTGTCGACCCGGGCCCCGCTCGGGTGACCGGGCACGGCACGCACGGAGACACCGGTGAGGTTCAGCGCGTCGGCCAGGTCCACACGCCGCAGGAACTCGGCAGTGAACCCCCGCGGCGACTGCGCGCGGCGCAACCTCTCGCGATCGGTGGTACGCCGGACATCGCCGCGCGTGTCCACGACCTTCACGGTGTCGGTCACCGGCTCCACTGGTACGGCGGCGGGCGCTCCACCGCGTACGGCCTCGACGACCGCGCAGACGCTCTCCGCGGGCGTGAACGGCCGTGTCGGTTCGTGCACGAGCACGATGTCCCGCGTTCGTGGTTCAGCGGCGCGCAGGGCCTGCCGGGCCGATTCGATGCGGCTGGCACCACCGGGGACGAGGACGACCCGGGGGTCGTCGACTTCCGCGAGCGCGTTCGCGTACTCGGCGTGGTTCGGCTGTGGGCCTGCGACGACGACACGATCGACGCAGCCCGAACCGACGACGCCGCGTACTGCGTGTGTCAGCAGTGCCGCGTCCCGTATTCGCGCGAGTGCGCCCGATCCCTGACTGTCCTCGGCCCCCAGGGGGACCAGCGCGATGACGTTGGGCAGCGACTAGACCACCGCGGTTTCCAGCACCTCGTCGAGCAGGACCTCGGCCTTGCTCTCGTCGGTGCCCTCGGCGAGCGCGAGCTCGCTGACCAGAATCTGTCGCGCCTTGGCCAGCATCCGCTTCTCGCCGGCGGAAAGGCCACGGTCCTTCTCGCGTCGCCACAGGTCGCGCACCACTTCGGCCACCTTGTTGACGTCGCCGGAGGCGAGCTTCTCCAGGTTGGCCTTGTACCGGCGAGACCAGTTGGTCGGCTCGTCGGTGTGTGGTGCCCGCAACACGTCGAAGACCCGGTTCAGGCCGTCCTGTCCCACGACGTCACGTACGCCGACGATCTCGGCGTTGTCAGCGGGAACGCGAACCGTGAGATCACCCTGCGCGACCTTGAGGACGAGGTACTGCTTCTCCTCGCCCTTGATCACGCGGGTTTCGATCGCTTCGATGAGTGCGGCACCGTGGTGCGGGTAGACGACGGTCTCTCCGACCTTGAAAACCATGTGTCCTCTGCCCCTTTCGCTGTGTTCATCTTAGCATGCGGTTTCGACCGCGAACCAGACACCCGAACTCGTTGTCGCAGGTCAGTGGCCTGATTTGGAGTGGCGAGGGGGTTGACAAATGCGTAATTCGCATACTCACGCAGGTGACGGCGGGGGCATTCACGCGCATTCCGGTAATCCATTGTGGACGGCTTTAGTGCAGTTGATCTAGCCGTGGGAGTGAAGACCGGGTGAAGTCTGCGCCACACCCGCGGGGCACCGGGTGACGTGCTCGGCGCCCGGCCGGGATAGTCTCAGCGACAGGCAGCCCTGAGTAGGAGGGACTCCAGAGTGAAACGTCGCACGGTGGGTTCGGGGATCCGCTCCGTCGGTCCGGTCGTGGCCGCTTTCGGTGCCGCACTGCTCGTCGCGGGCTGTGGTGCTGGCCAGATCACCCAGACGGACACCCAGGTGGCGGCGATCAACGGCACCTCGGCGGAGGTCGGCACGATCGCGATCCGCAACGCCGAGGTTTCCCATCAGGTGGGCGGCGGGGCCGACGCCGCCGTGTACCCGCCCAACAGTGATGCGCGGGTCACGATGTGGCTCGTGAACGAGGGCTTCGACGCCGACGAACTGGTGTCGGCCCGCACCGACGCGGCGTCCAACGTCACGATCACCGGCTCCCGCGCCGTGCCCGCGCAGCGCACCCTCGTGCTGGGCGCGGAGGATCCGGCGGCGGGGGAGGTCACTGGCAATCCCACCAAGGGCACTCTCACCCTCGAAGGGCTGACCCGGCAGTTGCGGCCCGGGCAATTGATCGAGATCACTCTCACGTTCCGTGACGCCGGGCGGGTGACGTTCGAGATGCCCGTCACGGTTCCCGACGAGCCGAGGACCAACCCGGCCGAGCCGGGTGAACCCCACGGCAGCGGCGGTCACTGAGTCCCTCGGTACCGGCGAGCGGCCGCTTCGCCGACTGTCGGTGGCGCGCGTTAGCGTCTGGGCGTGGTGAGGAAGGGTTCGAGTTTCCGCTGCGCCGAGTGCGGCTTCGAGGTCGCGAAGTGGGTCGGGCGATGCCCGGAGTGCCAGGCGTGGGGAACCATCGAGGAGCGGGCCGACTCGCGTGCTCCGATCGCCAAGGTCGCGGCGGGCGCGCCCAGCGCACCGGCCAGGCCCATCGCCGAGGTCGACGTCGAGACCTCTCGCGCCAGGCCCACGGGCGTCTCCGAACTCGACCGCGTCCTCGGGGGCGGACTGGTCCCCGGGGTCGTCGTCCTGCTCGCCGGTGAGCCCGGTGTCGGCAAGTCCACGTTGCTGCTGGAGGTCGCCTACCAGTGGGCGGCGCACAGCGGCGCCGCCGCGCTGTACGTGACGGGCGAGGAGTCGGCAGGGCAGGTGCGGCTTCGCGCCGAACGCACCGGCAACGTGCACGACCGTATGTTCCTCGCGGCGGAGAGTGATCTGGCGGCCGTGTTCGGGCACGTCGACGACGTCAAACCCGGCTTGTTGATCGTGGACTCGGTCCAGACCATGTCGTCGCCCCAGGCCGACGGAGCGCCGGGTGGGGTGACGCAGGTTCGCGCCGTGACGGCCGCGCTCGTGGCACTGGCGAAGGAACGCGGACTTCCGGTGGTGCTCGTCGGCCACGTCACCAAGGAGGGCTCGGTCGCGGGCCCGAGGGTGCTGGAGCACCTCGTCGACGTCGTCCTGCACTTCGAGGGTGACAAGCACTCCACGCTGCGGATGGTTCGCGGGGTGAAGAACCGGTTCGGCGCCGCCGACGAGATCGGCTGCTTCGAACTCCACGACGACGGCATCGAGGGCGTTCCCGACCCGTCGGGTCTGTTCCTCAACCGCCACGCCGAGGCGGTGCCCGGAACCGCCGTGGCGGTGACGGTGGAGGGCAAGCGACCTCTGTTGTGCGAGGTGCAGGCCCTGGTCGCGGAGTCGGCGCTGCCGCAGCCGAGGCGCGCGGTGAGTGGCCTCGACGCCTCAAGGGTCAGCATGGTGCTGGCGGTGCTGGAGAAGAGATCCGGTAACCCCGTCGGCGGAAAGGACGTCTACACGGCCACGGTGGGCGGCATGAAGGTCACCGAGCCCGCCGTGGACCTCGCCGTGGCTCTGGCCGTGTGGTCGGGAATGCGTGACCTGGCGCTGTCCCCGCGTCTCGTCGCCATCGGTGAGGTGGGGCTGGCCGGTGAGGTCCGCCGGGTCACCGGGGTGGGCAGGCGGCTGGCGGAAGCGGCGCGGCTCGGGTTCACGCACGCGTTGGTGCCGCCGGACCCGGGTCCGCTGCCGGACGGCATCAAGACGCTGGAGGTCGGCGACCTCGCCAGCGCGCTGCACGCCGTGGAGTTCGTCCCCGGGACGAGATCGATCGACTGATCTCTCGCGTCCCGGGGACGAACCCGTTTCCGGTGTGGAAGTGCGTCAGCTCTCCGACAGCAGGCGTGCGCAGCGGATCAGGCCGATGTGGGAGTACGCCTGCGGGTGGTTGCCGAGCGAGCGCTCGGCGACGGGGTCGTACTGCTCGGGAAGCAGACCCGTCGGACCTGCGGCGTCCACGAGTTGCTCGAACAGTTCCTCGGCCTCGGTGCGCCTGCCCGTGAGCAGGTACGCCTCGATCATCCACGCCGCGCACAGGTGGAAGCCGCCCTCGCCGCCCGGCAGGCCGTCGTCACGCCGGTACCGGTAGACGGTGGAGCCGCTGCGCAGTTCCGCCTCGATGGCCGTGACCGTCGACTGGAACCGCTCGTCCTGCGGGTCGAGCAGTCCCGAGAGCCCCACGAACAGCGACGCGGCGTCGAGGTCGGTGCCGTCGTAGGCGGTGGTGAACGCCTGCACCTCCGGGTTCCACCCGTTCTCCAGCACGTCGGTGGCGATCCGGTCGCGCAGTTCGGGCCAGCCCGCGGGCACGGGGCGGCCGTAGATCTCCGCGAGCTTGATGGCCCGGTCGATGGTCACCCAGCACATGACGCGCGAGTACACGCGGTGCCGTGGGACGTGCCGTTCCTCCCAGATGCCGTGGTCGGGCTCCGACCACCGGCGCGTGACGGCCTCGGCCATGGCCCGCACCATCTGCCAGTCCTCGTCGCGGAGTTCGCCCCGCGCCTCGGCGAGCGTCATGACGAGCTCGACCACGGGGCCGAACACGTCGAGCTGCACCTGGTGGTTGGCGAGGTTGCCCACACGCACCGGCCGGGAGCCCTTGTAGCCGGGCAGTGAGTCGATGACGGCCTCCGCGCCGAGCTGCGTGCCCGCGAGCGTGTACAGCGGGTGCAGGCGTTCGGGGCCCGCGAGCGTGGACAGCACACCGTGCAGCCAGCGCAGGAAACCCTCGGCCTCGTCCAGCGACCCGAGGGTCACCAGCTCGCGCACCGTCATGGCGCCGTCACGAATCCAGCAGTAGCGGTAGTCCCAGTTGCGGACCCCGCCGATCTCCTCGGGCAGCGACGTGGTGGCGGCGGCCATCACCCCGCCGGTGTCGGCGTCGGCGAGGCCCCGCAGGGTCAGCGCCGACCTCGCCACGAGCTCCGGCTCCACCTGCGGCAGCTTGAGGGCGGTGGCCCACTCGCTCCAGTACCGGCCCGCCCGCGCCCTGCGTTCGATCTCGGTCAGCTCGTGCGGGCCGAGATCGGTGGTGCCGCAGCGCAGCTCCAGCACCACGGGCTTGTCGCGTTCGAGGGGTACGAGCGCGCTGGCCGTGTCGTGCAGGCCGTCGCTGGTGATCTCCCACTGCACGCCGGGGGAGCGCAGCACGAACGGCTCCGACGTGCCGATCACGCGCAGACCGTCCTCCTCGCGCAGGAGGCGCACGGGCACGCCACCGAACTCCGGTCGCGGCGCGAACACGATCGACGCCGTGGTCTCGCCGCTGATGACGCGGACGAGGTCGGTGCGGTGGGGTGCGCTCTCCGGCTCCAGGTAGTCGGTGACGAGCAGGCGCGACCAGCGCGTCTCCACGGTCATCGTGTTGGGCAGGTAGCGCTGGCCGAGCGGCAACCCGTTGCGGTGCGGCTTGACGGAGAAGTGGCCCGCGCTCTCGCCGCCGAGCAGGTCGGCGAACACGGCGGGCGCGTCGGGGCCGGGGTGACACAGCCACGTCAGCTTGGCATCCGGAGTCAGCAGTGCCACCGAGCGTTCGTTCGCGAGCATCGAGATGCGCTCGATGGGCGGAGCCTGCTCGCCGTACAGCCAGTTGCGGCGCTCCTCCAGCAGGAACGCGAGCACGGTGGCGACGTCGGTGGTGTCGCCGATCCGGTACTGGGCCAGCGTGTCGCCGTCGCCGACCTTCACACCGAGGTCGGGGCCATGCAGGCGCGCGAACGCCTTCTCGTCGGTGACGTCGTCGCCGACGAACACGGCGGCGGTCGCGCCCGCCTGGTGGCGCAGCGTGTCGAGCGCGCTGCCCTTGTCGGTCTTCACCACGGAGAGTTCGACGACCTCTTTGCCGTCCGTCGTGGTGACGCCCTCCCAGGTGGAGGGGCCTTCGTGGACGGCGGCGACGATCTGTCGGGCGGCGTCGCGGTCGGCGCGCCGCACGTGCACGGCGATGCTTGCGGGCTTCACCTCCAGCGAGGCGCCCGCGACACCGTCGATGATGCGCGCGAGCTCGGCCTCCAGGTTGCGGTGGAGCTCGCGGGCCTCGGGTTCGAGAGCGTGCACGAACCCGATGTCGAACTCCGAACCGTGGCTGCCGACGAGATGGATCTCGCTGGGCAGCCGCGAGAGGATGGCGAGGTCGCGAAGTGCGCGTCCGGAGATCACCGCACACGTGGTCTCGTGCAGCGTGGCGAGGGAACGCAGGGCTCCCACCGACTCGGGACGGGCTCTGGCCTCGTCCGGGTTGGTCGTGATGGGGGCCAGCGTCCCGTCGTAGTCGCAGGCGACCAGCAGGCGCGGCGTCCTGGCGATCTGCACGATCGCACGCCGCAGCTCAGCAGGCAGGGCCTCGGCGGTCAACACTCCTCCTTGGGGAGTTGAGCAGCGGTCTGGGGGAAGGTCAGGCGGCTGCTTCGGTCCCGAGGGCTTCAAGGAACGAGCGCGCCCACCTGTCGACGTCGTGCGTCAGAACCTGCCGACGTAAGGCGCGCATCCTACGCCGACCTTCCGCTGGGTCGAGCGTAATAGCCTGCTCCAGTGCGTTCTTCACCCCGTCCAGGTCGTGCGGGTTGACCAGGAAAGCGCTGCTCAGCTCGGCCGCGGCGCCCGCGAACTCGGACAGTACGAGCGCCCCACCGAGGTCGTGCCTGCAGGCGACGTACTCCTTGCACACCAGGTTCATGCCGTCGCGCAGGGGAGTCACCACCATGACGTCGGCGGCCGAGAAGAACGCGGCGAGCTCCGAGCGGTTCACCGACTGGTGCAGGTAGTGCACGGCGGGATGGCCGACCCTGCCGAACTCGCCGTTGATGCGGCCCACGATCTGCTCGATCTCGCCGCGCATCTGCCGGTAGTGCTCGACGCGTTCCCGGCTGGGCGTGGCGAGCTGGACGAACGCGACGTCCTCGGACTTGACCCTGCCCTCCTGGAGCAGTTCGTGGAACGCCTGCAGGCGCAGGTCGATGCCCTTGGTGTAGTCGAGGCGGTCGACACCGAGCAGGACCGTCTTCGGGTCACCGAGCTCGCGGCGCACCTGCGCGGCGCGCTCCTGCACGGCCTTGCTGCGCGAGAGCGAGTCGAGCCCGGCCGCGTCGATCGAGATCGGGAACGCCCCCACGCGCACGGTGCGGTCGCCGACCTGCACCATGCCCGGCCTCGATCGCACACCCACCGAACCCCGGCTCGGTTCCAGGCCGATGAGCTGGCGGGCCAGCCACAGGAAGTTCTGCGCCCCGCCGGGCCGGTGGAAGCCCACCAGGTCGGCACCGATGAGCCCGCGCACGATCTCCGCGCGCCACGGCAGTTGCATGAACAACTCGACCGGCGGGAAGGGGATGTGCAGGAAGAAGCCGATGCGCAGGTCGGGGCGCAACTCCCGCAGCATGGTGGGTACCAGTTGGAGCTGGTAGTCCTGAACCCACACGGTGGCGCCCTTGCCCGCGACGGCGGCGCTCGCCTCGGCGAACCGCCGGTTGACGCGCACGTAGCTCTCCCACCAGCCGCGGTCGAACACCGGCCTGGCCACCACGTCGTGGTACAGCGGCCACAACGTGGCGTTGGAGAACCCCTCGTAGTAGTCGCGCACCTCGTCCGAGGTCAGCGTCACCGGGTGCAGCACGAGTCCCTCGTCGCTGAACTCGTCGACCTCCACGTCGGGTACACCCGGCCAGCCCACCCACGCACCCTTGCGGGAGCGCAGGAACGGCTCCAGTGCGGACACGAGCCCTCCGGGGCTCTGTGTCCAGCGCTGGGTACCGTCCGCTGTGCGTTCGAGGTCGACCGGCAGCCGGTTGGCGACGACCACGAACTCGGCTCTCGCGTTGGACCGCGGGGACGGCGTCGATTCCGAAGACTGCTCCGGGAAAGGCACGGAAGGCATGTTCAAACAGTAACCCGCTGAACTCATTCGAGGGGGCGGCCAGCGTTCAGCGGCCCCGCCATACGGGGACCGGAGAGTTTGCGTTCCAGCCTGCCGAGACCCGTCTTCACGGGCTGGGCGAGGAACTCGCCGAGCACCACTCCGGCGGCCAGGGCCAGGCCGATCGCCGCGGCCGACATCAGGATCTTGATGTCACCACCGTTGACCAACTGCGACATGCCCCGGTAGGTCGAGAACCCCGGAAGCAGTGGGGTGATACCGGACACCGCGACGACGAGGGGAGTGACCTTCAGCCGCCGGGCGAGCACGCCGCCGCCGAACCCGACCAGCGTCGCCGCGATCGAGGCCGCGAGGATCTGGTTGTACCCGGCGAGGCTCAGCGCCCCGTACGCGCCCGCGCCGACGGCGCCCGCGGCGGCGGCGACGGCCATCGGACGGATCTTCGAGTACGACGCCAGCGCGAAGCACGCCGCGGCGCCCGTGCCGGCGACCATCATCACCGGCAGCGTCAGCGGTGTGTACGCGGGCGTCGCCGGTACCGGTGTCCGGGTGGCGCCCAGCTCGGCGGCGATGCTGATCGCGGCACCCACTCCGGTGATGAGGCCCGCACTCATGATCACCACTTCGAGGGTCCGCCCCGCCGCCGTGACGTAGTAGCCGGTGATGGCGTCCTGCACGGCGGACACGGTGGAGAGCCCCGACAGCAACACCGTCAGGGCCGCGGCGACGACGAGTGTCGGTCTCTCCAGATCGAAGACGTCGAGATTGACGATGGCGATGGCCGACAACGTGGCGATGAAGCCGCCCACCACCTGCTGGAAGAAGAACGGCAACGCGCCCTTGTTGAGCAGCCTGCCCACGCGGTCGACCACGGCACTGATCACGAAGGAGATGAGCGGGAGCCACCCGCCGCCGCCGAGCAGCAGGGTGATGAAACCGGCCATGCCACCCCACGCGAGCGTCGAGACCCACCGCGGGTAGGGGTGGTCGGCGTTCGTGATCCGCGACAGGTCCGTGTAGGCGTCCTCGGCGCTGATCCGGCCGCGGATCAGTTGCTGCACAAGGCGTTCCGTCTCCGACAACCGGGTGTAGTCGAGGCTGCGCGACCGCACCACCCGCAGCGCGGTGACGGGCGGGAGGTCGCTGCCTCGCAGACAGCTCACGGTGATGGACGTGAAGATGACGTCCACCTCACAGTGTGGGAGACCGAGTGCCCGCGTCAGGGCGAGGATGGTCGCCGTGACGTCGGAGGCGCCCGCGCCGCTGGCCATCTGGACCTCACCGATGCGCGTGACGAGGTCCAGAACCAGGTGGACGGTCGCCTCGTCCGGCAGTTCGGGGCCGATGGCCGACTCCTGAAGCGGCTCCACCGCGGGCAACTCGCCCGTCGGCGGTTCCAGGATGTGCCAGGCGCGCTGCCGGATCCGGCGGCCCGGCTGTCGCCCCGCGCGCTTCTCGGATTGTTCGTCAGCTGGTGCTTCCAGGATCTGCCACGCGTGACGCCGCTTGGGCGCGGCCGCACGAGCGCGCGGCTTCAGTTTCATCTCCACCTCCTTGGAAGTCCCAGCTGTCTCCGGGAGAAGCATCGGCAGTGCGGCCTCGACCGTTGCACCCTGCGGGCCGTGGCGTATACCACATTGTTGTGTGACCGTGACCTCGGTCCACGGTAGTCGCTGACAAGTCCGTAAGCAGCGAGGAAAGGGTCGTATGGGCGCTCGCTGTGGCGCACGTCGCGATGGATATAGTTGGGGTGGAGCCGCGCACCCTCGGTGGCGGCTTCAGGCCGGCATAGCTCAGTTGGTAGAGCATCTGTCTTGTAAACAGAGGGTCGCAGGTTCGAGTCCTGTTGCCGGCTCCGTCGATCTTCGAAGGTGCCTTCGGTGAACCCCCGGCGCCCTGGGTGAGCTCGCATACTGTGGCGATGGCACAACCCCTCACAGAACCCGTGGCACTTGGCCCCGCGGACGCGGGCGAACTCCTGACCTTGCAGCGGGCGGCGTACGTCACCGAGGCCCGGCTGCACGACGACGTCGGACTGCCGCCGCTACGGCAGACGCTGGAGGAGCTTCTGGCCGAGCTGGAAGATCCAGCGTGTCAGGCATGGGGTGTTCGCGAGTCGGGGCGGTTGGTGGCGGGTGTGCGGGTGCATCGCGTGGACGCCGGGACGGCAGAGGTGGGGCGGTTGGTCGTGGCGCCGGATCGGCAGGGCAACGGGCTGGGCACCGCACTGCTGTCGTGGGCCGAGGACCACGTTCCCTCCACCGTGACCACGGTGCGGTTGTTCACCGGTGAGCGCAGCACCGCGAATCTGCGGCTTTATCACCGGCTGGGTTACCGCGAGACCGGGCGTGTCCCGGCGGGCGACTACGCGCTGGTGTACCTGGCGAAGCGGCGCTAGCCCCACCGCTCGAAGCGGTCGATTCCGGGGTACGGCCGCCCCGGGGCGCCCTCGCGCCTTCCCGGACCGGTCGCCGTGGTAGGTCGCCGGTGCCAGTCACCGGGCAGCGTCGGCCTTCGTGGTCGGCACTTCCGATTCCGCGAGATTTCGAGGCGGGCTTCGCGGAATCGGTGGCGATCCGCGAGCAGTCCTTCACCCAGCGACAATGTCGTGACTCGGTCGGTCCACAGTGGGGTCGGAAGCGCGATTTGTCCCGTACAGTCGAATCCTGATGTCCTCTTCGTCGAGGGGTCCGCAGTGAACGCGGCTTTCGATCGATCATCCCGCAGTCCCGAAGGCCTCACCGGAACACCACGTCCCGGTGACTGGGCTCATGTACGGTTCCTCGAGAAGCTGTCCCGCCAGCTCGCGGGGTCGCTGAACGTCCGGCGCACCGCTTTCCGCGTCCTGGACTTCGCCGTGCCCCACTTCGGCGACTGGGCGATGCTCGCGTTCTTCGACTCCGACAGCGTTTCCGTCTACTCCCACGGCCGTAGCGGCAGGGTGTCCGGACCTGTGCTCCTCGGTCGCCTCGACCCGCTGCAGGGGCTGGGCCGGTTCCGGCGACGGGGCGTCGCGGAGCGGTACGCCACGCCCGGCGACGACATCGAAGCCGTGCTCGACGAGTTGATCCCGTCCACGCCGCTGCGGGAGGAAGCCGCCCACCACGAGCCGACAGCGGTCCTCGCCGTCGCGCTGAACATCGGTGGCGCCACCAACGGCGTGTTCGTCGTGATCCGCGACGGTGACGACTACAACGCCAGTGACGTGGCGGCCGCGGAGGAGTTCGCCCGCCGCGTCGCCGCGACCGTGGAGTCGGCCAGGCTCTACGAGGAACGCGGCCAGATGGCGGACGCGTTGGAGCAGGTGCTGCGCCCTCCGGAGCTACCCGAGTACCCGGGCGTCTACATGGCCGCGCGGTACCGGCCGGGGGAGCAGCGGCTGCGGATCGGCGGCGACTTCTACGACGTGCACGGCGACGCCGACGACTTCACGGTGGTCATCGGCGACATCTGCGGGAAGGGCATCGACGCGGCCGTGTTCACGAGCCTCGCCCGGCAGACGATCAGGACGGCGGCGTTCTTCGACCGGTCGCCCGCCAGGGTGCTCGGGGCGTTGAACGAGGTGCTGCGCACCCAGTTGGCGCAGCGGTTCGTGACGGCGGCGTGCGCGCGGTTCCGGCGGCGGCCCGGTGAGGAGACGATGACCGTGACCGTGGCCGTGGCAGGGCACCCGCCACCGCTCGTGCTGCGCGCGGACGGCGCCGTCGACGAAACCACGGTCACCGGAACGGTCGCCGGCATCATCTCCGGCCTGTCGTTCGCCGAGGCCGAGGTGCGGCTCGGAGTGAAGGACACCGTCCTGCTCTACACCGACGGGGTCGACGAGGCCCGCGGTCGCGAGGGGTTCTTCGGGCAGGAGCGGTTGCGGGTCCTGCTTCCCGAGTACGCGGGCGCCAGCCCCGCCACCCTCTGCGAGGCGGTGGAGCAGCGCGTCCTCGACCACCTCGACGGTGCGGCACACGACGACATCGCCCTGATAGCCGTGCAGAACGGAGCGTGAGTCCCATGCCCGCCGCCCCGGCCTCGCACGAAACCGACTTCGTCGAGCTGTTCGCCCGGTTCGAGCACGCGCTCGCGGAGGGCAACGCCTCAGCCGCCGTGGCGTTGGTGGACAGGGAGCTCGACGGTCACGCGGAACCCGTGTCGCTGCTGTGCGACGTGATCACGCCCGCCCAGCGCCGCATCGGTGAGAGGTGGCAGAACGGCGAGTGGTCGGTGGCGCAGGAGCACATCGCCACCGGTATCTCGCTGGCCGCCACCGAGGCCGTGGCCCGCCGGGTGAGGTCGTCGCCCATCACGAAGGGGCGCATCATCGTCGGCTGCGCGGAGCGGGAGTGGCACGCGCTCGCCGCGATGGTGGTGGCCACCAGCCTGCGGGCACGAGGGTGGCAGGTGACGTTCCTCGGCGCGGCGACGCCCGCCGAACGCCTCTACTCGTACCTGCACCAGGTGGAGCCCGACGCCGTGGCGGTGAGCTGTTCCGTGGCCGGAGGGCTGCCGAGCACCCGCCGTGGCATCGAGTCGGCGACCACGGCCGGTATCCCCGTACTGGCCGGCGGCGCCGCGTTCGGCACGGACGACAGGCGCGCACGGGCGCTCGGCGCGACGGCGTGGGCGCCGACGCTGACCGACGGGCTCGAACTCGTCGACGACCTGCCCGCGACGGTCGAGCCGGTGCCGCCGCTGCCGCAGGACGTCGTCGCCGAGCAGCGCACCCTCGACACCGAACACCACCACTTCGTCCGCAGGATCGCCGAGCGCTGGGAACCCGTGGGTGCCGCGGACAGGGGCGACATCGTGACCGACACCGACCTCGCGCTGGTGACCCGTGACTGCGTGGAGCAACCGCTGCGCACTCTCGAGGGCGCTCTCCTCACCGGCGACGGCCGCCTGGTGCGAGAGGTGGCCGAATGGGCGAACGGGGTGTTGAGTTCCCGTTCCGTTCCGGTCTCCGAGGTGGACGCGCTGCGCACCGAGGTCCTCGGTGTCGTGGCCGACCTGCCCCGCGCGCGCTCGATGGTCGAGCGGTACTGGCCGCACTCGTGATTCCGGCGTGAATGTCCGAATCCCTGTTCGGCTCGTCCGACGGCATGGAAGGATCGCGCCATCGGCAACTTCTCTGAACGGAGGAATCCTGTGACAGCCGCACCGCGGGACGTGGAGCAGTTCTACTCGACCGCCGAGGTCGTGGCGAAGCTGCGCCGCCTGGCCGACGCACTCGAAACCGACAAGCCGTTCCGCATCCAGATCGCGGGTGAGCGCATCCGCGTACCCGCGCGTGCCCGGTTCTCGATCGAACACGAGCGCGGTGACGGCGAGGAGGAGATCGAGTTCCAGCTCAAGTGGGAGCTGCCGGACACCGACGACGAAGCCGAGAGCGACGACGAGGCCGACAAGCCCGTCGTCTGACGTTGTGGGCGTGAGCCTGTTCTGCGGACCCTTCTCCGTCCCGAGCACCGCGCAGCAGGTAGCTGAGGGTTCGCAGAACAGGCTCTCAGACCTCCGTCGCTTGCCGGGGCCGGCGGCGGAGGCAAGGCTTCTCACCGCCAGGCCGTGCGGACCTCGGAGACCGTCAGACCTTCCGAGCCCTCCGCGCGGTGGTGGATCCTCCACGCCTTCCGCGTCTCGTCGAGAAGGCCGTACAGGGACCCGCCGTCGTCACAGCTGTAGCTCAGGTGCCGCCCTTCGCGGATCTCCGGCACCCCCAACGCCTTCACGCAGTGTGTACCGTCGGCGAGTTCGAGACTCCAGTGCGGGTCGAGGAGCGAGGGTTCCGGCTCGATCGTGGGGGTCTCCTCCACCACGTAGACCTTGGTGACGTCGGTCTGGCGCGGATCGGACACGCACAGCGCCACGGTCTTCATCCCGAGCTCTCTGGCGGCTTCGTTGTCCGGATCGCGTTCCACGACGGGGCGGTCCGGCACGAAGCACGGGTCCATCGCCACGGACGTCTCGTTGGTGAAGCAGCGGCGGGCCCGCTCGTTCTCCGGACTGAGCATGGAGGGCGCGCACCTCGCGGACACCTTCTGAATAACCCGCAACCCCGCCGCCGGTTCACCCTCGTCGGTGAAGGGGTGCAGGGTCATCGTGCGGGTTTCTGCCACCGGTCCCGCCGCCGAGGGCTCGGTGTCACCGCAGCCGGTCATCAGCAGTGATGCGGCGAGCAGTCCCGACACGAGAGCTGTCAGGCGCCTGGCCCTGTTCTGGCGCAAAGCGTGCTGCCCCTTCCTCCCGAGCCCGGGTACCGTCAAGCGTGTTCCGAGCGTAATCGGCCGACCTCGTGCCCCGATCCTAGGGAGGAACCGCGGTGCTCGACCTGCTTCTGCGTGACGTGCGTGTCCTGACCATGTGCGATGAGCGTCCCCGCGCTCACAGTGTCGGGGTGCTGGGGGGCCGCATCGTCGGTGTGGACGAGGAGGTGGACGGCGCGTCGGCGCGCACGGTCGTCGACGGCGGGGGTGCCGTGCTCACGCCGGGGTTCGCCGACGCGCACAACCACATGGTCTGGTACGGGTTGTCGCTGGCCGAGATCGACCTCTCGGTGTGCCGGACGCTCGACGAGCTGTACGACACGGTGGCCGCGCACGCGGCGCGCCTGCCGTCCGACGCCTGGGTGGTCGGGTCGCAGTACGACGACTTCGTGCTGGGCGGCCACCCCGACCGCGCGGCGCTGGACCGGGCGGGCGGAGGGCGCCCCGTCTGGCTGAAGCACCGCTCGGCCCACATGTGCTCGGTCAGCAGCGCCATTCTCGACAAGGCGGGGATCCTCGACGGCACGGCCACCGTGCCCGAGGGTGGCGTGGTGGAGCGGGACGCCTCGGGCGAGCCGACGGGACTGCTCGCCGAGCAGGCGCAGCAACTCGTGGACGCGCTGGTGAAGCCGTACCCCGTCGAGGAGCTGGCCCAGGCCGTCGCGCGCGCGGCGAAGGTGTACGCCGCCGAGGGGCTCACCCACGTGACGGAGGCCGGTGTCGGGGGCGGCTGGATCGGTCACAGCCCCGCCGAGGCGGCGGCCTACCAGCTCGCGCGGCAGCGCGGCGAGTTGACCGTGCGCGTGGAGCTGATGCCCGCCGCCGAGACACTGCACCCGCTCGTCGACGACCTCGTGGGGCTCGACCTCGGTGTTCGCACCGGGTTCGGTGACGACTTCCTGCGCATCGGCCCGATGAAGATCTTCACCGACGGCGCGTTGAGCAGCCGGACCGCCGCCGTGACGCGGCCGTTCGAGGGCGACGGTGGGCTCGGCGTGCTGGGTGACGACCCGGACGTGCTGCGCAGGCGCATCATCGACGCCCACCGTGGCGGCTGGCGCGTCGCGGCGCACGCCATCGGCGACCGCGCCATCGACCTGACCCTGGACGCGTTCGAGCAGGCCCAGCGCGATTTCCCCCGGCCGGGAGTGCGGCACCGCATCGAGCACGCGGCCATGGTGCGGCCCGACCAGCTCCCGCGCCTGGTGGCGCTCGGCGTCGTACCCGTGCCGCAGGCGCGGTTCCTCTACGAGATCGGTGACACCATGCTCAAGTCGCTGGGTGAGGAACGGGTGCCGTGGTTGTACCGGCAACGCTCGTTCCTCGACGCGGGACTGCGGGTGCCCGGCAGCTCCGACCGGCCGTGCGTGGGAACGGGTGCCCCGCTGGCCGGGATGCGGAACATGGTCGAGCGCACCACGAGCGCCGGCGTGGTCCTCGCCGAGGACGAGCGGGTGGACGCCATGGAGGCGTTGCGCGCGTTCACCACGCACGCGGCCTACGCGTCGTGCCAGGAGGACCGGCGTGGCCGGATCGAGGCGGGTATGCACGCCGACCTGGTACTTCTCGACGACGACCCCACCGCCGTGCCGTCCTCGGCCATCGACGGCATCGGCGTGGTGGCGACGTTCGTGGCGGGCGAGGCCGTGCACGGCGGCGAGTCGCTGACCTACTCCACCCGAGCCGACTGAGAAGCCCGCAACGACGTACGGGAGGCGTACGGGAACTGCGGACACGCGTTCGTAGGCTGCGGACACGAACCGATGCGTCTCGTGTCCGCAGCCTGTGCACGGGTGTTCGCACTTCAGGCACGGGGGAGTGGCAGCCGCCTGAACGTGATCGTCTCGTATGCCCGGTCGCTGCCCGTCTCGTACAGCAGGCCGATCGTGTGCCGGCCCAGCTGCACGAGGTCCGAGTAGGCCGCCGGGTCGTCCGACACCGTGTACGCCACCCGCCAGGTGCGGCCCCCGTCCCGGCTCACCCGCACGGCCATCGCGCGCCGCTCGGTGGGATGTGACGGCGCGGAGAACAGCAGTATGTTCCGCTTCGTGGTCTGCAACACGCTGCCCTGCACCCGAGGATCCACAATAGACTCCTGAACCCGGTACGGTGCGGCGAGCGACTCACCGCCGTCGGTGCTGTAGGCGTCGACCCGGTTGCCCTCGGCGGTGCCGTGGTCCCTGCTGTTGAAGTACAACGTGCCGTCGGGCAGTTCCGCGACCGTGGTCTCGTTGGCGGCGATGATCCCGTCGGTGCGGTCGTCGGTGAACCCGATCCGCCAGGTGTGCCCGCCGTCGTCGCTGATCAGGCTGTGGGCGCCGTAGTACTTGGCCTCGGTTCCGACGTCGTCGGACCCCTCGGGCGGCGCGCTGGAGTGGTTGGCGGGAACGACGATCCGCCCCGCGTGCTCGGAGTTGCGCAACACGATGGCGTGCCCGGGGCCGGTGGCGTACCACCGCCAGTCGGGCGCCTTGGCGACGTCGGTGATCTCCCTCGCGGGGGAGAACGTCCTGCCACCGTCCGTGCTGCGTTGCAACCACACACGTCGAGTGTCCTCTTCGGACACCTCGCCTGCCATGATCTCGTGTTCGGTGACGCGGCCGTTGCGGGTGGTCAGCAGCACGACGTCACCGTTCGGCAGCACCACGGGGCTGGGGTTGCCCGCCGTGGCGTCACCGTTGCGCGACACGACGGACAGCGGTCCCCACGTGCAGCCGCCGTCGGTGGAACGGCGCACGACGACCTCGATCGTGCCGGTGTCGCTGCCCGACTCGACGCGTCCTTCGGCGAAGGCGAGCAGGTCACCGGAGTTGGTCCGTACCAGCGCCGGGATGCGGAAGGTGTGGTACCCCTCGGTGCCCGACGTGTACGGCACCGAGGTGGTACACGGCTGTGGTGGGGCCGCCGCCGCGTGGACGGGTGCGGCCAGGGCGGCTCCCGCCGCGACCGCGGCGGCGAGTGAGAGAGCGGAACGTCGGGACAGGGCGGGCATCGTCGGCCTCCTCGCTGTCGAGCGTCTGGACATAGGACGTCCAATGTCGGCAAACTAGGTGGCCCGGCACACGATGGTCAAGACCAGTGCGACCGAACGGAGCATCATGCCCGTCCTCCGCTCACGAACAGTCCTGCTCCTGCTCACACTCCTCGCGCTCACGGCGAGCACGGCCGCCGTCCCGGCACCCCGATCCGCCGACCTCGACGGACGGGCGATCCTGTCACCGGGCACCCACGGCTACCACTGCTATCGCATACCCGCGCTCGTGACCACGAACGACGGTACGTTGCTGCTGTTCGCCGAAGGCCGCAAACCCGACTGCTCCGACACCGGTCGGCACGACGTCGTCGTCGTGCGGTCGACCGACGGCGGAGCCACCTGGAGCGACCCCCGCGTCGTGCACGCGGGCGGCGACTCCACCGCCCACAACCCCACACCCGTCGTGGACTCCGGCACCGGCCGTGTGGTGCTGCTGACCAGCCGGAACTACCGCACCGCGTGGGTGCAGCACAGCGACGACGACGGCCTCACGTGGTCGGCGCCGATCGAGATCACGAGGTCGGTGTCGGAGTCGGGTTGGACCTCGTACGCCACCGGCCCCTCACACGCGATCCAGCTCGCGCGAGGTGAACACGAGGGCCGGCTCGTGGCCGGAACGACCTACCGCACGGCCGACGGCACCAAGGGGGTCGCGCTCGTCCACAGCGACGACGGCGGGCTCACCTGGGACCTGGGCGCGTACGACCACTCGGCCGCGCCCGAGCTGAACGTCCAGGAGCCGTCGGTGTTCGAGCGCCCGGACGGGTCACTGTTCGTGCTCGCCCGTAACGAGAAAGGCACCGCCTCGGCCACCGTCGCGTCGGCCGTGGCGGTGGACGGCGGCGAGCGTTTCGCCGAGGGCTTCCACGCGGGGCCAGCCGAGCAGGGGCTGGCGGTGCCGACGGTGCAGGCCTCGACGCTGGAACTGCGAGCCACCGACCGTGGCGACCGCTACAACCGGGTGCTGCTCGCGGCGCCGTCCCGGCAGGGTGAGACGCGTGAGCGCATGGCGATCCGTTCCACGTACAAGGGCGGCGCGGAGTGGGTCGATCCCGGCGGTGGCACGGTGATCTACGAGGGGATGTCGTCGTACAGCGACCTGACGTCGCTGGCAGACGGGCGTGTCGGGCTCGCGTACGAGCGGGCGGTCCACTGGTCGCACGGGTACGTGTGGTTCACGACGTTCACCGAGTCCGACCTGGGACTTCCCGACGGCGACACCGCCGGACTGCCGCTGACACCGGACTCGTCGCCGAACGGGCTGCACTCCTGGTTGCACGGCGGCGCGGCCGTCGTGCCGGGCAGGTTCGGCGATGCGGTGGCGCTCGACGGTGTCGACGACCACGTGCAACTGCCCTTCGCGGAACGGTTGGCGGTGAGCAGTGGCGACTTCACGTGGTCGGCGTGGTTCTCCTACGGCGGCGGCTCCGCGCCACAACCGTTGCTGTGGGCGTACAACCAGGGCTCGGTGTACTCGCAACTGTGGTTACGGGCGGAACCCGACCGCGACCGGCTGAGGGCGTGGGCGCAGAGCGGTGAGAACAGCGTCGTGCTGGAGACCGGCGACGCCTACGACGACGAGCGTTGGCACCACGTGGTGCTGCGTCGAGCGGGGGAGCGGTTCACCCTGCACGTCGACGGCCGACTCGTCGCGTCGGAGCAGGCGCCAGGGCTGGGCTCGCTGAGCCCGAAACGCCCGTTCACCATCCACCTGGGGCAGCGGCTCGACGGGGCACAGCACCTCGCCGGGAAACTCGACGAGGTCCGCCTGTACGGCAGGGCGCTGCACGATTCGGAGATCACCGCCCTGTACCGGTCGAACGCGGCGATCGACGACGGTCTGCGCATCCGGTTGGCGTTCCAGGCCGAGCCACCGAAGAAGACCACGAACGGCGGTTGAGTCCACCGACGCGCGCACGACCGGTTGCGCGAGACGGCCGACGGAGATGAGATGGCCGCGTGCCGAACACGGATGTGAAGGAGATCGTGCCGGATGCGTGACAGGATGCGGGAGCTGCTCGACACCGTCGACTCCCAGCGTGAGGAGCTGGGCAAGGCCGCTGAACTGGTGCTCGACGCGGTGAGCGGGGACGGCATCGTCCACGCGGCGGGCGCGGGACACTCGCTGGCGATGGTGTTCGAGACGTTCTACCGCGCTGGTGGGCTCGCGGCCGTCCGGCCGCTGTGGGACCCCGAGGTGCTGCCCCTTTCGGGCGCACTGCGCAGCTCCGCGGCGGAACGGGTACCCGGCCGGGGCCGCGCGCTCGTCGAGAGCGCCGACATCCGGAGTGGCGACGTGGTGGTGGTGTTCTCCACCAGCGGGCGCAACCCTTACCCGGTCGAGATCGCGCAGGAGTCGCGGGCCAAGGGCGTGCCGGTGGTGGCGGTCACCTCCACGGCGGCGTCGGCGGCGGCCACCGACCGCAGCGGCACCCGTCTGGCCGACCACGCCACCGTCGTCCTCGACACGCACGTGCCGCCGGGTGACGTGGTGTACCCGGCCTCCGCGCCGAGGACGTGCGCCACCTCCACCGTCGCCGCCGCGTACATGTGGGCGTCGCTGCTCGCCGAACTCGACGACCTCGCCTCCCGACGCGGTATCGAGCTGCCGTTGTGGACCAGCGCCAACGTACCCGGTGGAGACGAACGCAACGTCGAACTCGTGGCGCGCTACGCCGACCGCATCCCGGAGCTGTCGGACTGAGCCACCCACCGGGGCAGGCCGAACAGGTCGAACACGCCGGTGTCGAGGTAGTTCACCACATGCCTGATGCCGTCGGCCGACGGCTCCAGCACCTGCACGAGGAAGGCGCCGTAGCCCCCGCCCTTCTCGTCGCGGAGGTACTGCGCGAAGCCCGGCCGCCCGTTGGCCGCCACGGGCACCATGAGGATCCCGCCCGGGCGGCCCGGGCAGCGCTTGTCGAGGTGGGCGCCGACAGCCTCGGCGCCTTGGTACCACGACACGTACGGCGGCATCTCCCACACGACGTCGGCGGTGAACAACTCCACCAGCCTCGGGATGTCCTTGCGTTCGAACGCCGCGACGTAGCGTTCGAGCAACTCCCGTTGCTGCGCCTCGGTGGGTTCCGTGACGGCGTCGGAGCGCAGCGCGAGCCCCTCCAACGTCGTGCGCGCGCGTTGCAGGAGGCTGTTGACGGCGGCCGCCGTCGTGCCGAGGGCGTCGGCGACCTCCGCCGCGCTCCACGCCAGTACGTCACGCAGCAGGAGCACCGCGCGCTGGCGCGGCGGCAGGTGTTGCAGGGCCGCGACGAACGCGAGCCGGATGCTCTCCCGGCTCGTGATGACGGCGGCGGGATCGTCGGGCAGCTCCACCAGCGCGTCGGGCATCGGCTGCAACCACGGCACCTCGGCGCCGTTCACGAGATCGTCGGCCGGGTCACTGCTCGTACCGTCGACCCCACACGGCGTCGGCCTTCGCCGCATACCCTTCAACGCGTTGAGACACGTCGTCGTCGCCACGCGGTACAGCCACGTGCGCAGAGACGACCGGTGTTCGAACCCGTCGTAGCCACGCCACGCCCGGACCAGGGTCTCCTGGAGTACGTCCTCCGCCTCGTGCGGGGAGCCGAGCATGCGGTAGCAGTGCGCCAGCAACTCGCGGCGGTAGGGAGCGACCTGCTGGGTGAAGCCCGGGTCCGCCGCCGTGTCCGTCCTCACGCCCGCAGAGTAACCACGCGGTCCGACAGTGCCGGAAGCGAGGCGGTGGGTCAGGGCTTCACCTGCGCGACGGCGGTCATGCCCGACATCTCCAGCACGCGGCGAGTCGGGGTGCCGACGGGAGCGATCACGGTGCACGCGGTCTGCAACAACCGGAGCCGCTCAGCGAGGGCGAAGAGGATCCGCAGCCCCGCGCTGTCGATGTAGCTCAGGCCGCCGAGGTCGATCGTCACCGCGACCAGGCGGTTGTCGATGGACCCGAAGATCTTCTCCTTGACCGCGTCACTGTTCGACAGGTCGATCTCGCCGGTGAGCAGGATCTCGACCGTGTCCTCCTGCGAGCGGACCTCGACATCCGCCGTCGTCATGCGGACTCGCCCTCCGACAGCCGCTTGCGCAGCACCACACGTGTACCGGTCTGGTCGTGGTCGATGATGGCCTCGTCGCAGAGCTGGCGCATGAGCTGCGTCCCCCTCCCTCGGTGTGCGCCCCGCGGAGCGCGCCACGTGCCCGTGTCGGAGATACCGATCTCGACCTCGCGGTCGGTGGCCTCCAGCCGGAGCTCCACCTTACCGCCCTGGGGCCCGTACGCATGCTCGATCGAGTTGGCCACGGCCTCGCCCACGGCTATGAGCAGGTCGGCCGTGTCGTCCTCGGAGGCGCCCACACTGGGCAGCCACCGCCTCAGCTCGGAGCGTACCTCGGCCAGCGATTCCGGAACGGCGTTGATCTCCAGGTCGAGCTTCCGCGGTGTCTCGGGAGCCTGTCTCCGCACGGCGAGCACGGCGATGTCGTCGGCGGGGATTTCGGAGCCGACGAGCTTGCTCATCACCTCGGCGCACAGCAGGTACGCCGGACCACTGCGAACGGCTTCGCACAGCAGCCGTAGCCCGTCGTCCAGCGGTCGGTGCCGCCGCTCGACCAGTCCGTCGGTGTAGAGGAGCAGTGACGCGCCGGAGGGCACGTCCACCGTGGCCGTGTGCCGGCTCTGCGTGGAGGAGCTGACCCCGATGGGAGCGTCCACGGCGGCTTCCGTGACGAGGCGGCTCGGCTCGCCCGGTATCGCCAGCACGGGCGCCAGATGTCCGGCGAGGGACAGGTGCACCCGCTCGAACGAGCTGTCCCAGATGGCGTACGCCACCGTCGCCATCAAATCCTGCTCGAAGTGCCGCACATGCCGGTCGATCTTGGTCAGCACTTCGGCGGGGTCGCCGTTGTCCAGCGCGTACGCGCGGACGGCGGTGCGAAGACGTCCCATCGCCATCGCGGCGGGCAACCCCCGGCCCACCACGTCGCCGATGGCCATGCACACCCGGCCCGAGGGCAGGGGGAAGACGTCGTACCAGTCGCCGCTGATACCGAGGTTCTCGGCAGGTACGTACCGGGAGCCGAAGTCGAGGCCCGAGATCTGCGGCAGCTCCGCGGGCAGCAGGGAACGCTGCAGTGCGGTCGCGGCGTTGCGTTCGGTGGTGGTCAGCTGGCTGTACACGTGCACGGCGATGCGGTCGGCGGCCACCCGCAACCACTGGACCTCGTCCTCGTCGAACTCGCGCTCACGCAGCGTGCCGGTGTGGAGAATGCCGAGCAACTTCCCCTCGGCGAGCAGCGGCACGCCGACGAGCGTGCGGAGACCCTTCTGCCATAGGAGCGGATTGACCACGGTGTTGGAGCTGATCTCCTTGAGGAGGTAGGGCTCCCGCTGGGCGGCGATCCTGCCCGCGAACCCCTCGCCCACGCGCACGCGCACGCCCTGCCGCACCGCCTCCTCGATCCCGGAGGAGGCGGTGGCGACGAGGTACTGGCCGGACTCGTCCAGCAGGAGGATCGTCGCTGTGTCGGTGTCGAGCACTTCCCGTACCCGGTCCAGCAACTCCTGGAGCAGTTCCTCCGAGCTCAGGTGTGCGAGGTCCGAGTCCGTGACCGCCTCGATCCGACGCAGGCGGTCCTCGGCTGTTTTCATGTCGACCGCCCGTGGCATAGAGGCGAGCATAGTCTTGGGGTACGCCTCTGGCAGCGTCGGGAAACGTGATGCTGGGCGCTTGTGTGTTGGCACATCCCCGACGGGCCATGATGATCGCTTGGTGGTCGCTACGGGTTACGAGAACGTCACAGTCGATGAGAAAGCATCCGAGGAGCAGACCTTTCGGGCATTCGTGGCCGTCCCCGACACGGGCCCCGCACCCGCCGTGGTGCTGTTCCAGGAGGTCTTCGGCGTCAACGACAACATGCGCGAACTCGCGCGCCGCCTCGCCGGAAACGGTTTTCTCGCCGTCGTTCCGGAGATGTTCTGGCGGCTGCGGCCGGGATTCGAAAGCCACGACGAGTCGGGCCTCGCGGAAGGTATGGAACTCGCGGCCCACCTCGACCTCGATCTCGCCGTGGTGGACATGACCGCGCTGCTCGCGCACGTGCGGGCGAAACCGGAGTGCTCGGGCCGGGTGGGAGCGGTCGGTTTCTGTCTCGGGGGAACGCTCGCGTACCTGTTCGCCACGTCCGTGCGGGTGGGAGGGCGAGGGCCCGACGCCGCGGTGTCCTACTACGGCTCCGGAGTGCACGACCACCTCGAACTCGCGCGCTCCATCGACTGTCCCATGCTGTTCCACTACGGCGACCACGACCAGTACATCTCGCGGGCCCAGATCGCCGCCGTCGAGGCCGCCGTGGCGAACCGGCCCGACATCGCCGTGCACCACTACGACGCCGGGCACGCGTTCTCGAACTTCGACGCGCCCTCGTTCCACGACCCGGACGCGGCCGACCTGGCCTGGGGCCGCACGCTGGCCTTCCTCGACGACACCCTGGCCTGACGCCGTGTCCGCAGGTTGTGCACGCGTGTCCGCAGTTCACGTACGCGTGTCCGCGCCGTACGGGGCGATCACGTATCGCCGGGCCACGGACGCGTACACAGACTGCGAACACTCGTCCACAGCGTGCGAACACTCGTGCACAGGCTGCGGACACGATGTTCGGGTTACAGCAACGGGCGGTCCTTCGCCAGCAGTGGGGCGAACAGGTCGCCGAGGTCGTCGACGCGGTCCAGCACCTCGTCGGCCACGAACACGAGGTCGGAGGGCTCGGCACACCGTTCCACCTCGTCCCACGTCACCGGGGTCGAGACGGTGGGTGACGGCCTCGCGCGCAGGGAGTACGGGGCTACCGTGGTCTTCTTCGGGTTGTTCTGGCTCCAGTCGATGAGCACCTTGCCGCCGCGCAGGTTCTTCGCCATGCGGGAGACCACGAGCCCCCGGTGTTCCCGTTCCAGCTTTCCGGCCAGTCGCTTGGCGTAGTCACTCGTGCGCTCGGTGGAGCGCGTCCGGACGGGCACGTAGAGCTGCAGCCCCTTCGACCCGCTCGTCTTCGGGTACGCGGTCAGCCCGTCGCCGGCGAGTTCGTCGCGTAACCACAACGCCACCTCACAGCACTCGACGATCGTGGCCGGTGCGCCCGGATCGAGGTCGAACACGAGCAGGTCCGGCTTGCGCTTGGCACCCCGCGGGCCGACAGTCCACTGCGGAACATGGAGCTCGATGCTCGCCAGGTGTGCCGCCCACACCAGCGTGGGGAGATCCTGCACGAGCGCGAAGTCGGCGCTCTCCGCGCCACGCGAGCTTCCCGGCGTCTCGATGCACACGGTGCGCACCCAGTCGGGCGCGTGCCCGGAGACGTTCTTCTCGAAGAACGACTTGCCTTCCACGCCGTTGGGGTAGCGCTTCAACGTCAGCGGCCGGTCCTTCACGTGCGGCAGCAGCACGGGTGCCACGCGGACGTAGTAGTCGATGACCTGGCCCTTCGTGAAGGCCGAATCCGGGTAGAAAACCTTGTCCAGATGGGACATCCGGAGGCGGCGGCCCTCGACGTCGACGAGTTGCCCGGTGTCGGTCATCGGCCCAACTCCTCGGGGTCGCGATCCGGTCGAAGCCCACGCCAGGAGGGAAAGCGCAGCCTGCCTTCGGTGGTCCACGCCTTGAACACCACCTCGCCCACGAGCTTCGGGCTCACCCAGCGGGCTCCCGTGGCCCGGTGGCGGGGCAGGGGCGTGGTGAACGGCGAGGTACGGCGCTCCAACCGCCGCAGGCGGGCCGCCAGCGAGCGCAGGGTGTCCTCGTCGAAGCCCGTGCCCACCTGTCCGACGTAGCGCAGTCCCTCGCCGTCCGGGAGACCGAGCATGAGCGAGCCGAAGGTGCCGGACCGCCGTCCCTCGCCGGGGCGCCACCCGCCGATCACCACCTCCGCCGTCAGCAGATCACTGATCTTCACCCAGGCGTCGCTGCGTTCCCCGGGCTGGTACGGCGAGTCGAGCCGCTTGGCGATCACACCCTCCAGTTCCTGCTCGGCCGCGGCCTCCGCCACGTCGCTCCCACTCCCGGGGAAGCTGGGCGACACCTGCCAGTGCTCGCCTTCGATGTCGAGTTTGTCCAGCAGTTGCCGACGTTGCCGGTAGGGCAGGGTGAGGCACGAGTGGCCTTCGAGGTGGAGCAGGTCGAACACCAGGTAGGTGACCGGGTGCTGCCTCGACAGCGTGCGTGCCCGCTGCTGGTTCGCGTGTATCCGGCTCTGCAACTCGGCGAAGCTGGGGCGGCCGTCCCGCAGGGCCACGATCTCACCGTCCAGCCAGGCCTGGATGCTGCCGAGCTGCTCGCCGAGTCCGCGCAGCTCGGGGTAGACGGAGCTGATGTCGTCGCCGCGCCGGGAGAACAACGTCGCCCTGCCCCCTTCGACCCTGGCCAGCGCGCGTACGCCGTCCCACTTGAACTCGTAGCCGTACTCGGCGTCCTCCTCCGGGGCGGGCAGGGTGCCGGCGACGGCGAGCATCGGCTTCATGAGCGGCGGCAACGGAGTCCATTCCGGATCGTCCGGCGGGTCGGAGCGGATGACGTTCCAGTTCCTGTCGTCGCCGTCGCCACGGGAGTGGAAGAACACGTACCGTCCGCGCACGCGTTCGCCGTGGAGCACCACCGACACCTCGCGGTCGCTCCATTTGACGGTCTCGTAGCTGCCCTGGTCCCAGATGGTCATGCGCCCCGCGCCGTACTCGCCCTTGGGGATCTCGCCGGAGAACGTGGCGTACTCGAGTGGATGGTCCTCGGTATGGACGGCGAGGCGCACGGTGCCGGGCTGCTCCGGCAGGCCCTTCGGTACGGCGAAGGAGACGAGCACACCGTCGCGTTCCAGCCGCACGTCCCAGTGCAGCCTGCGGGCGTGGTGCTCGTGGACGACGAATCGTTCGCCCTCGCCCCGAGCGGGTTCCGCGTCGTCGGGCAGCGGCTCGGGGGTGCGACCCCGCCTCCGCTTCGCCCGGTACCGATCGAGTCGAGGAGCCATGCGCGCGGGGTACCCGGTGGAGGCCGGGGGAATGCCGGTGTCACGGGCCGCGAAACGAGACCAGCCGGGCACGGCGTGGCCGCACCCGGCTGGTCCGCTGTGGTGTGGGCGTCAGCCCTTGACCGACTCGACGATCACCTCGGCGCTGCCGACGCGCAGGTCGTCGGTGGTGCGCACGGTCAGTACGCCCCGCAGCACCCGGCCTTCGCCGGGGTCGCCCGTGGCGGTCACCGTGGCCGGCACGGTCCACGTGCTGCCGGTGGCCCGCTCAGCGGCCTCGTCGGTGACATTGACGCTGCCGAGGCCGTCGACCGCGTAGCTGTCGAGGTAGTCGTACTCGGTCGTGCCCGCCGGAACGGCGTAGGCGTCGATTTCGACCCGCCAGGTGCCCGCGGCCGGGTTCGCCACCGTCACCGACTCCTCGGAGTCGCCGTCGGCGGTGTAGTCGGCCAGCCGGCAGGTGCCGGACGTGCAGTCGTAGACGAACAGGTCGAGGTCCGCGCCGCCGTCGGACACCGAGCCGATGGTGGCGGTCAGCGACGTGGCGCCCTCGGGCACCGTGACGTCGTACGACTGCTGCTCGCCCTCGCCGATGCTCGGGCGGTCCTTGCGGGCGCTGTCGAGAGGCGTGCCGGTCAGCGCGCCGGTGAAGGCGCCCAGCGTGTTCGTCACCGTGTACTCACGAGCCACGGCCTCACCCAGCGTGGCTTCCGGCACCACATCCGGGTTCGGTTCGACGGAGGCACCCTGCACCGACATCGACAGCGACCACGGCGAGGTGGTCGCGTCGGAGGTGCGGCGCGACTCGACCACGATCTCCCACACGCCGGGCATCGGGTCGGCCACGGTGCGGCTGGTGGCCGTGCCACCGGGGCAGCCGCCGCCCGCGTCGGGGTTGTAGCAGGACAGTGACGAGGTGGAGTCGAGGGGAATGCCGGTCGGGTCGTAGCGGACGAACCGCACCTGCCCCTTGCCCTCGCCGCCGCCCGCGGCCATGTCGACCTTCAGCGACGCCGTGCCCTCGGGCACGTCGACGAACACCTTCGACACCTGGTTACGGCCGACGGTGCCGGACGCCTCGGTCGTGAAGCCGTCCCGCTCGGCGAACTCGAGCGGCGCGAACACGACGTTCATGGTCTGCACGTCGTAGCCCACGGTGCGGCGGTCGTCGAGGCGCAGCAGTGCCGAGTGCGCACCGGGCTTCGACGGCTTGACCTTCACGTCGAAGGTCACCGGCTTGTTCAGGGGCAGCTTCACGGTCTTCTTCGAGGAGAACGTGCCGTCGTTGCCGACCCAGCTGACGCGGTAGGTCACCAGGTGCTTCGAGCCGCTGGTCCGCGTGAGGGTGTAGGTGCGGGTGTAGTTCTCGCCGACCTTCACCCCTTCCCGGTCGTGGATACCGACACCGGTGTCAGGGGTGGAAAGCTGGTGCGACAGCACCGTGTTCACCTCGACCGACGTGGTGACGTCGGCGTGTTCCCTGCTGCGGAGCACGTCGAGGGCCCTGACCGTGTCGATCAGACCCGCGCCCTGGGCGTAGGCCGGGATGCCGTCCACGAAGCGGGCGGTCGAGGTCATCGCCGAACGCAGCACCGAGGGGTCGGGACGCTTGCCGTACAGCGACTTGTACGCGCTCACCAGCAGAGCGCCGGAGCCGGTGGCCTGCGGAGCGGCCATCGAGGTGCCGTTCAGCATGCTGTACCCCGGGGGCAGCTCGTAGGTGCCCGGCACCGGGCCGCCCGGCTGCCACCTCGGCGTGGTGGCGACGGCGGCGCCCGGCGCGATGAGGTTCGGCTTGAAGCCGCCGTCCTCACGCGGACCCCGCGACGAGAACGGGTGGAGGCTCTCCTCGCTCGCGGATTCGGAGCCGTAGTTGGCGAGCCAGGTGTCGTCGGTGATGTAGGAGCCGACGCTCAGCGCGTCGGTGGCCACCGAGGGGTCGCCGACGGAGTTGGCGCCCGCACCGCTGTTGCCAGCCGAGATGAACAGCTGGACGTCGTAGGTGTCGATGATGCGGTTGTACAGCTCGGCGCGTGCGTTGTTGCCGTCGTTGAGGGCGGGCAGGCCGCCGATGGAGATGTTGACGACGTCGGCGCCGTGGGTGGCGGCGTAGATGACGCCGTCCACGAGCCCGCTCGACGTGCACGACGGGGTGGACAGGCACGCCTTCACCGACATCAGCTTCGCGCCGGGTGCCGCACCGTCCATCTTGCCGCCGAACAGGTCGTTACCGGCGGCGATGCCCGCGACGTGCGAGCCGTGTGCGCCCGCGGAGAGGCCGATGTTGACGTAGCCGGGCTGGTCGGTCTGCACGACGAACGCCATGCGGTCGACGACGCCCGTGTCCGGGTCGTCCTTACCGAAGAAACCGACGTCGTGGTTGACCGCGTAGTCGCGCATGGGCTTCTCGTCGGTGAAGTCGCCGTCACCGTCGAGGTCGACACGCACCTGCTTCGACTCGGTGTCGAACAGCACACCCCAGCTGTCGTCGCGGTCGCTGTCCCGGTTGACGTCGCCACCCAGCTCGCTGGCACCGGAGCCGAGGTCGCCCGCGGTCTCGGAGAACACGCCGAACGTGTGCTCACCCTCGGGGGCGGTCCACTCCCGGCCTTCCGCGGTGAACGCGCCGGAATAGGTCTGACTCGACAGCGCCACCCACGTGCCGTCACCGGAGTCGGGGGAGTTGGCCGTGTACCAGTCGACGATCTTGCGCTCGCCCGTGCTGGTCTTCGCCAGAGCGGGATGGTCGAGGTCGACACCGCTGTCGAGGATCGCGATCGTGGTGCCGCGCCCGTCCCACCGCGGGAACAGCTTCGTGAACTGGGCGGCCTTGGTGTCCTGCGTCGGCAGGTACGGGTTCTGCTTGGGAGTCTCGGCGTCCGGAGCGGGCTGCGGGATCGGGTCGGTCGCGCCCAGGGGCTCGGGCTCGTCCCTGGCGATGAGCCCGTCGACGTCGACGGCCTTCACCGAGTGCAGTTTCTGGGCCTGTTCGGCCTGTTCGATGGGAACCGTGACCTTCAGGTAGTCGAGCTTCGCGTCGGTGTCGGTGACCTTGCCGCCCAGTGAGGACAGCTCGCCCTTGGCGGCGTTCGTCCGCCCGCGCTCGGCCGCGACCAGCAGTGTGACGGTGGACTTGCCCGCCTTCTCTGCCTTCTCCAGCAGGACCTGGTCCTCGCGGTCGAGCTCCTCACCGGGCTCCGACTGCGGCGGCGGTTCCTGCTGCTGACCTGAAGCCTGGGGCACGCCCAGGCCCAGCACCGCGACGGCGCTCACCGCTGTGGCGACGCCGATCCGTCTCATCCAGGGTTGTCTTGCCACTAGGTGACCTCCACAGAAGTTTGGAACGATCATCCTCAGCGGACTTACAGACGTTTCACATCAGGACGGTCCGGCGCGAAATTCCCGACTTTCGTAGGGGTCGGTGAGCACGAAGCGCGTCCGTCGCGGGGGTGTTGATCACTACGCGTGGTCGATCGGGGAGACTGTTCGCACCGATGTTCGACCACGTTCCCTACGACGGCTGGAAGGTTCTCGACTCCCATGATGGGTCGCACCCATGCGTTGACCGGCTGGTGCGCCGGCCTGGCGGCAGCGCCCGTGGTGGGTATCACCACGCTTTCGCAGGCGCTCGTGTTCGCCGCGACGACCGCGGGCTACGCGCTGTTGCCCGACCTGGATCATCCGGGTGCACGGGCGTCGAAACTTCTGGGGCCGGTGACCAAGAGCCTGTCGTGGCTGCTGCGCAACGCCTCGGCAGCGCTCTACAAGGTGACGAAGGGGCCGAGGGACGAACGGAAGAAGGGCAGTCACCGGCACCTTTCGCACACGTTGCTGTTCGCGTTGCTGCTCGGAGGTGCCGCGGCGTGGGGAACCGTGGCGGGGGGACCGTGGGTCGTCGTCGGCGTCGTGGTGTTCGGGCTGCTACTCGCCGAGGACGCCCTCGGCGACTGGCTGCTGCCTGTGGCCTGCGGGGCCATCGTGTGGTGGGTGGTGGAGAACAGCCCGGACGCGCTGGCGCAACTCGACTCGGTGGCCGGCCTGCTCGGCATCGCGGTGGCGCTCGGCTGCTTCACGCACTGTCTCGGCGACGCGCTCACCGAATCGGGGTGTCCTTTCCTGTTCCCCATTCCGATCGCCGGTGAGACGTGGTACGAACTGCGCCCGCCGAAACAGCTCCGGTTCCGCACCGGCACCAAGGTCGAAACGGCGTTCCTCTTCCCCGTTTTCGCGGTCCTCGGAGTGCTGCTCATCCCCGGCGTCTGGCCAGCGCTGCTCGGTTTCTTCGACGACGTGCTCAACCAGTCGCACACGTGAAGGTGCCCCGGGAGCGGACTCCCGGGGCACCTGTCAGGAGGGCGGCAGACCTAGGTCAGCCCTTCTCGACGTGGAGAGCCGACGCTTCGATCTCCCCGGCGATGGCGCCCTTGAAGCCGGCGGCGGCACCGCTGGCCTCGAACTCGGCGTAGCTCACTTCCTTCTCGCCGTTGTCGCCGTTGTCGCCGTTGTGGCCGTTCTCCTTGTCCTTGTCCTTGTCCTTGTCGCGGTCCTTGTCGTCGCCGTTCTTCTCGAACTCGGCGTGCAGAGCCTCGCTCGCGACCTCGCCAGCGGCGGCGCCCTCGGGACCAGCGGCGGCGAAGCTCGCCTCGTAGGAGGCCCAGTCCACGCTGCCTTCACCCTTCTCCGCGGCCCCAGCCACGCCGGCGAAGCCGAGCGCGAGCGGGAAAGCAAGGGCGGCCGCCACCAATCCACGACGAACACTGCGCATGAGATGTTCCTTTCTCCGGGATACAAGGCGTGTAACAGAGGCGGAATGCCTCGACGTCTTTGCTACCCGGGCGCGAAGGCGCTAAGCGGCGCGGAGCCATTGGATCAGCTCACTTCACCGCTGTGAGGTAACGAGTCACAGGAAACGCGGCCGTCGATCCGACTCCGCTTTCCTGGGTACCTCACGGCATCGGATGGGTGTTTTCCAGCGCAGTTGTTCCGCGGTTACGGGAGCGCTGCCGGTCTCCCGGCGTTCGGCCGTCGCTGTTGGGTGAGGTCCTTGGCCGGCCGCACACGTGAAGACGCCCCGGGAGTGGGCTCCCGGGGCATCTGTCAGAGGAGGCTCGGACCGGGTTCAGTTCTTCTCGGCGTGGAACGCGGCCGACTCGATCTCGAACGCGAAGGCACCCTCGGGGCCGGCGAAAGCACCGCTTTCCGAGAACTCGGCGAAGTCGAGCTCACCGCTCTCGCCGTTCTCCTTCTCGCGGTCCTTGTCGCGGTCCTTGTCCTTGTCCTTGCCCTTGTCGTAGTCGTGGCGGGTGTCGCCGTCGCGCTTGTCGCCGTTGTCGTCGTGCTTCTTGTCGTCGTCCTTGCCGTTCTTCTCGAACTCGGCGTGCAGAGCCTCGGCCGAGACCTCGCCGGCGAAGGCGCCCTCCGGGCCGGCGGCGGCGAAGCTTGCCTCGAAGGAGGCCGAGTCCACGCTGCTCTCACCCTCCGCGGCTCCGGCGACCCCGGCGAAGCCGAGCGCGAGCGGGAAAGCAAGGGCGGTCGCCACCAGACCGCGACGAACACTGCGCATGGGTTGTCCTTTCTCGAAAACACAGGGCGTGTAGCCGAGGCGAAAATGCCTCACTCCCTGCTACCCGGCAGACACCAGCGGTAAGCGGGAAAATGGCAGTGTTGCACATCACTTCGCCTGTTCGGGCAGTGTGATTTTCCGAGAAATCGCGCGTCTTTCACGGATTCCGAGAATAAGGGTGACACCTTTTCGAGGATGCTCACTCCGAGGAGTGATTGACGCGAGTGCCGAATTGTGTCCGCGCGGATGCTCACTCTTTCGCGTTGTCCCGCAGCGTGCGCATGGCCTCGGCGAGGGCCTTCGACGCGTCGTGGCCCAGAGGGTGGAGCACCAGGCGGCGAAGCGCCTCGGCGCAAGCTGTGCGGGCCTGCCGGGCCACGTCGGCGCCGTGCTCGGTCAGGCAGGCGTACGTGACCCGCCTGTCTTCGCTGCTGGGCGCTCGGCGGATCAGGCCGGTCGCGCACAGCCGGTCGGCGACCTTGGTGAACCCCCCGCTGGACAGTGCCGCATCCCGGGCCAGCCGTGTCATCGGCAGGCGATGTTCGGGGGAGCGCGCCAACCGGAGCAGCACGTCGAAGGAGGCGGGAGCGAGGCCGAACCGCTCGGCGACCTCGTTCATGAGTCGGCTCTGGGTGGCGAGGTAGCCCTCGCTCACGAGACCCCACCAGTTCACCAGTTCGTCGTCGTCGGGTGAGGGGGGCATGAAGGTGAGTATACGCAACTGCTTTCGGAGGAAATATCTTTCCAGCAAGAGTTTATGGGGACAGCGTAGGAGGTACCCGCCGGGTGAGGAGGAGCCATGCCGTTTCGGACCAGCGGACTGCACCATGTCACCGCGATAGGTGGCGACCCCCAGCGCAACGCCGACTTCTACCTGCGCACGCTCGGGCTCCGGCTCGTGAAGACCACCGTGAACTTCGACGACCCGGGCACCTACCACCTCTACTACGGTGACGAGTCCGGCAGGCCCGGCACACTCCTGACGTTCTTCCCCTGGCGTGACGCGCCGCGCGGGCGTATCGGCACCGGCCAGGCCACCACGGTGTCGTTCTCGGTGCCGGAACACTCCGTCGGCTGGTGGCAGCGGCACCTGGAGGCCGCCGGCGTGGCGACGAGCCAGGTGATCAACCGGGACGACGAGGACGCTCTGTTGTTTCGCGACCCGGACGGTCTGCAGCTCGCGCTCGTGGCTCACCCGCAGGGCGACCCTCGCGATCCGTGGGACACCCCTGCGGTCCCCGCCGAACACGCGATCCGGGGGCTGCACTCGGTCACGTTGTCGGTGAACCGGGAGGACGCGACGGCGGGCATGCTCACCGAGGGGCTCGGGCTGAGCTTCTCGAACGAGGAGCGCAACCGGTTCCGCTTCGTCGCGGGTGAGGGCGGTCCCGGAGCCACCGTGGACGTCCTCGTGACTCCGGAGGCCCCGCGAGGCCTGGTGGCGGCGGGGACCGTGCACCACGTGGCCTGGCGGGCCCCCGACGAGGACACCCAGTCCGCGTGGCGGGAAGAACTGATCGAGCGTGGCGTGGGTGTCACCTCGATCATGGACCGCCAGTACTTCCGCTCGATCTACTTCCGTGAGCCCGGCGGCACCCTGCTGGAGATCGCCACGGACCAGCCGGGCTTCGCTGTCGACGAGCCGCTGCTCGAACTGGGCAGGGCGTTGAAGCTGCCGCCGTGGCTGGAACCCGACCGGCAGCAGATCGAGGCCACGCTGCCGAAGCTCGACCTGCCCAGTGAGAACAATCCGGTGAGCGCATGAGCGAGTTGACGTTCGACCACGAGTTCGTCGAGGGCAGTCCCTCGGCTCCCGTGCTGTTGTTGCTGCACGGAACGGGCGGAAGTCCCGCCGACATCCTGTCGCTGGGCAAGGAGCTGTGTCCGGCCTCGCCGATGCTCGCCCCCGCGGGTCCGGTGTCCGAGCACGGAGCGGCCCGGTGGTTTCGCAGGCACGCGGAGGGTGTCTTCGACACCGAGGACGTCGTGTTACGGGCGGGCCAGCTGGCCGATTTCGTGACCGAGGCGCGTGAGCGCTACGAGCTCGGTGGCCGGCGGCTGGTGGTGGCGGGCTTCTCCAACGGGGCGAACATCGCGGCGGCCGCGGTGTTGCTGCGGCCCGACGTACTCACCGAAGCGGTGTTGTTCGCGGCGATGCTGCCGGTGCCGGAACCACCGCGCCACGACCTGTCGGGCACGCGGGTGCTCATGGCGAACGGGCGGCGTGACCCGATGGCCCCCCTCGTACCTGCTCAGGAGCTCGCGGCCGCGTTGCGGGAACGGGGCTGTGACGTCACCGAGCACTGGCACAGCGGGGGACACCAGATCACCGTGGACGGGATCGCTGCTGCAAAGGAGTGGTTGGCGGCCTGACGAACGGGCCAACCCGCCGAGGCGAACGGGGGATTGTGCGATTCCGGCCGCACACGTGCTCCGATCACGCGAATATGGTCGTGTTCGCTTCCGTGAACGTGAGGGGACGATGCACGATGAACTTCGACATGGTGAACTGCCCGCGCTGCCTCGGATCCGGGCTCGCCCCCAACCGGAAGGACCCCTGTGGGAACTGTGGAGGACTCGGCCAGGTTCCGAAGTGACGACTGCCCCCTGTGCGAGGGGGCGGGGGTCCTGTCGTGGGAGCAGCCGCAGCACGGTGTCCTCCGCACCGTCGAACTGCCGTGTCCCTCCGGTTGTGGGGAGTACTGGAAGCATCCTTCGGCCGAGCAGGACCGCGTGGTGGAGTCGCTCGGTGAGGTTCCCGTGCGGCCGGAGGGCAACGTCGCGGCGGCGAACCGGATCGGTGCGGACTTCATTCGCGCGGCACTCGAACGCTGGGGGTTCGACTCGGGCGATCGAGACCACTCGAAGGAGTGACATACCGCAGTAGCATCAGGGCGTGGCGACACGACACCTGGTACGGGGTATAGGCAGGATGGCCGCCCGCGCCACTCGCACGAGTTACGAGCTGGCGAGGCTGCTACCCGGCGCCGAGGACGGCCAGGACCCGCGTTCCCGTCCCGAGCCGCCCACCGCCGGTGGTCCGGACCCGTTGCGCACGCGGATGGCCGGGCTGCTCGCCGAATCGGCCGAGCTCAGCCGCGACGATGCCACCTTCCGGCTCTATGAAACGATCCTGCGTTCGCTCGTGCCCGACGAGGCCCGGCTCCTCGCCGCCCTTGCCGACGGCACGCCGTTTCCCGCCCTCGACGTCGCCGAGCGCACGCTTCTCGGCGGCACGGGCCGGATCGTGTTGCGCAACGCCTCCACCGTGGGCAGGTCAGCGGGTGTCACGTTGGCCGACCACGTTCCCGTCTACGTCACCAGGCTCGTCGAACTCGGTCTTGCCGACCTCGGGCCGGAGGACAGCGCGTTCGACACGCAGTACGAGGTGCTCGTGGCCGACGAGGTCGTCGTCGAGGCTGCGCGGACGGCGAGGAGACCGACGTTCGTGCGGCACACGGTGAGGCTCTCCCCCTTCGGGACGCGGCTGTGGCGGGCCTGCGATCCGGCGGGCGAGTGACCCGGACGCCTCCGGTCACCAACCGCAGAGCCAGTCCAGTGTCACGGCAGCCGTCCACGACTGCTGTGTGCTGCCCAGCGGTTCACCGGTGAAGGGCTCGTAGTACTCCCCGAACGCCCCGTCGGACACCAGCCGCAGCCCCTCGGCCCGCCAGCGTCGTGCGAGCGAGGTGTGGCCGTTGCGCTGGAGCGCGAAGCTGAACAACCACACCACCACCGGCCACTGTGGGCCACGCCAGTACCGGCGGGGGTCGAATCCGGCTTCGTCGGGTGACACCGAGGGCGGCACGGCGGCGACGAGACCCGGATGTCCGGCCCAGCCCGGCCCGACGAGGTCGGCGAGCAACCGTGCCTCCAGCGACTCCGGCAACGCCGAGCACAGCAGCGGCGCGAAGGCGGCCACGGTGGTGGTTCGGAGAACCTCACCGGAGCGCAGATCACGGTCGAAGGCCAGTCCGGTGACCGGGTCGGCGGCGTCGGCCACGGCCTGCCGGGAGCGCTGCGCCCAGGAGCGCAGTTCGGCCACCTCGGCGGACACCGGCAGTGCGAGCTCCTCGGCGAGTCCGGCGAGATCGTCGCACGCGATCGCGAACAACGCGGTGCTGAACACGTCCCCCACACGGAAGTCCGAGGCCGCGAGCACCCGCGTGGGCTCGTAGCGAACACGGCGCAGCTGTTCGATGAGCCAGAGATAGCGGTCGTACTCGTCGTCGCCGGGACGTTCCCCTGGGTCGTCCACGCCCAGGGTGTCCAGGCGCACGTACGGGGGAAGGTCCGGCCCCGGACGGACCCGCGCGTAGGGGGCGTCCCAACGCGGTGAGTTGTCCATTCCGGACTCCCAGCCGTGCACGATGGTGACCAGCCCGCACGGTTCCGCGACCCGGTGCCGCGCGATCCAGCCGTGCCACCGGTACAGCGCCGACCAGGCACGCGCGGTGAAGCTCTCGGCGAGTTCGGCTTCGGCCCTCGACGTCCGACGGGCGATGGAGACGATCCTGCGGAGCGCGATCGCGTGCACCGGCGGCTGACAGATCCCCGAGGTGCGCACCCGTGACGGACGCTGCGGTGCGGCATCGGTACCCCAGCGGTCCGGACCGGGGAAGTAGCCGTCCGCGTCGGTGAAGACGATGTGGGGCAGCATTCCGTCGGACCACTGCGCCGACAGCAGCGTGTCGAGTTCGGTCAGGGCTCTGCCGACGTCGAGGTAGGCCAGGCCGATGGCGATGAACGCGGCGTCCCAGCTCCACATGTGCGGGTACAGCTTGGGGGAGGCGGTGACGAGGGCGCCGGTGTCGTTGTCGCGCAGCACGGCTGCCGCGCGGGCGGCCAGGGTGGTGTCCGACAGTCCCGTGGGACCGGTTTCAGCGGTCGTGGTCACCGTGCCTCCAACAGCAGTCCGGTCTCGGGGTCGTACCAGCGGCACTGGCTCGCGGGAAGGCGCAGCCTCAGCTCCGTGCCGACCTCGGCGCGGAACGAGGCCGGGGCCTGCACCTTCACCGTCTGCCCGCAGACCTCGGTGGTCAGCAGTACCGCCGAACCGAGTGGCTCCAGCACCTGGAGGATGCCGCGCACGGCGGCCTCACCGTCGGCGGTGCCGAGCCCGTCGACGGCGATCGTCTCGGGGCGGATGCCGAGCGTGAGTGCTCTGCCCGCGTAGGAGGCCAACGAGGGCGGCAGTGGCAACGACTGACCACCGAGGTCGACCGCGAGTCCACCACCGGCGTCCCGTTCCACCATGCCGGTCAGGAAGTTCATGGGCGGGCTGCCGAGGAACCCACCGACGAAGGTGTCGGCCGGGTCGTCGTACACCGCCGTCGGCGCGTCACACTGCACGACGGAACCCTCGCGCATCACCGCGACGCGGTCGCCCAGCGACAGTGCCTCCACCTGGTCGTGTGTCACGTACAGCGTGGTGGTGCCGAGTTCACCGACGAGCTTCTTCAGCTCCGCCCGGAACGACAACCGCAGCAGGGCATCCAGATTGGACAGTGGTTCGTCCATCAGCAGCACGTCGGCGTCCATGACGATGGCCCTCGCCACCGCGACACGCTGCCGCTGCCCGCCGGAGAGCTTCGCGGGATAGCGGTCGAGGTAGGGCGTGAGTTGCAGCAGGTCCGCGGCCCACGCGACCTTGCGGCGGACCTCGTCGGCGGGCACCCCCCGCACCCGGAGCCCGAAACCGATGTTGTCGGCCACCGACTTGTTCGGGAACACGGCATAGGACTGGAACACCATCGACAGGTTGCGTCGCCGGGGCTCCGCGTAGGTGACGTCGCGGTCGCCGATGACGATCTGTCCGGAGTCCGGCAGTTCCAGACCCGCGACCATGCGCAGCAACGTCGTCTTACCGCAGCCCGACGGACCGAGCAGCACCATGAACTCGCCGTCCGCGACGGTGAGCGACACCTCGTCGGTGGCTCGGGAGTCGTTGCCGGGATAGGTCTTGACGAGGTCTTTCAGGATGACCTCGGCCATGGCGAAACCCCCTCATCGGAGCGTGGTGCCCCACATGTTCAGCAGGTAGCGGCGCATCAGGAAGATGAACAGCAACGCGGGCACGATCAACGCGAACCCGCCGGCGAATCGGTAGGCGACGGACGCCTCGGAGAGCGAGGTCAGCACCTGCGCGGGCAGCGTGCGATGACCCAGGGTGACCACGGTGGCGCCGAGGATCTCGTTCCAGGAAAGGACGAACGTGAAGATCGACGACGCCGCGACACCGGGGAGCGCGAGCGGAACCACCACCCTGCGCGCGGCCTGCCACCGGCTGCAGCCGAAGACCTGTGCGGCCTCCTCCACGTCCCTCGGTACCGAGACGAAGATGCTCGCCGTGATCAGCACGGTGGTGGGCAGGGCGAGCGTCGTGTGCACCAGCGTCGTGGCGAACACCGTGTCGTAGACGTCGAGCCGGAGGAACATCGTGGCCAGCGGCACGGACAGCACCACGATCGGCAGGGCCCGTACGAGCAGCATGAACACCCGGTAGGCGTCCTTGCCCCGGAAGACGTGGCGGGCGAGCGCGTACCCGGCGGGCGCTCCCACGACGAGCGACCAGAACACCGTGTAGAGGCCGACGAGCAGCGAGTTGCCGAACGCGGGAACCGTGCCCGTGGCCTGCACGAACGCCTGCAGCGTCTCGGTGGAGAACTCGCTCGGTAGGAGCGACTTCGGAAACTCGGCCAGAGCGTCGCGTGAGGACACGGCCGCCAGCCCGATGAGTACGATCGGCAGGGCCATGAACAGCGTCACCGCCGTGCAGGCCGCCTGTACGGCGATCGCGTGTCGGCGTCGCCTGCGCAGCGGAGCCCGGTCGACCGGAGGCAGGGCGCGGGTCGCCTGTTCGCCGTCGGTCACCTGCGTGGTCATCGGGCACCCTCCGAACCCCGCACCGTCCGCAGGTAGAGCACCGCCGTGCCGAGGGAGATCACGAGCACCACGAGCGCCACCGCGCTGGCGACGGCCGGATTCTGCAGGTTCACGTACCACTCGTACGTCTCGCCCACAAGCAGCGGGAAGTCACGGCCCGTGAGGGCCTGCGCCACCGCGAACGCCTGTAGCGCCAGGATGGTGCGCAGGATCAACGCCACCTGCAGGCTCGGCGCGAGCAGCGGCAGCGTGACGTGCCGCAGCCGCTGCCAGAACGACGCGCCGAACACCTGGGCCGCCTCGTCGTAGTCACGGGGGATCATCTGCACTCCCGCGACGACGATGACGAACATCAACGCGGTCGCCCGCCACACCTCGGCGATCACCACGGTGAACAGCATCGTCGTCGGGTTGTCGTAGCTCAGCCACTGCACGCCGTGGTCGGACAGCCCCAACGAGACCAGCAGCGAGTTGAGGTACCCGCGGTTGTCGAAGATCGACAGCCATACCAGGCCCGCCGCCAGCTCGGAGATCGCGAGCGGCACGCACCACAGGTAGAAGTGCACTCCGGCGAACCGGGGGCGGGCCTGCATGAGCAACGCCATGCCCACCGACAGCAGCAGTTGGACCGGCACGACGATCACGATCAGTAGCAGCGTGTTCCGCAGTGCCCGGAGGAAGTACGGATCCTCGATCAGCCGCTGCCAGTGGGCGAGCGTGAACCCGCCGTCGCCGCTGAACGCCGTGACCACGGCCTGGGCCAGCGGCCACCCGAAGAGCGCCAGCATCAGCACCACGGACGGCAGCAGCAGAATCCAGGGCGAACGTCCCAACCTGGTCATCACGCCACCTCGCACCGGTCGGCGGGCGGGTCGGGAGCCCAGCACGGTATCCGCAGCTCGTCGAGAATCCCCTGGAGGACGCCCGCCTGCTGGTCCAGAGTGGACCGGATCGGCGCGTCGTCCAGCACGATCGAACGGAAGGTGTCCTGGAAGACCTTCGTCACCTCGCCCTCCCGCGCGCCGAGACCGACCGGCGGCAGGGACAACAGGCTGTCCTCGGCCTCCTGCTGACGTCGTACCGCGTCGGCCTCCAGCTTGATCGCGGGCGGCAGTTCTTCGGGAACCGCGGCGTCCACCGCGGGGAAGAAGCCATTGGAACGCAGTAGTTCCACCTGGGTGTCCGGGCGGCAGAGCACGTCGATGGTCCGCTCCGCGAGGTCGAGGTCGGTGCTGCCCTTCGGGATCGCGAGGCCGGCGACGACGGCCATGTAGCCGAGCCCGTGCGGGCCTCGGGGGCTCGGAAGCATGCGCCAGTTGTCCGGATCGCGCTCCGGAGCTTCGACGAGCCGCACGACGTGGTCCCACGCCATGCGCACCTCACCGGTCTCCAGCGGCTCCTGCATGAAGTCGTACGTGGTGCTGGCGCTGTTGCAGTTGGCCCACAGTTCACGCAGGTACTCCCACGCCGTGACCGCCTCCGCCGAGCGGAACGTGGTGACCTGACCACCCGTGAAGGACGGCAGCAGGTAGCCCTGCGTGAACCGGTGCAGCAGTCCCTCCGGGCCCGCGGGCAGCCCGAGCATGGGACGGTTGCCGTTGGCCCTGCGCGCCGCGATGGCCCAGTCCAAAAACGCCTCGTAGGTGAGCGACGTGGCGTCCACCCCCGGCGGGAGGTGTTCGAGCGCGTCGACGTGCGCGGCGAGCACGTAGCTGGCCGTCGCCCAGGGCACGTACCAGCTGCGGTCGGTGCCCGTGCGCGCGAGCTGGAGGTACTCGGGGGGCCAGCCCCGATCGCCCAGCCGCCGCAGCAGCCCGGTGACGTCGGTGAGGTAGTCGCCCGCCAGCGGCGCGAGGTCGCCGTGCAGTCCGGCGACCAGACCCGTCTGCGTGCGGCCCGTGTCGACCTGGCTGCGGATCTGGCTCGCGAACGGGCCTTCCTCGATGGTGACGTAACTGACCTCGCCGGGGGCGACGCCCGCGAGCAGGCGTCGGAACCGCTCGGCCTCGTCGACGGGGCGGAACTGCGTCGACAGGAACACCATGCCGCTGTTGCCCGTGGTGGCGAACCCGGTGCATCCCGCCGTCAGCGCCACCGCGCCGAGTCCGGCGGCGCGCAGGAGTGAACGGCGGGTGAGACCGACTCTCCGCATCGAGACCCCCGGCTACCGCTGTCCGACTTTTGTCTGGCTGGTGAACATAAGTGGACTACGCCATTCTTGTCAACATGCTCGACACCAACCCCGCCTCTCCCGGGCACGTGCTCGCCGTGCTCCGCGCGGAGGGGCCGCTCACCCGGCAGGAGCTGCAGGAGCGGGTCGGGGTGTCGCGCGTCACGATGGTGGAGCGCCTCGACGCGCTACGGCGAACCGATCTCGTGCGCCAGGCGGGGCACCGGGAGTCGAGCGGCGGCCGAAGGGCGGAACTGCTGGCCGTCAACGACACCGGGCGCACCGCTCTCGTGGCCGACATCGGGCAGAGTCACGCGACGCTCGCCGTGGTCGACCTGAGGGGAACCGTCTTCGCGCGACAGGACCTTCGATTGTCCACTCGGCACAGTCCTGACGAGACACTGCCGAGACTCGTCGGCGAGGCACGGTCGTTGCTCTCAGATTCGGGCCGGGCGGAAAGTCTTTGTGCGGTCGGGCTGTCGGTGCCGGGGCAGATCGACCACGAGACGGGCGTCACCACCGCGCCGCCGACCATGCGGGAGTGGGGCTCGGTGCGGCTGCGTGACCCGTTCGCCGACGCGTTCGGCGTGCCGGTGCTGCTGGAGAACGACGCCAACGCGCTCGCACTGGCCGACTACTACGCGATGGGCCGTCCCGAGGCGACGGTCGTCGGCGTGAAGGTGGGTACCGGCATCGGGGCGGGCGTCGTCATCGCGGGGCGGCCCCACCGGGGTGAGACCGGCTCGGCGGGAGAGATCGGGCACATGCGCATCGAGGGCAGCGACCGGCGGTGCTCGTGCGGTCGCCGCGGCTGTGTCGCGGCGGAGGCGAGTGGGCAGGCTCTCGTGCGGTCGCTGCGGACGAGTGGCGCGCGTTCGGTCGAAGACGTCGTGCGGTGGGTCTCCGACGGCAGGCGCGAGGCGGTCGAGGCGGTGTCGGCGGCGGGACGCCTGGTCGGGACGGTGCTCGCCACCGTGGTGACGATCGTGAACCCCCGCTACGTCCGCCTCGGCGGTGCCGTGGGGGTGCTGCCGCCGTTCGTGGAGGCGTTGCGCGCGACGGTGGAGGCCAACGCGCACGCCAGCGCGCTGCGCAAACTCGACATCGCCGCCTCCCAGCTCGGCGACCGGGGCGCGTTCGTGGGACTCTCCGGCCTCGTCGCCGACGAGATGCTGTCACCCGCGACGGTGGACGCCCTCTGCCGCCGGCGTCAGGGGTTGTAGGACACCAGGAGGTGCGTCAGCTCCACCGGGTTGCCGAGCATGGCCATGTGGCCGCCGTCCACCTCGTCGGGTGTGACGGCCAGGCGTTCGCCCGCGATCCGGTGCTGGAACGTCGGCGGGAACAGGCGGTCGTGCCGGAACGCCACCACACGCGTCGGCACGTCGGGCCATGCGGGCGCGGGCCAGGGTTGTTCGAACGGAGTCGAGGACTGCTCGCACTCGCCGTGTCGCAGTGCCGCGTTCGCGAGGTCGTCGGGAAGGTCGTGCAGGAACAGCTCCCTCAGGCCGGGCTCGGCGTCGGGATCACGCCCGTCGCGGAGCGCGGAGTCGCGCTGCGCCTCCGGCTGTCCCGTACGGCCCCACCACTCCGATCCCGACTCCCCGGCAACCGGGATCATGGGCGCCACCAGCACGAGCGCCCGCACCGGCAGCCGACCGCACACGAGCGGTGCGGTGAAGGCCCCGAACGAGTGGGCGACCACCACGACGTCGCGTTCCTCGCCCACGGTGGTGACCACCGTGTCGGCGTACTCGGCAAGACCGGCCGTGTCGTCCTCGCACGGAAGGTGGACAGCGACGACGCCGTAGTCGAGGGCGCGCAGTCTGCGCTCGACGCGGTGCCAGTACCACGGTGTGGAACCCGCGCCTGGCAGCAGGACGAAAGCCGGTCGTGAGCAGGGCGCCATGACCCGACTCTAGAGAAAGCTTCCCGTTCTGAACATCGTGTCCGCACTTGGTGCACGCGTGTCCGCGCCGCAGGCTGCGGACACTCGTGCGGGGGCTGCGGACACGCTGTCGTCGTTCGCGCGGGGCAGCTCGATGCACGAGAATTCTCGACATGGACAGCGTGGACGTACTCATTGACGGGTTCGGGCGCGTCAGGGAGGTCGTGCACGACGCCGTGCGCGGCCTCGGAGCCGCTGAGCTGAACCACCGCGTCGACTCGCAGGCCAACTCGATCGCGTGGCTGCTGTGGCATCTCACTCGCGTCCAGGACGACCACGTGTCCGAAGTGGCCGAGCGCGAGCAGACGTGGACGGCCGAGGGCTGGCACGACCGGTTCGGGCTGTCGTTGGCGCAGGACGACACGGGCTTCGGTCACACGAGCGAGGACGTCGCCGAGGTGCGGGTGCATTCCGCGAAGCTGCTGACGGGCTACTACGACGCCGTTCACGCTCACACGGTGGCCTACCTCGACGGGATCACCGCCGAGGACCTCGACACGGTGGTGGACGAGACGTGGACCCCTCCGGTCACCCTGGGTGTGCGGTTGGTCAGTGTGATCGCCGACGACCTGCAGCACGCGGGGCAGGCCGCTTTCGTGCGAGGGCTCGTGCTCCGGCGCTGACCGCCGCTGCTTTCCACAGTGTCGTCCTGACGGACGGGACGGCGTAGGGCGGGAAGCGCCTGCCGGTCATCGGTGAGAACGCAAGCCGCCGGAGGCGTTCTCGGACCTCCAGGGATGGCACGTCGCCCAGGGCGGCCCACTCGGCCGACTCGTCGAAGGTGCACAGAGGCCGAGCGGAAGGTACTCGCCGCCAAGGCGTCGAGCAGGGGCCCACCCGGCTCGGGCCGTCGAACGCCGGTTCCTCCGCGGAGTTCGACGTTCGGTTTTCGTGGCTCGCCCGATTACTGAATCAGAGAACAAAGAATCCAGAGTAGGCGAACCGGATACGATAACATCCCCCGGGAAACGGTGGCGAACCGCCCTCGCATTTCTCAGCTCCCGTTAAGAATCGGCGAGGAAAAGAGCGATATGCGCCACTTGGACCTGGACGATTCGCGCGCGCCTCTGCTTACCGTCTACGAGCACTGATCCGGTTCTTTCGAGTTTCCTCGACCGGACAGGGGTGGAGTCTCGAAGGAGCCGGCCGGATCGACGACACGGAGGAATTGCATGGCATCGCGCGTCGCGGTGATCGGAGCGGGACCGAGTGGACTGGCTCAGTTGCGTGCCTTCGCGGAAGCGGGCAGAAACGGAGCCGAAATCCCGGAACTGGTGTGCTTCGAGAAGCAGAGCGACTGGGGCGGCCTGTGGAACTACACCTGGCGGACCGGAGTGGACGCCGCCGGCGACCCGGTACACGGCAGCATGTACCGGCACCTGTGGTCGAACGGACCCAAGGAATGTCTCGAATTCGCGGACTACACGTTCGACGAGCATTTCGGTAAGCCCATCCCGTCATATCCGCCGCGCGAGGTTCTGTACGACTACATCATCGGCAGGGCGAAACAAAGCGATATTCGACAGTGCATCCAGTTCGACACCGCGGTACGCTGGGTTTCCCACGACGCCGGGAGGAACACCTTCTCAGTCACCGTGGAAGCGCTGAACACCGGGGAGACCCGGACCGAGGAATTCGATTACGTCATCGTGGCCAGCGGGCACTTCTCCAGCCCGAACGTGCCGGACTTTCCCGGGTTCGAGCAGTTCCCCGGCCGTATCCTGCACTCGCACGACTTCCGGGACTCGCGGGAGTTCGCGGGGCAGCACCTGCTGGTCGTGGGCAGCAGCTACTCGGCCGAGGACCTCGCGCTGCAGGCCAGGAAGTACGGCGCCGAGTCGGTCACCATCACCTACCGCACCGCGCCGATGGGCTTCGACTGGCCCGAGGGGATCACGGAGGTTCCGCTCCTCACCGGCGTCGAGGGCGACACCGCGCACTTCGCCGATGGCAGTTCCCGGCAGGTCGACGCGATCCTGCTGTGCACCGGTTACCGCCACCACTTCCCGTTCCTCGAGGACGGTCTGCGCCTGCGTACCAAGAACATCCTGTACCCGGACAACCTCTACAAGGGCGTGTTCTGGGTCCACAACCCGAAGCTGATGTACCTGGGCATGCAGGACCAGTACTACACCTTCACGCTGTTCGACGCGGAAGCCTGGTACGCCCGGGACTACGTGCTCGGGCGGGTCACCCTGCCCTCCGCCGAGGAGATGCGCCGCGACATCGCGGGCTGGCGTGCCCGGGAGGAGACGGTGGCTTCCTCGGTCGACGCCGTCGACTTCCAGGCCGAGCACATCCAGGATCTGCTTGCCGACGTCGACTACCCGAAGTTCGACCTGGACCTGACTCGGGAGCATTTCCGCACCTGGCTGGACCACAAGAAGCAGACCATCACCGGTTACCGTGACTTCTCGGGCTTCACCTCTCCCTGCACCGGTACCGAGGCACCCGAGCACCACACCCCGTGGTGGGAGGCGTTGGACGACTCCGCGGCCGCGTTCCTCGCCACGGGTACCCGCGGCGAGTAGCCGAACGCACAGCTGCCCGCGCCGGACGTGCCGGTGCGGGCAGCTGCTGGACCGCCGTTCACGTGAGTGCGCGGCCGGTGGTGGCGTCCACGTGTTCGGGAACCGCCTCGTGCCGCGTGCCGACACTCGACGTGCCGCTGCGTTCGAACAGCATCAACGACGCGCCGTGCTCCGACGACGGCTTGTGCTCGACCCCTCGCGGCACCACGAACACCGATCCCCTGGTCAGGACCACGGTCCGTTCCCCGTCGCCGTCCCGCAGTGCGATGTGCAACTCACCGTCGAGCACACAGAAGAACTCGTCGGTGTCGTCGTGGGCATGCCACAGGTGTTCGCCTTCGACCTTGGCCACCCGTACGTCGTGGTCGTTCACGGTGGTGACGATGCGGGGGCTCCAGAGCCGGTCGAAAGTCTCCAGTGCCCGGGTCAGATCGGTGGGTGCATGCTGCATGGCCCGATCATGGCGCCTGCGAGCATCGCCCGTAAGTGTTACAAATCGCGTATGCCGCAAGGATCATCGCAGTCGGTGCATCGCGTGGTCGCCATCGTGGACGACGGGTCCAACCCGTTCGAGCTCGGGGTGGCGACGGAGCTGTTCGGGTTGCGCCGTCCCGAACTCGACGGCCGCCTGCAGGCGCCGTGGTACGAGCTCCGGTTGTGTTCCGCGACGCCGACCGTGCGAATGCACGCGGGTTTCTTCACGCTCTCGGACGTCGCGCCGCTGGAAGCCGTGGACGAGGCCGACACCGTCCTGGTCCCGAACCGGCCGGACCCGCAGACGCCGCCGTCCGCGCCGGTGCTGGAGGCGGTTCGCGCGGCCGCGGCGAGAGGTGCGCGGCTCATGAGTTTCTGTACCGGCGCGTTCACCCTGGCGGCCGCGGGTGTGCTCGACGGTCGCCGCGCGACGACCCACTGGCGGTGGGCGGAGGTCTTCCGTTCCCTCTTCCCCCGGGTCGATCTGGACCCCGACGTGCTCTACGTCGACGAGGGTTCCGTGCTCACCTCCGCCGGGAGTTCGGCGGCGATGGATCTCGGCCTGCACATCATCCGCAAGGATCACGGGGCGGAGGTGGCCAACACGGTGAGCAGGCGTGCCGTGTTCGCCGGTCACCGCGACGGGGGACAACGGCAGTTCGTCGAGCGTCCGGTGGCGCGCCGCGCCGAGGCGAGTCTGGCCCCGGTGCTGGAGTGGGCGCAGGAACGGCTCGACCAGCCACTGAGCGTTCGTGAGCTCGCCCGCCGAGCGGCGGTGAGTCCCGCCACCCTGCACCGCAGGTTCGCCACCGAGCTGGGTACGACGCCCCTGGCGTGGTTGACGGGCGAGCGCGTGCGGTTGGCGTGCCTGCTGCTGGAGAAGGGGGAGCTGTCCCTCGATCAGGTGGCGGCGGCCAGCGGGCTGGGTACGGCGTCGAACCTGCGTTCACTCCTGCGCAAGCAGGTCGGGGTGAGTCCGACCGAGTACCGCAGGCGGTTCGGCCACCGGGGCCGGGGATCGACGCCCGTCAGAGCTCGGTGAGCTTCCTCGTCTGTTCGCGGAGCACGCCGATCGTCCGGGTGAGGTAGTCGGCGATCACCTGCTGTTCGGACTCGGTGTAGCGGCTGGTGAGGTCGCTCATCGCCGCCGCGAGTTCCCGGAAGACCTCGGGCTGGCCGCCGGTTCCGGTGCTGGTGATGAGCACGCGCCTGCGGTCGGACGGGTCCGGTTCCCTGCGGGCGAGCCCTGCGCGTTCGAGCCGGTCCACCATGCCGGTGATCGCTCCGGGGGTGAGACCCGTGTGCTCGGCCAGTTGCCCGGCCGTCAGCGGTCCGTGCCGGCCGATGAGGGCCAGTGCGCGCTGGTCGCTCGCGCTCAGGCCCAGTCGAGCGCCCACCGCCTCGTGGAACATCACGACGGCCGCGCTCAACTCCCGGCCGAGGTCGGCGCCCTGCCTCTCGCTCATGGTTGCACTTTATCTCCCCATACGTTTTACTTCACTAAAGTAAAATATATGGGGAGGTGAGACGGTTGCGTGGTCGACTGTCGAGCGAGTTCGGGCTGGCTACCGCGGTTCCCGTGTGGGCCTGGCGGTTCTACCGGCGACACCTCGGGGTGGTGGTCGGGCTGTCACTGCTTCCGTCGATCCAACGGCTCCTCGTCGTCACCTGGGGTGATGCCGTACCGGACGGCATCGAGGCGGCTTCCGAGGCCGGGGTCGTGGCGGTGCGGGTGCTGTTGCTCGTGCTGATCGTGCGGTGGGCGTTCGACGGTGTGTCGACGTCCTGGGCGGACGCCCGACGCTTCGTCCGCGAGCACCCGGTGAGCCTGGTGTTCCAGCTCGGGTTCCTGGCGGTCGCGTTCGGGATCTTCGACGTGGTGGCCGAGAGGATCGTGGGCGGTGCGTTGCCGGAGTCCGTGCACGACGGGTACCTCGGCGTCCTGTTGTTCGTGAAGAACCCGACCGTCATCGCCTTCACCTTCGTGTGGCTGGTGGGGGTGATGCTGCAACTGCTCAGCCGGGACGAGGTGCGCGACCCGTCGCTCTTCCGGAGCCGAGGCGGGGCGGTGCCCCGCTGACCGCCGGGCGAGAGGGGCGCGAAGCCGGGTGGACCGTGGCGGGGAAGGGGCAGCGAAGAGTCGAGCCCGCCGCTCACCTGTCCGGTGTAACGAACTCGCCCGACAGTGCGCTAACCCTTACGGACGCTCGCGTTCTGTGCCGGGCGCCACTACCGTACCTGTTCGGGGCCGTTTGAATACGGCGGCCCCGCGCTGTGCTTATAGCACATCCGACAGCGTGATCGGAACCTTTCTGTCGGTGTTATCACACGTGTTTTTGCGTCGCCGCAGGTAGCCACGTTGTGCCGGGCCTCGTCGGGCTGAGACCTGCAAAGCACTCTGTTACGTTCTTTGAATATGTCCGGAAAGCACACGGAGCGTGCCAACGGCGATAATCAATCGGCGGGCCGCATTGTGATCGAAACGCCGACCAAGCGGGACGGTGCGGCCTTGTGGCGAATCGCTCGTGATTCGCAGAAGTTGGATCTGAACTCGTCGTACGCCTACCTGCTGTGGTGCGTCGATTTCGCCGACACGTCGGTCGTCGCACGCGTCGACGGGGAAATTGTTGGTTTCGTCATCGGTTACCGGCGTCCGGCGGACCCCGAGTCCGCGCTGGTGTGGCAGGTCGCCGTCGATGCCTCACAGCGGGGTCGAGGCCTGGCGGGAACGCTGCTCGACGAGCTGTTCGGCCGCCTGGTGGACGCCGGAGTGCGCTACCTGGACACCACGATCACGCCCGACAACGAGGCGTCGATCAGGCTGTTCTCCTCGTTCGCCAAGAGGTGGAACGCCACGCTGGAGCGCTCGCGGCTGTTCGAGGCGGGGGACTTCCCCGACGCCCACGAGCCCGAGGATCTTTTCCGCATCGGCCCACTCGCGCGCGCTCCGCAACCATAGTGATCGATAACCGCGAATGTGACTGTTCTCGCGTCATTCGATTTGTTCCTCAATAGCAGGAGACTGAGCAAGTGAGCATCTTCGAAACCCTGGAGTCCGAGGTGCGCAGCTACAGCCGTGGCTGGCCCGTGGTGTTCGACCGGGCTCAGGGCAGTTGGCTCTACTCGGAAGACGGCAAAGCATACCTGGACTTCTTCGCCGGCGCCGGTGCGCTCAACTACGGGCACAACAATCCCGTGTTGAAAAAGGCGCTGATCGATTACATTTCGCGGGACGGCGTGACGCACGCGCTCGACATGTTCACCGTCGCGAAGCGGGACTTCCTCCAGACGCTGAACGACGTCGTCCTGAAGCCGCGCGAGATGGAGTACAAGGTCATCTTCCCCGGTCCGGGCGGCGCGAACGCCGTCGAGGCCGCGCTGAAGCTGGCCCGCAAGGTGACCGGCAAGGAGTCGGTCATCAACTTCACCAACGCGTTCCACGGCATGACGCTCGGTGCGCTGTCGGTGACCGGCAACTCGTTGAAGCGCGGGGGCGCGGGCATCCCGCTCGTGCACGCGACGCCGATGCCGTACGACAAGTACTTCGACGGCGCCTACCCGGACTTCCTCTACTTCGAGCGGTTGCTGGAGGACTCCGGCAGTGGACTGAACGAGCCCGCAGCGGTCATCGTGGAGACCGTTCAGGGGGAGGGCGGCATCAACGCCGCGCGCCTGGAGTGGCTGAAGGGCCTCTCGGAACTGTGCCAGCGTCACGGCATCCTGCTGATCCTCGACGACGTGCAGATGGGCTGCGGTCGTACGGGGCCGTTCTTCAGCTTCGAGGAAGCCGGCATCAAGCCGGACATGATCTGCCTGTCCAAGTCCATCGGCGGGTACGGTCTTCCGCTGGCCATCACGCTCATCCGCCCGGACCTCGACGTGTGGTCTCCGGGTGAGCACAACGGCACGTTCCGGGGTATCAACCCGGCGTTCGTCACGGCGGCCGAGGCGCTGCGCACGTACTGGCGTGACGACGAGCTGGAGAAGGCCACCAAGGCGAAGGGCGAGCGCGTCGGCGAGGTGTTCGCCGAGTTGGTGAACCGTTACCCGGATGCCAATCTGATCGCGAAGGGCCGCGGGCTCGCTCGCGGTCTGGAATTCGCCACCGGCGAGGTCGCGGGCAAGGTCTGCGCGGCGGCCTTCGACCGTGGTCTGCTGATGGAGACCTCCGGCCCCGACGGGGAGGTGGTGAAGTTGCTGCCCGCACTCACCACGACCGAGGAGGAGATCGAGCAGGGTCTGTCGATCATCAAGGATTCCGTCGACGCCGTGCTCGGGCGCTGAACGCGCCCTCGACAACATTCACATCCGACCCGTGAAGGAGCAAAATTGATCGTTCGCACCCTCGACGAGATCACCGACACCGAAGCAGACATCAAGCAGCCGAACTGGCGCAGCAAGCGCATCGTCCTCTCGAAGGACAAGGTCGGGTTCTCCGTGCACGAGACGACGCTGTACGCGGGGACCGTCAACGACTTCTGGTACGCCAACCACATCGAGGCCGTGTTCATCGTCGAGGGTGAGGGCGAGCTGACGGACAAGGCGACCGGCGAGACCTACCAGCTCAAGCCGGGTTCGCTGTACCTGCTGGACGAGCACGACAAGCACCAGGTGCGCCCCAAGACGGACATGCGCACGGTGTGCGTCTTCAACCCGCCCATCACGGGGCGCGAGGTGCACGACGAGAACGGTGTCTATCCGCTCGTCGTCGAGGACTGACAAGCGGCACACCCAGGTCTCGTGGGAGCCGCCTCCTGTGAGGACGGTTCCCACGACCCCGAACGGGTATCACCTGGAAGAACGGGGAACGCGAAACACAACCGACCGGAAAAACAGCACAGTGGCACTCGGAGGAGGCGAGTTACGTGACTCTCGCGGAGAGCCGGACCACCGATTTGTACCCCACCCGTGTCGCCGGTGAGGCGGTGATGCTGGAGCGGACGGACCCCACTGTCTGGGGTGGCGAGCAGGACGGCCCGATGGACGCGGCGGCCCTGGCTTCGCACGACGCGAAGGGGTACTCGATCATCGAGGGCCTGCTGTCCCCTGCCGAGGTGCAGGGGTACTGGCAGGAACTCGTGCGGCTCTCGTCGGACGAGGAACTCAAGGCCGACGAGCGCGTCGTCACCGAGAAGAAGTCGGGCAACGTCCGGTCGATCTTCGAGGTGCACAGGATCAGTGAGCTGATCGGTGAACTGGCGCGTGACCCCCGGATTCTGGACCGAGCGCAGCAGATACTGGGATCCGACGTCTACATTCACCAGAGCCGGGTGAACTACATGCCCGGCTTCAAGGGCAACGGCTTCTACTGGCACTCGGACTTCGAGACCTGGCACGCCGAGGACGGCATGCCGAGGCCGCGCGCGGTGAGTTGCTCCATCGCGCTCACCGACAACTACCCGTTCAACGGTGGTCTGATGGTGATGCCGGGGTCTCAGCGCACGTTCGTGCAGTGTGCCGGTGAGACGCCGGACGACCACTACAAGGCGTCGCTGAAGGAGCAGGAGATCGGCGTCCCGAGCGAGCACGACATCACCAAGCTCGCCGCCGAACACGGTATCGACCAGTTCACCGGGCCCGCCGGTTCGGCGTTGTTCTTCGACTCCAACATCATGCACGGGTCGGGCAACAACATCACGCCGTATCCGAGGTCGAACATCTTCCTGGTCTTCAACAGCGTGGAGAACACGCTGGTGGAGCCGTTCGCGGCGAAGAGCCCGCGGCCGACGTTCATCGGCGCGCGGGACTTCACTCCGCTCACTCGGTGATCGGAGGCCGGTGATCGAATCGGAAGCGGACCGCGTCAGGGCGGCTGTAGTCACCCCGACGCGGTCTGTTACCGTATGCGCACCTCAGCGGCGCGGCCGGTGAGGTGATCGCCGCCACGGACGGGTGACTCCTTGCTCGGGGTGAGTCCGTCTTGTCGGTGATGTGTGGATTTGCGTGAGTACGGCCCCGCGCCGCCAGATTCGGGACTGGTGGCACGGGGCCGTATTCGTGTTCGCGTCGGGAGGGCGACACGGGTGGTACCATATATGGCATGGTGAAGACGACGGTCTATCTCCCTGAAGAACTGGAGATCAGGCTGGACGCGGAGGCAGCCGCCACGGGGGTCAGCAAGGCGGAGTTGATTCGCAGGGGGATCGCCATGGTGCTCGAGTCGTCTCAACGGCCGAGGAACGTGCGTCCGCTGCCCGTCTTCAACAGCGGCCGATCCAGGACCCCCGAGGAACTGGACGAGGACCTCTACCAGCAGATCAAAGAGCGGGCGGCGCGTAGGTGATCGTTGTCGCGGATACGTCGGCGCTCCACGCCGCTTTCGACGCGGCACAACAGGAGCACACGGCGGCGGCAGCGGTGATGGACAGCCGGACACTGGTGATCTCCCCGCTCGTGATGACGGAACTCGATCACCTGGTGCGCCGTGACCTCGGATTCTCCGCAGCGATGCAGGCTTCGGAAGCGCTGCTCGACCGAATGGCCGTGGGGCAGTACAAGCTCGCCGAACTCCGCCACGCGGATGTCGTCAGAGCACACGAAGTCAGAGGGAAGTACGACGGCCTTCGGCTCGATCTCGCCGACGCGGTGGGCGTCGTGCTGGCCGATCGATACAACACCAACCAGATCTTCACGCTCGATCAGCGGGATTTCAGGGCTGTCCGGCCGTTGACACCCCGATTCGAGGCGTTCGAGATCCTGCCGGCCGACGGTTCACGGTCGTGACGGGCGTGCTCCGACGCTCAGTCGAACAGGCTCGTCTCCGAGCGGATCTCCAGCAGCTCGTACACCGGACGCCCGCGCCGTCCGTCGATGGTGGTGGTACGCACGACCCGAAGGCGCGCCGTCACGGGGCGGTCGAGGTTCTCCTTGATCTCGTCGAGCAGATCGGGCGCCACCGCGCCCTGAATGGTCGAGCCGGTGTCGCGTTCGAGGTAGAAGATCCGCCTGCGGGTGCGCACGCCGTCGAGCCGGCCGGTGACCGTCTCGTATCCGACGTCCTCGCGCGATTCGCGCAGGCTGCTCTGCAGAACGCGGGCCTGCTCGGTGGTCATGCTGCGCGCCACCTCCTCGCCCGCCGTCGGCGTCAGCGACAGGGCGATGCTGGACGTGCGCATCACCGCGTTGACCACGTCACTCACGGCGTTGCGGACGGTGTCCCGCTGCAACAGCACCGCGTCGAGCGCGCCGTCGTCGGAACCGTTCACCGGTAGGAAGTCGCAGAGCTCCTTCACCGCGCGCTCGGACAGCGTCTCGATGCCGTCGGGAATCAGGGCGCCGGGCACGGAGGTCTCGGGGAACCCGAAGAACATCGCGTTGCCCGCCTGCCCACGCTGGATGAGCGGCGCCTTCTCCCGGTCGGACGGCTGCACCGACGTGATCTCGGTGTGCGGGTTACGCACGATGTGGCCGATCTTGGCCGTGGCGTCCTGCAGCGCGCGGCTGATGTCGGAGGACGTGTAGGCGTCGAGGTGGGTCGAGCCGAGGACCGAGACCCGCAGCAGCGGGGAACGCGACGCGCGTTCGAACTTCGCGTGCGCGGCCAGCGCCGACGCTCTCGCCAGGTCGTCCAGCCACGTGCCGCCGGGGATGTTCTCGGCGATCTGCCGGAAGCTCACCACACCACCTCCGCGAAGCCCTTCACCGAGCCGGGGACGGGGCCGCGCGACCACACCGCCTCCCAGGCCTCCTCGTCACCGGGGTGGCACAGGAAACCGTCCACCAGCCCGCTGACGGGCTGTATCCGGTCGAGGTACATCGCGGGATTCTCCGCGATCACACCTTTGAGGGTGAACATGCCGTAGAAGGTCGACCGCGCCGGTTCGCCGAGTCGCTTGAGCGCACCCCACTCGTCCGGGATGAGCACCACGTCGACGTCGTGCGGCACGGTTGCCGAGCGAACGGTGAGACCGCCGCCGATCCACGCGCGACCCGACGGGATCAGCCTGCACACCACGCCGAGGTACCCGCTCAGCGCACTGAACAGGATCTCGCGCTCGTTGCGGTACGGGGCGTCCCACACGAGGCGTTCGTAGAGGTCGGAGAGGTCGGCCTGGTGCCGCCCGGGCGGGAGAACGTTCTCCGACGTCCAGTGCGGTAGCGGCATGCACGATCCTTCGACTACGAACGTGAACCGGGGAATCAACCGGCAACCTATCAGCCCGCCCCGTCAGTGCTCGCGCCGCGGGCGGTTCTCCTCGGCCACCGTGACGTCACGTTCGTCCGGCCATTCGTTGCGGACGTGCCACTCCGAGGCCGACACGGGCAGCACACCCTGACGCCTGCCCTCGTCGGGGCTCTCGTCGACCTCGGGTCCGGTGCCGGCGTGCCCGGCGGCCGCACCGGACGGCGACGGCCGCTCACCGGGACCCGGCTGGGGGCCGATCCGCTGGATGCGCTGTGTGCGTTCGGTCTCGGAGGGTTCCGTGACCCGCGGTGTCACTTCGGTCGGGCGGTCGTCGGCCGATGCGCGCCTGTGGCGTCGCATGGTGAGGAAGGCGGACGCCGCCAGTGCGAGTCCCAGTACGAACGCGATCAGCAACCACAACCAGATCTCGCCGAACAACCACAGCATCGTGCGCCTCCTGCCAGGTCACGCTCTGTGCCGAGGCGCTACCGCACGCTGATCTCCACTCTGCGGTCGGTCGGGGACGTGCCGTGTTCCGACAGGGGACGGGTGTCACCGTAACCAACAGCTTCCACCTGTTCGGGTGAGATGCCGAGGTTCACCAGCTCCTCCGTCACCGCCTCGGCACGCTCGTACGACAGCTCCTCGGCGCTCTCCGGGTCCGCCCCGGGTACCCGCGCCACGTGGCCGCCTACCTCGAACCGCCAATCCGTGGGAGCCTCGACCAGTGATTCGGCGACCTTCGCCACCGCCGCCTCGCCGTCGGACGTGAGGCGGGCGGAATCCGGCAGGAAGGTGATCGGGGTGTCGGCGAGCACCCTGTCGAGCGACCACTGAAGACGCGCCTTGGCGGCGGCGTCGTCGGTGCCGGGGTCGACCAGGGCGCCGAGGTGCGCACCCGGCGGGCCGTCGTGCGAGCCGGTGGTGACGACGTCCACCGAGCGCACCCCGTCGACGCTCTCGACCACGGCCTTCGCGAGCAACGCCGAACGCGGCGAACGCGCCGAGACGGTGGCGTCGCGGCCGGAGAAGTCCACCACGTCGGCGGGCACGCGGTACCGGGCGAGCGCCTCCCGCGACCGGGTGGTGAGGTCGGCCTCGATGCCGTCCCGCTCGACGAGGGTCGCCACCGAAGCGAGCACACCGCTGACCAGCACCGCCAGTGCGGCGAGTGCGGCGAGGACGCGTGGGGCGGGCATACCGTGACTGTAGGCCCGCCTGCCCGGCCCACGCGACGTCCGAAAGGCCGCGGAGCTCCGCTCAGGCGGAGCGGGTCCGTTCGGTGAGAGCCTGCTCCGCGAGCGTCTTCGCGGTCACCAGCGGGGCGAGGTGCGGGCGTTTCGGCAGGACGCCGTCACCCATCGACTCACCACGAAGCTGCCTGCGGATCCACGGCAACAGGTGCGTCTTCGTCCACTCCAGGTCGGAACGCCGAAGAGTCAGCCAGTTGACGGGCTCGGTGATCTCGGGCCACGGCTCGCGCCAGTCGCTCCCGGTGGGCACACCCAGGACCTCGGCGGCGCGCAGGGCGATACGGCGGTGTCCCTCGGGCGTGAAGTGCAGCCGGTCGTCGCTCCACGCGCGCAGGTCGTGCAGCACGTGCATGGCCCAGAGGTCGACGACCTTCGCGCCGTGCCGGTCGGCGATGGCCCACAGGTGGGCGTTGTAGATGCCGACCTTGCTGCGCAGGATGCTCATCACCGAGAGGCGTTTGGTGTCGGGCCCGGTGAAGATCAGCACCTCGATGCCCGCCTCGCGCAGTTTCGCGATGCCCTTCTCGAACTCGTTCGCCACCTCGTCCACGTCGGCGCCGGGCACGATGATGTCGTTGCCGCCCGCGCACACGGTGACGAGGTCGGGCTTGATGTCGAGCGCGACGGGCAGCTGCTCTTCCATGATCTCGGTGAGCATCTTGCCGCGGATGGCGAGGTTCGCGTAGCGGAAGTCGTCGCGGTCGCCGGCGAGAATCTCGGCCAGCCTGTCGGCCCAGCCGCGGAACGAGCCGTCGGGGAGCGTGTCGTTGAGGCCCTCAGTGAAGCTGTCCCCGATCGCAACGTAACTGTCGAATTGGATCACCGACGTCTCCTCCCAGTAAAGCCCCTGTGAAAATCCCGCAGACGACCCGACAGGGTGCACCCGCGATCCGCACTTACGCTACCGTCGGTTGGATCGCAACCCCCGGACCCCCACAATTTTCCCCGCTTTTCCTGGGGTTTTCGGGGGGTGTGGTGAACCTCTCGTGGTCGCGAAGCCACGACGGCGAGCGTCTTTGGGGCAGGCTGGAGAGGTGAGCGAGGGTCCTGCGAGCAACGATCGGCGCGAGTCGCTGGCGAGTCTCCTCGGCGGTCGGAAAGGCGCTCTCGACGCGAGCCTTCCGCCCGTCGCGTTCGGGATCGGCTGGTTCGCCGGAGGTTCCTCCATCGGCTGGGGGGCGGCTGCCGCCGTCGCCGTGAGCATCGTGGTCGGAGCGGTCCGGATCGTGCGCGGTGGCCGGGCCGGTGCCGTGCTGGTGAGCCTCGCCGCGGTGGTCGTGGCCGCGTTGATCGCCCTGTACACGGGGCGAGCGGTGGACTTCTTCCTGCCGCAGCTGCTCTCCAACGTCGCGAGCGCGCTCGCGTGGGCGGTCAGCATCGTCGTGCGCTGGCCGTTGCTCGGTGTGGTCGTCGGATTCGTGCTGGGGCAGAGGACCCGGTGGCGTTCGGATCCGGCACTCGTGCGCGCCTACTCGCGGGCCAGCTGGGTGTGGGTGGCCCAGTACCTGATTCGGGTGGTTGTGTTCGGCGCGCTCTGGACCGCGGACGCCGTCGTGGCGTTGAGCGTCGCGCGGGTGGTGCTGTCGTGGCCGCTGGTGCTGGCGACGCTCGTGGTGAGCGGCTGGGTGCTGTACCGGTGCCTGCCCGACGACCATCCGGGACTACGGCATCCCTCGCAGCCTGCCACGACGGGCAACACGATCTAACCCCGCGCGGGCCAGGAGGACTTGGAGGGCCTGGAGGGCGGGGAAACGGCCCCCGGCGAGGGGGAGGTCCGGGGGCCTTCTTCCACCGTACCCGTTTTCGGGCGTGGCATGCCGGGGCCGAACGCGTCCAGCGCCGCGAGCCAGGCCGCTCCCAGCGCACCGTCGTCGCTGCCGAGGACGGGCACGTCCGCGGAGGCGTGCAGGGCCGCGCGCACAGCGTCGCCCACCGGGCTCGCGGGCCCGAGCACACTGCCGACGAGCACCACCGGGGTCGTCTCGCCCTCGTCGCGTGCGGCGAGGGCCGTCTCGGTGAGCAACGCCGCCGCCTGCTCCACGAGGGAGATCGCCGCGGCGTCGCCTTCGGCGTGGGCGGCGCTCACCAGCGGAGCGAAGCGAGCCAGGTGTACCGGCGACTCGGCGTTGGCGGCGGTGATGAGACGGAAGGCGGCGTCGGGGGCGTGCGGGTCGATACCCGCCTGGTCGAGCACGGCGTCGGCCAGCAGTGACGGCGGGTGGTTCCCGTTCAGGACGTCGAGCGTCGTCCGCACGGCCTGCCTGCCGAGCCAGAAACCCGAGCCCTCGTCGCCGAGGAGCCAGCCGTAGCCGCCGACGGTGGCGACCATGTCGCGGCCGCGGATACGGCCCGCGACGGAGCCCGTGCCCGCGACGAGCACGGTGCCGTCGGGTTCGGGCGTCGCCGACACGAAGGCGGCCACCGCGTCGGAGACGAGTCGGGGCCGCCCGGCGTGGACGAAGCCGAGGTCGTTCCACTCACGCTCGAACACGGCGGCGATACGTGGATCGGTGAGTTTGCTGCGGCCCGCCATGCCGATCACCCACGCGCGAACCTCGGCCGGGTCGGAGTCACTCATGGCGGTGGCTATCGCCTCGGCCATCGCCCGCGCCGCGGACTCCGGCGGGTGGGAGTTCGGGTTCGCACCACCCGCCGTGCCCGTGCCGAGCACCCGACCTTCGTCGTCGACGACCCAGGCACGCGTGGACGTGCCACCCGCGTCCACCCCGACCGCGAGCCTCATCGCGTCCTCGTCACCTTGCGCAGTCCACGCGGGGAGTCGGGGTCGAAACCACGCGCGAGCGCGAGCCCCAACGCCAGTCGCTGGATCGGCAGCACCTCCAGGATCGGGGAGGCTTCCTCGGCCGTCTCGGGAACGGTGACGTTCAGCGCCGCGGACGGCACCGAACGCGCCGCCGAACCCACGCACAGCACGTCCGCGCCGCGCTGCGACACCGTGTCGAGCACGTCGAACATCGCGGTGCCACCACGGCCGATGCTGGTGACGCCCAGCACGGCGGTCTCGGAGTCGACGGCCGCGACGGGACCGTGCAGGAGGTCGGCGCCGCTGTAGGCGCGGGTGGCGAGGTAGCTCGTCTCCGCGAGTTTCAGCGAGCCCTCCAGCGCCGTGGCGAACGAGTAGCCGCGGGCCGTGGTCAGGATGCGGTCGGCGAACCGGTACCGCTCGACGGCCCGTTCGACGTCGTCCGCCGTGTCGGCGAGGGTGCGCGCGGCCAGTTCACCGATGCCCGCGACGTGCTCCGCCCTGCCACCACGGACCGCGTCCACCAGCAGGTACAGGGCCAGCAGCGTCGCGGAGTAGGTCTTGGTGGCGGCGACCGCGTGTTCGGTGCCCGCGCGGACGTCCACCGAAAGCTCGGCGGCCTCGGTGAGCGGCGACGACGGGGTGTTGGTGACGGCCACGGTCAGCGCGCCGCGCGAGCGTGCGGTCTGCGTGACCTCCAGCAGGTCGTAGGAGCCACCGCTCTGGCTGATGGAGACCAGCAGGACGTCGGTGAGGTCCTGCTCGGCGTGGTACAGCGTCGTGGTCGACGGCGACACGAGCCCCGCGGGCAGGCCCAACAGCACCTCGACGAGGTACTTCGCGTAGAGGGCGGCGTGGTCGCTCGATCCCCTGGCCGCCAGCAGAACGAACCGGGGCCGCCGCTGCGCGACCCGGGCGGCGACCTCGGCGATGTCGGAACGTGCCTGGACCAACCCGGCGAGCACGTCCGGCTGCTGGGCCACCTCGGCGGCCATGTGCCTGCCTGGTCCGGTGTCGTTCACGGTCGTCACCTGCTTTCACCCGAGCCGGTCACAGCGGTCGCACGCCTCACCGGTCTAGACCAATAATGACCACGTTCAACGTACTATCCGAAGGGTACGTTCTGGGGTGAGGGGGTAGGTGTCTTAGTGAGGGAGTCGGCAATGGTGGAGACGCTTTCCGGCACGCGAGCGCACCGGGAGCCGAAGTACTGGGCGCTCAAACAACACCTGCTCGACTTGTTGGAGTCCCTGCCCGCCGGATCGGCCATTCCGACGGAGCGGGCCCTGGCGACGGAGTTCACCGTCTCCAGGACCACGGTCCGGCAGGCGCTCGCCGATCTGACGGCGGAGGGCCGGCTGCACCGGGTGCAGGGCAAGGGCACGTTCGCCGCGGAACCCAAACTGGCCCAGCGGTTGGAGTTGTCCTCCTACACCGAGGACATCCGCGCGCAGGGCAGGGAACCGTCGTCGCGGGTGTTGGAGATCGACGAGATCCCGGCCGAGGGCGAGTTGCCGAGGTTGCTCGGCATCCGCACCGGCGCCAAGGTGTTGCGGTTGCGCAGGCTCCGGCTCGCCGACGACGAGCCCATGGCCCTGGAGACCACGCACCTGCCGTCGTCACGGTTCCGTGGGTTGCGTAAGCACGTCGCGTCGGGCGGCTCGCTGTACGAGGCGTTGCGCGACCGCTACGGCGTGCAGCTGGACCGGGCGGAGGAGACCATCGAGACGTCGCTCGCCGGGCCGCAGGAGGCGGACCTGCTCGGCGCCGACGTCGGTATGCCGGTGTTGCTGTTGTCGCGGCAGACGTTCGCCTCCGACGGCAAGCCGGTCGAGTACGTGCGCTCGATCTACCGGGGCGACCGCTACAAGTTCATCACGACGCTGACCCGTCCGTGACCACTCCGTCGCTCTGGGCCACAGTAGACGGACTCCGCCCGCGCGCCCCCGCCTCTCGGCGCCCGGACGAGACGTAATTGTTCTCACGTCCGGCAACACCGGGAGCCGCTCGAACGATTATCTCGTTGGAGGGATGTCGGGGAGTGCGAGCGGAACGAGAGGCATGAGCGACGACAGGGCGAGGGTCGGAGACGAGACGCGGGAGTCGCAGAAGTCGGAGAAGTCCGGGCTGTCGCCCGCGCAGGTCGTCGCCGCCGCGCTGTCAGCGGTGGTGGCGGCGTTCCTGTGCTCGACACTGGGCGTGTACGGCACGGTGATCGGTGCCGGACTGCTCAGCGTGGTGACGACGGTCGGCAGCGAGCTGTTCACGAGGTCGCTGGAACGGACCAGGAAGGCGGCCCGGGCGGCCCGGGCGGTGTCGGGGCGCCGTGGCAGGAGGGACCGGCACGGCGGGCAACCGGACCCGGACCGGACCGTGTACCTCCCGGCTCCCACGCGGGAGCAGCTGGACGAGTACGCGGCGGCCATGGAACGGACGCGGGTGCTGGCCTCGTCCGGTGCGGCCGAGAACAGCCGCGCGCGCCGGCAGTGGTGGCGACGCAGGGGTCCGGTGCTGGCGGCCACGAGCGCGCTGGCGTTCGTCATCGGCATGCTCGTCGTGACCGGCTACGAGGGTGTCACGGGCAAGGCGTTGTCAGGGGACGGCGCCACCACGTTCAGCAGCATCGTTCGCGGTGACTCCGGTCCCGGCGGCGAAAACCGGTCACCACGGGACGGTGACGTGGACGACGAGCGGCAGCAGCGCGACGAGGCCACTTCCTCCACGCCGACCTCGGAGCCGGACGCCGAGCCCGGGGCAGGCCAGGACGGTGAGGAGCCCGAGAGCGAGACCGCGCCGACCGGCGAACCGGAGGAGTGGACCGAGACGCCCGAGCCGACGCGGCCCAGCGAGAGCACGTCGGTGAGCGAGCAGCCCAGCGAGCCCGCGCGGCCGACCCACTCGGAAGAGCCCGCCGAGGAGCAGGCGCCGTCGTACTCGCGGGAGTGACCGGGGGGTCAGTCCGCGCGCGTGAGGCCCTCCCGCAGGGCCCGCGCCGCCGCCGCCGGGTCGTCGGCCTCGGTAATGGCCCGCACCACGACGGCCCGGCGGGCGCCCGCCGCCAGTACGTCGTCCAGGCGCGGCAGGTCGATGCCACCGATGGCGAACCACGGTCGCGCGGTCTCGACCTCGGAGGCCACGGAGCGCACGAGGTCGAGGCCGGGCGCGGGCCTGCCGGGTTTGGTGGGCGTGGGCCAGCAGGGCCCCACGCAGAAGTAGTCGACACCGGCTTCGGTTGCCGCCGCGCGAGCCTGATCCGGCGAGTGGGTGGAACGGCCGATCACGGGTTCCTCACCGACGATCCGGCGGGCGACCCGCACCGGCAGGTCGTCCTGTCCGAGATGCAGCACGTCGGCGTCGACGGCGAGCGCCACGTCGGCGCGGTCGTTGACCGCGAGCAGCGCCCCGTGGCGGGCGCAGGCCTCGGCGAGGACCTCCAGCGCCGCGATCTCCTGGGCCGCTTCGAGCGGTGCGCCGCCGGTCTTGTCCCGCAACTGCACGATGTCCACGCCACCCGCGAGTGCCGCGTCGACGAACTCGGCGAGATCGCCACGCTGTGTGCGCGCGTCCGTGCACAGGTAGAGCCGTGCCTCGTCGAGACGCTTCCTGATCCGATCACCGTCGAGCCCTGGCATGCCGTCACCGTAGTACGGCCGGGTGGGCCGCGCGGGGTAGGCTGGCAGGCGTCCGCACGGGAGCCCGGAAGAAGGGCTGAGAGGGAGCGAGAGCTCCGACCGTGGAACCTGATCCGGGTCATGCCGGCGCAGGGAGCGTGATCGTTCGTGAGTACAGACCTCGCGGTCGTCGGGGCCGGTGTCATCGGCCTCGCCGTGGCCTGGAAGGCGGCCTCCGCCGGCCATCGCGTCACCGTGTTCGATCCCCGGCCCGCCCGTGGCGGTGCCTCGTGGGTGGCGGGCGGGATGCTCGCGCCCGTCGCGGAGGCGTGGCCGGGCGAGGAGGCCGCTTTGGAACTGGGGGAGGAGTCGCTGCGCCGCTGGCCGGCCTTCGCGGGCGAGTTGCGGGCGCAGGGGTTCGACTGCGGGCTGTCGTCGCACGGCACGGTCGTGGCAGCCTTCGACCACGCCGACGCCGCCCAGCTCGACATCCTCGCCCGGTACCTCACCGGGATCGGCAGGCAGGCCACGCTCGTCACCGGCAGGGAGTTGCGGCGGATCGAGCCCGGCCTGGGTTCGGTGCGGTCGGGTCTGCTCGTGCCGGGGGACGTGTTCGTCGACAACCGCCGGCTACTGCGCTCGCTGCTGTCGGCGGCGCGGGAGCGGGGGGCGGAGTTCGTCGCGGAGGCCGCCGTGAAGCTGACCGGTGACACCGTCGCCACGGCGTCCGGTGTGCGCCGGTTCGACGCCGTGGTGCTCTCCGCGGGCGCGTACAGCGGTCGCCTCCATCCCGAGCTCGCGACGGCCGTGCGCCCGTTGAAGGGCGAGATCCTGCGGCTGCGCGCGCGCCGGGGGACGTTGCCGCCTCCCCGGCACACGGTCCGCGCCGTTGTGGAGGGCCGCCCGGTGTATCTGGTGCCGAGGGACGACTCCTCGCTCGTGGTCGGGGCGACGCAGTACGAGGCCGGTTTCGACACCGGTGTGCGGGCGCGTGGTGTCCGGGAGTTGATCGAGGCGGCCGAGCGGGTATTCCCGAGCGTCACCGAGTACGAGCTGAGCGAGACCACGGCCGGGCTTCGCGCGGGCAGTGACGACAACGTGCCGTATCTGGGGCCGCTCCGCGACGGCGTGTACGCGGCGACGGGGCATCACCGCAACGGCCTGTTGTTGGCTCCCGTCACGGCCGACGCCGTACTGGCCTGGCTGTCGGGCGGCCCGGCGCCCGAGGGCACGGAGAAGGCACGACCGGACAGGAACACGAGTGAGGAGCGCGTCGATGCGGGTGTTCGTCAACGGTGAGAGCCGGCAGCTCCCGGACGGCAGCACGGTCGCCGAGGTGCTGGCCACGGTGTTCGGAGACGCCAGGGGAGTCGCCGTCGCCGTGAACGGGGAGGTGGTCCGGCGCGGGGACTGGCCGGAGACCGTGGTCGGTGACGGAGCGAGGGTGGAGATTCTCACCGCGGTGCAGGGAGGCTGACATGAGCACATCCACCGGCTCTGACGTGAGGGCCGCGGTCGCCGGCGAGGACGGCGGTGACCAGCTTGTCATCAACGACCACAAGCTCACCTCACGCCTGATCATCGGAACGGGCGGCGCGAGCAACCTGAGCGTGCTGGAACGCGCGCTCGTCGCGTCGGGAACGGAACTGACCACCGTGGCCATGCGGCGGGCCGACACCGAGGGCGGTTCCGGGGTGCTGGACCTGCTGCGGCGGCTGGGCATCGAGTTACTGCCCAACACCGCGGGTTGCCGCAACGCGGCCGAAGCCGTGCTCACCGCGCAGCTCGCGCGCGAGGCGCTCGGCACCGACCTGGTGAAGCTGGAGGTACACGCCGACGACCGGACGTTGCTGCCGGATCCGGTGGAGACCCTGGAGGCCGCCGAACGCCTGGTCGCCGACGGGTTCACCGTGCTGGCCTACACCAACGACGACCCCGTGCTGGCGCTGCGGCTGGAGGAGGCCGGGTGCGCCGCCGTGATGCCGCTGGGTTCGCCCATCGGCACGGGACTCGGCATCCGCAACCCGCACAACATCGAGTTGATCGTTTCCAGGGCCGGGGTGCCGATCATCCTCGACGCGGGTATCGGCACGGCGTCCGACGCGGCGCTGGCGATGGAACTCGGCTGCGACGGCGTGCTGCTGTCGACGGCGGTGACGAGGGCACAGGACCCCGAACGGATGGCACACGCCATGCGGTCGGCCGTCCTCGCGGGCAGACTCGCCCGGCAGGCGGGCCGGATCCCGCGGAGGTTCTGGGCGCAGGCGTCCAGCCCCCCTCGCTGAAGGGCCGTTCGGGACGCCGGGCTTTCCGCCGTAAGGTGGTCGGCAATTCCGGCCAGGCGCGAATCGAAGGAGCCCGACGTGACCGAGCCGCCCGAGTCGTCGCCAGACGTACCCGGCAGACTTTTCCTCATCATCGGACGACTGTCCCGGTCGTTGCGGCAGGCCAGTGCGCCGGGACCCGGGCACGGGGCGATCTCCGCGATGTCCACGCTCAGCAGGTGCGGTCGGATGCGATTGGGCGATCTCGCGTCGAGGGAGGGCGTCGCGGCGGCCACGATGTCGCGCATCGTGTCGGCGCTCGTCGACAGCGGCTACGTGCACCGCGAGCCCGACCCGGCCGACCGCAGGGCGTGGCTGGTGGCGCTCACGACCGAAGGCGAGCGGCTGCTGTCCGACGTGCGCTCGACCCGCATCCACGAGTTGAGCAAGCGCATCGACCGGCTCTCCCCCGAACACCGGGAGGCTCTCGCCGCGTGCGTCCCCGCGCTGGAGGCGCTGCTGGGCGACGACGAACGCTCCCGGGACTGACGCCGACTTCAGACCTCGCCTTCCTCGGCGATCCGCCAGAACGCGGACACCGGACCGACCTTCGCGCCCATCGGGTACGAGTGGCGGACGGCGTTCGACACGTACCACTTGCCGAACCTGGCGGCCTCCTGCACGGTCATTCCCCGCGCCAGACCCGAGGTCAGCGCCGAGGCCATCGCGTCGCCCGCACCGTGGGTGTGCGGCGTGTCGTGACGTGGCCCCGGCAGTTCGGTGAACACCGTGCCGTCGAACAGCAGGTCCACGCATTCGGGGTCGTCGGTGAGGTGACCGGACTTCACGAGCACGAACCGGGGCCCGAGGTCTCGCAGTGCCACGGCGGCGTCGGCCATCTGCTCCCTGCGGGTGACCTCGATGCCGGTGAGCAGGCGCACCTCGTCGAGGTTCGGGGTCACCACCGTGGCCATCGGGAGGAGCAGCTCACGCAACGCGGAGAGCCCGGCGTCGTCGAACAGCGGGTGGCCGTGCATGGACGCCGCGACGGGGTCGACGACGAACGGGATTCCCTCGGCACCCCCGATACCCGCGCGCTCGCACGCTCCCGCGACCGCCTCGATGATCTCGGCCGAGGCGAGCATCCCGGTCTTGGCCGCGTCGACACCCATGTCGGCGGCGACGGCCTCGATCTGGCCCGCGACGATCCGGGCCGGGATGTCCGAGCGGTCGTGCACACCGAGCGTGTTCTGCACCGTGACCGCCGTGACCGCGACGAGACCGTGTACTCCGCAGGTGAGGAACGTGCGTAGGTCGGCTTCGAGTCCGGCGGCTCCTCCGGAGTCGGAACCGGCGATGGTCAGCGCGGATGGGGGTCGCTTGTCGCTCATCCTTCCAGTGTCACCGACTCACCGGACTGCACTCGGTCAGGGCGGCCATCCCCGGCACGGGCGGTGCGGACCGACCTCGTCCGTGGCGTGGGAACACCCCACGCCACGGACGAGTCGACGCGGCTCAGAGCTCGGGCCGGACCGGCGAAGGGAGGTCCGGCCCGAGCCGCCAGAACGGCGACACCGGGCCGACTCCCGCGCCGAGCGGGTACGACTCGGACACACACCGCTCGATGAACTTCTTTCCCACCGACACCGCGTCGGGCACGCCGAGCCCCTTGGCGAGATGTGCGGTGACGGCCGAGGCCAGCGTGTCACCACCGCCGTGGGTGTGCGGGGTGTCGTAGCGCGGTCCCTCGAACTCCATCACGTGCGTTCCGTCGGACAACAGGTCCACACAGCGGGGGCTGCCGCTCAGGTGTCCGCCCTTGACGAGTACCCACTGCGGGCCGAACGCCAGCAGAGCCTCGGCGGCCTCCCGTGCGCCCGCCGTGTCGGTGACGTCGATTCCCGTCAGCAGTCGCACCTCGTCGAGGTTGGGAGTCACCAGCGTGGCCCTGGGCAGCAGCTCCGTGCGGATGGCCTCCAGCGCTTCGTCGCGCAGCAGGGGGTCACCGTGCATGGACGCCGCGACGGGGTCAACGACCAACGGGACCTGCTGTTCCCGCCCGATCCCCACTTCGTCCATAGTGGAGGAAACGGTCGAGATGATCTCCGCGGTGGCGAGCATGCCGGTCTTCGCCGCGTCCACGCCCATGTCACCCGCGACGGCCTCGATCTGCGCGGCCACCACGTCGGGCGGGATCTCGGTGAACCCGTGCACCCCCACCGAGTTCTGCACGGTGACCGCCGTGAGGGCCGTCATCCCGTGCACACCACACGCGAAGAACGTCCGCAGGTCCGCCTGGATGCCCGCGCCGCCGCCCGAGTCCGAACCCGCGACGGTGAGCGCGGTCTTGGGGGTTTCCGTCATCGGTCCACCACCGGCAGGTACACGGCCGCACCTCGGTCGACGAACTCCCGCGACTTCTCCCGCAGTCCCGCCTCGATGGCCTCCGAGCTCGTGAGCCCGTGCTCCTCGGCGTAGGCGCGCACGTCCTGCGTGATGCGCATGGAACAGAACTTCGGCCCGCACATGGAGCAGAAGTGCGCGGTCTTGGCCGGTTCGGCCGGAAGTGTCTCGTCGTGGAACGCGCGTGCGGTGTCCGGGTCGAGCGACAGGTTGAACTGGTCGTTCCAGCGGAACTCGAAGCGGGCCTTCGACAGCGCGTCGTCCCACTGCTGCGCGTACGGATGCCCCTTGGCGAGATCGGCCGCGTGCGCGGCGATCTTGTACGAGATGACGCCGGTCTTCACGTCGTCGCGGTTCGGCAGTCCCAGGTGTTCCTTCGGCGTGACGTAGCAGAGCATCGCGGTGCCGTGCCAGGCGATCTGGGCGGCCCCGATGGCCGACGTGATGTGGTCGTAGGCGGGCGCGATGTCGGTGGCCAGCGGGCCGAGGGTGTAGAACGGCGCCTCACCGCAGAGCTTCTCCTCCAGCTCCACGTTCTCCTTGATCTTGTGCATGGGCACGTGCCCAGGGCCCTCGATCATCACCTGCACGTCGTGCTCACGGGCGATGTGGGTGAGTTCGCCGAGGGTCTCCAACTCGGCGAACTGGGCCCGGTCGTTCGCGTCGGCGATCGAACCGGGACGCAGGCCGTCGCCCAGCGAGAACGTCACGTCGTAGCTGCGCAGGATGTCGCACAGCTCCTCGAAGTGCGTGTAGAGGAACGATTCGGTGTGGTGGGCGAGGCACCACGCCGCCATGATGGAGCCTCCGCGCGAGACGATGCCCGTCACGCGGTCGGCCGTCAGCGGCACGTACCGCAGCAACACTCCCGCGTGGACGGTCATGTAGTCGACACCCTGCTCGCACTGCTCGATCACGGTGTCGCGGTAGACCTCCCACGACAGCTTCTCCGGCTCGCCGCCGACCTTCTCCAGCGCCTGGTAGATGGGCACGGTACCGACGGGAACGGGGGAGTTGCGGATGATCCACTCCCGCGTCTCGTGAATGCGCTTGCCCGTCGACAGGTCCATGATCGTGTCGGCGCCCCACCGGGTCGCCCACACCATCTTGTCGACCTCCTCCTCCACCGACGACCACACGGCGGAGTTGCCCAGGTTGGCGTTGACCTTCACCAGGAAGTTCTTCCCGATGATCATCGGCTCGGACTCGGGATGCCTGCGGTTGGCCGGGATCACGGCGCGCCCGCGCGCCACCTCCGCCCGCACGAACTCGGGGTCGACCCGCTCGCGGGCCGCCACGAACTCCATCTCGGGTGTGACGACCCCGGCCTTCGCCCAGCCGAGCTGGGTGTTGTGTTCCCGCCCCTCCAGCCAGGACTCCCGGAGTCGAGGTAGTCCCTTGTGGACGTCCACAGTGGCATCCGGGTCCGTGTAGGGGCCCGAGGTGTCGTAGACGTCGAAGTGCTCGCCGTTCGAGAGCTCGATCCGCCGAGCCGGAACGTGAAGGCCCGACGCCGTCGCGTGGTAGACCTTGTGCGATCCGGTGATGGGGCCGGTGGTGATGCTGGGGCTGACTTCGGCACGCCGCACTGCAGCCAAGAAAACTCACTCCCTACGCCGGCATTACCCGGTCAGGTTCATGCGGTCGGCGGCACCGGGTCCTTCCGAACGGACACCAGCCGCCCTCTCAGCCCGCCAAGGCGCGAGCTCCCGCGACTTCTCGCAGTTGTCCTCACGACCATGCCACGAGGGCGGACGCAACTCAACCCACCAGTTCGGTGGGGGTGGCGAAGACGTCGACCATCGCGCCGTTGCGGAGCACGGTCACCGGCAGCCGGGTGCCGATCACCTCGGCGAACAGCTGCCGTTGGATCCCCTGCGCGTCCGACACCGGTTCACGGGCGACCGTGAGCACGAGATCACCGGGCCGGAGCCCCGCGCGGTGGGCGGGCCCGCCTCCGATCACCTCGACGACACGAAGCCCCGAGGACTGACCGGTGCGCGCCGCCACGTCGTCGGGCAGCGGGGCGGGCACTCCGACGACCCCGAGGTAGGCCCGGCGCACGCGCCCCTCGACGAGCAGCGTTTCGATGATCCTGCGTGTGGTGGAGTTCACCGGCACGGCGAGGCCGAGCCCGACGCCCGCGACCGCCGTGTTGACCCCGACGACCCGCCCGGAGGCGTCGGCGAGCGCGCCACCGGAGTTGCCGGGGTTGAGCGCGGCATCGGTCTGGATGACATCCTCGATCACCCGCGCGGCCTGGCCCTGCTGTACGGGGATCGCCCGTCCGAGCGCGCTCACCACGCCCGCCGTGACCGAGCCAGAGAAGCCGAGCGGGCTGCCGACGGCCACGACGAGCTGTCCCACCATGAGTTCGTCGGCGTCACCGAACCGCGCCGCGGCCGGAGCCTCCTGCCCGCGCACCCGCAGCACGGCCAGGTCGGACAGCCGATCGGCGCCCACCACGTCGAACTCCGTCTCGGTGCCGTCGGTGAACGTCGCCGTGCCGTGCCGGGCCCGGCCCACGACGTGCGCGTTGGTGAGCAGGTAGCCGTCGTCGGCGTACACCACCGCCGAACCGCCGCCGCGGGCCAACCGCACACTCGCGACGTGGGGCGTCACCGAGCGTGCGACCGAACTCACCACCCGCGAGTAGGCGTCCAGCGCGTCGGTGCCGTCTCTGCTGTCCCGGTCGTCCCGGCTGTCATGGGCGCTGTGGACGCCGTCGATGTCGGACACGCTCGCCTCCCGAGCCGGAGGTTGTCGTCATGACCCGTCATCGCCATTGTGCGCCGGACCCCGCCGCGGTTGTCCCACGTTCGCCTTCGGCTTAAGAGCCCGTTCTGCGAACCCTGCTCCGTCGGGAGCGGGGCCGATGTCCTTCTCAGTCCTCAGCGCCGGGGAGCCAGCTGTTGCCGGGCACGCCCCACTTGTTGGCCTTGAGCATCTTCTTCGCGGCGCGGGCGTGCCTGCCCACCAGCCGGTCGAGGTAGAGGTAACCGTTCAGGTGGTCGGTCTCGTGCTGCAGGCAGCGCGCGAAGTAACCCGTGCCCTCCACCTCGATGGCGTTGCCCTGGACGTCGAAGCCCGTCACCTTCGCCCACGAGGCGCGGCCGGTGGGGTACGACTCGCCGGGCACCGACAGACACCCTTCCCAGTCGTCGTCGGGGTCGGGCATAGTCTCCGGGATCTCGGAGGTGGACAGTGTCGGGTTGACCACGACACCCTTGTGCCGAACGCCCTCGTCGTCGGGGCAGTCGTACACGAAGACCCGCAGGTCCACGCCGATCTGGTTGGCGGCGAGTCCCACGCCCTCGGCCGCGTACATCGTCTCGAACATGTCGTCGACGAGCGTGGCCAGCTCGTCGTCGTACGTGGAGACCTCGCGGGTGGGCTGGTGCAGGACGGGATCGCCTGCGATGCGAATGGCGTGGATGGTCACGCCTCGCCATCCTAGCGGCGTCCGCCATTCGGACGCGCCGGGCGTGCTACCCGCGCGGTCGGGTTCTTCGTGATCTAATGGCAAGCTGGAAGCAGCAGGTGATTCACCCGAGCCGACGAGGAGCCAGATGGACGCCGCGGAGTCGACGGCCCCGGATGGCGGGTCCGCCGAACCTGAGGTCGGGCTGACCCAGCGGGAGCTGGACATCCTCGCTTTCGAGCGGCAGTGGTGGAAGTACGCGGGCGCCAAGGAACAGGCGATCCGCGACCAGTTCGGCGTGTCACCCACGCGCTACTACCAGGTCCTGAACAAGCTCATCGACAAGCAGGAAGCCGTGCGCGCGGACCCGATGCTGGTGAAGCGGCTCCGGAAGGTGCGCGCCACCCGGCAGCGCACCCGTGCGGCACGGCGGTTGGGGATTGAACTGCCATGAGCATCTTCGACGGGGTGTCGAGGCCCATGCGGGCCGCAGGATTGGGGCTGCTCGCGGTCGCCGTCGTCGCGGCCGCCGTCGGGGGCGTCACGCTCGTCTCGGGTGGCGACGAACCCGACCACACCGCTGCCACTTCGCCCGCCGAGTCCACACCGCGTGAGAAGGAGCGCGAGGCCCCGAAGGACGGCCCGGAGTCGTCGCCGGGGGAGAGTGACGGCGACGCGGGTGACAAGGGCGGCGCCCCGGACTCCGGTGACTCCGGTAACTCAGGTGACTCGGACAAACCCGGCGACTCCGGCGATGGTGGCGATGGTGGAGCCGAGGACAAGCCGATCTCCGACGTCTCCGTGCCGGTGCGCGTCTACAACAACAGCACCGTCAAGGGGCTGGCCGCGGACGCGAGCGACGACCTGCGGGCGCTCGGCTGGGACGTCGTCGAGACCGGCAACTACTCCGACGGCGTCATCCCCGCGAGCACCGTCTACTACCGGCCGGGCACCGACGAAGAGGCCATCGCGCGTTCGCTCGCCAAGACCTTCGGCATGCGCGTCGAGCCCCGCTTCGACGGCATCGCCGACGCCAGCCCCGGCATCATCATGATCGTCACGCAGGACTACGCGGGGCCCGACACCAGCAAGTGAACCGCCTCCGTCAGCGCGAGCGGGCGTAGGCTTCGAGCTCGGCGAGCTGCACCGGGTCGAGCGACGGCCGCACGACCTCGCGGGCCTTCGCGAGGTGCCGCGCCGTCACCTCGGTGGCCTCCAGCGACTCGCGCATGGCGCTCAACGCGGCCTCCCTGATCAGCGCGGCACAGTCGGCTGCCGAGTACCCGTCGAGCTGGGTGGCGAGCTCGTCGAGGTCGACGTCCGAGGCCAGCGGGGTGTTGCGTGCCCCCGCCCGCAGGATCGCGGCTCGTGCCTCGGTGTCCGGCGGCGGCACGTAGATGAGCCGTTCGAGCCTGCCCGGTCGCAGCAGCGCCGGATCGACCAGTTCGGGGCGGTTGGTGGCACCCACCACCACGACGTCCCGCATCGGCTCCACACCGTCGAGTTCGGTCAGCAGAGCGGCGACGACGCGGTCGGAGGCGCCGGAGTCGCTCGACTGACCCCGCCGGGGAGCCAGCGCGTCCACTTCGTCCAGAAAGATCAGTGAGGGGGCGGCTTCGGCGGCCCTGCGGAACAGTTCGCGTACGGCGCGTTCCGACTCGCCCACCCACTTGTCCAGCAGTTCGGCGCCCTTCACCGAGAACACGTTCAACGCACCGGTGCCCGCCAGCGCCCGCACCAGGAACGTCTTGCCGTTGCCGGGAGGACCGTAGATCAGCACGCCGCGTGGTGGAGCGACGCCGAGCCGCGCGAACGAGTCCGGGTACCGCAGCGGCCACAGCACCGTCTCGGTCAGCGACTGCTTGACCTGCGCCATGTCCCCGACGTCGTCGAGCGTGATGCCGCCGGTGGCCAGCGTGTCGGTGGTGGACATGGAGATCGGGCGCACCGACTCGACCGCGTCCAACAGGTCCTGCTGCCGCACTCGTGGCTCGCCCTCGTCGCCGGTGTGCCGCAGGGCCGCGCGCAGGGCGGCGTCCCGTCGCAGCGCCACCAGGTCGGCGGCCACGAACCCTGGCGTGCGCTCAGCCACCGCACCCAGGTCGACCCCGGCTTCCAGCGGAGTGTCCCGCAACAGCACGCGGAGGAGCTCCGTCCGTGTGCGCGCGTCCGGCATCCCCAGCCGCAGCTCCCGGTCCAGCAGGTCCACCGCACGCAGGCGAGGGTCGACCGACTCGGGATGCGCCGTGGTCGCCACCACCGCGAACTCGGCACGAGCGAGGGCGGTGCGCAGCCGGTCGAGCACCACGGTGGCGACGGGAGGCGGCTGCGACACCGGCAGCAGCGTGTCGACGTCGGTGAGCACGAGGATGCTCGGCTGCTTTCGCGAGGCCGCCGAAAGGGCCTCCGTCAACCGTGCCACCGCCGCGTCGGGTTCCAGTACCGCGAGGGTGGGCGCTTCCACCATCACCACGTCGACGTTCTCGGCACGCGCCACGGAACGCACCAGCGTGGCCTTCCCGACGCCCTCGGGGCCCGACAGCAACACGCCCAGGCGGGGCGAGGTGCCGAGCTTGCTGAGCAGGTCGGGGCGGTGGAACGCGAGGTCGAGCCACTCGGCGAGCGTGCGAGCCGCGGACTCGGCGCCCGCGAGGTCCGCAAGAGGCGGAGGGGCGTCGGCCTCCTCCACCACCTCGGCGTCGATGGGTTCCCGGCCGGGCTCCCGGTCGCTCGGAGCGGTGGTCCGCGGGGCCGGATCCGACCGCTGCCCCGCGAGCTCCGCACCGTCGCCCCGCCACGAGACGACGGTCGCCTGGCCCACGGCGACGGGGCCCGGGGGGTCGGTGGCCGTGATGGTGAGCAGTTCGGTGGTCCACGTGGCGCCGATGGCCCGTGACAGCGCCCCCCGCGCGCTCGCCACGTCCGACCCCGGTGGTGGCGCGAGGTCCTGGGGCAGCAGCGACACGGCGTCGCCCACGGTGAAGACCTTGCCCAGCAGCGCCAGCCGCAGTGTGTGAGGTGTCAACGACATCCGGGCCAGCCTGGAACCGGCCACCGTGACGCTGCGGGCCGCGCTCACCTCGCACGGCTCGACGACGACCTCGGAGCCCTCCTGGACACCGAGGTTCGCCATCGTGACGTCGTCGACCAGCACCACGCCCGGAGCCGAGCCGCCCGGCGCGCACGCGGCCAGCGCCGCGCTGACCCGCGCCCCGGTGAGTCTCACCGCGTCCCACGCCCGCAACCCGAGGGCGTCGAGCACCTCGGGATGCAGCCGCACGACACCCCGGCGGGAGTCGAGGGCGGACGTGGTGTGGCGGACGGTCAGCGAAAGCCGTGGTGACGTCACGGCAACCACTCTAGACACGCGGCCCGGTGAGCTTCGGTTACCGGGGTGTCACTCCCTGCCCTGCCGAAGGCCGATCCGCCGCCAGTTGCGCCTGCGCGGCCCGCGGTCGTCGGTGCGACTACGGGGGGCGGCGATCGGCTCGGGCGGATACACCCTCGGCACGTGCGCCGTCGCAGCGCGCGGGCGTTTCACCGCGCGCCGCGCCGCGCCCGCGACCTTGCGGAACTGGGGCTTGCGCAGGCCGACCCGGCGCTGCGTACGGCCCCGGCGGATGGCCCTGCGCTCCTTCGGCGGCACGTCCCACGCCTCCGGATGCCTCGCGAGCCACTGGTAACGGCGCACCGCGTACGGCAGGTGCACCAGGTAGAGCAGCAGAACGCTGGAGAGGACGAGCAACGGGTACTGGATCGTCGCCGCGGCGGCCAGCCCCACCACCACGAGCAGCGGCGCCACCGCCTTGGCCGGAACCCGCAGCCGCTTCAACGACAACGTCGGGATCCGGCTGATGCACAGGGCGGAGATCGCCACGGTCCACACCCAGACCACCGACTCGCTCGACCACCAGCCCGCGCCGAACTCCAGCGTGGCCATCACCGGCAGCAGTGCGAGCAGCCCACCGGCCGGCGCGGGTACACCGACGAAGAACTCGCTCGCGTACGGCGGCTGCTCGGCGTCGTCCAACAGCGTGTTGAACCGCGCCAGCCGCAGCACCATGCACACGGCGAAGATCAGCGCGGCCACCCAGCCGAACCTGCCCGGGTCCGGCAGCCACACGTACAGCACGAGGGCGGGAGCCACACCGAACGAGATCGCGTCCGACAGCGAATCGAGCTCCGCTCCCATCTTCGAGGTCGCGTCGAGCAGACGCGCGATCCGGCCGTCCAGGCTGTCGAGCACCGCCGCTATGCCGATGGCGCCGATCGCGAGGCCGTACTGGCCACCGAGGGCGAACTGCACGGCGGACAACCCCGCACACAAGGCCAGCACCGTGATCGCGTTCGGCAGCAGCCGGACGCCGGGTGTGGTCCGGGACATCTATCAGTCCTTCACAACGTCATAACGCGGCGAGGGGGGTCTCGCCGCCGATCGTGCGCTGGCCCTTGGAGACCAGCACTCGGCTTCCGGGCGGCAGGTAGGTGTCCACCCGCGAGCCGAACCGGATGAGCCCGTAGGTCGCACCGGCCTCGACGTGATCGCCCTCACCGACCTCGCAGACGATACGCCGTGCCACAAGCCCCGCGATCTGGGTCACAACGAGCTGCCGCCCGTCGGGAACCCGCAGCAACACGGAGTTGCGTTCGTTGTCCTCACTGGCCTTGTCGAGGTCGGCGGAGAGGAACTTGCCGGGTCGATAGGCCACTTTCTCGACGGTACCGCGCACAGGTGTGCGCTGGACGTGAACATCGAACACGGACAGGAACACGCTGACACGGGTCAGGGGGCGGTCGGGCAGGCCGAGTTCGACAGGAGGGGTCGCCTCCTCGATCAACGACACCAGGCCGTCGGCGGCCGCGAGCACGAGGTCGTCGCGCATCGGCGGGACGCGTCGGGGTTCCCGGAAGAAGGCCGCCGTCGCCAGCGTGCCGAGACCGGCCAGCAGGCCGAGCCGGGGTGACAGCTTCCTCAACAGGAGAGTGGCGGCGGCGCCGCCCGCGACGAACGGGCGGCCGGCGGGGTGCATCGGGGGAAGGGTTTCACGGACGAGACGCACGGCGTGGCCGAGCGAGTTGGCGCTCATGGTGTCGATTTTCCCGTAATGGACGGGCCGGGTGCCGTCCGCCCCCCGACGTCGTACGCCACCCGGCCGCGGACCGTCGATGGTAGGGCGTCCTCGATGTGCCGTCACGAAGTGTGCGCAAAACGTTACAAGGCGTGGTGCGACAGGTGGGTCGTTCGTCGCCTGGACGTGGGATGTGCCGGTCGGTGTGCCGTTCATTGCCGTCGTTCGAGCAGCCGCAGCAGGCCCAGGAGGAGCACGGCGCCGAGTACGGCGACACCGAAGCTGGGGAAGTCGAACTCGAAGGTCTTCCGCTCTCCCGTGGCGAGGCGGTAGACGAACCCGCCGAGCGTGGCTCCCACCACTCCCACCAGCACGTTCAGGACGCAGCCCTGGTGGCGGCGCCGGCCCGCTCCGACGATCAGGCCCGCCGCCCAGCCCGCCAGTGCGCCGAAGATGATCCACGAGAAGAAACCCATGTCGCGCGAGCCTAGAACAGCGTCCGATCACGGAAAGCAAGCACGCGTGTACAACTTACGTACCGAGACGCAGCGTCTCGTGTCCGCAGTGTCTGTACGTGTGTTCGCAGTTCCGGTAGGCGTGTCCGCGCCGCAGGCTGCGGACACGCGTGCATCAGCTGCGGACACGCCTTCAGAGGAGGAGGACGTCCACCGTGGAGTCCTTCGGGGCTTCGGTGGTCTCCTCGTCGAGGACGATGAGGCAGTTCGCCTGGGCGAACGACGCCAGCAGGTGTGACCCCGGTCCGCCCCTCGGGCCCACGATCCCGGTCACCTGGCCCTCGCCCGGCGTGTAGTAGCCACGCCGGAACTGCCGCTTGCCCTTGGGTGAGTTCAACGTCTCGGTCAGCCGCGCCCGCACTCGCGTGCGCTCCGTGGCGACGTGACCGAGCGCGGCCAGCAGTGCCGGGCGCACGAACACCTCGAACGACACGAGCACGCTCACCGGGTTGCCGGGCAGCGTCACCACCGGCACGCCGTGCCACCGTCCGCAGCCCTGCGGGCCGCCCGGCTGCATGGCCACCTTGCCGAACGTGATGCCGGAGTCGGTGAGCGCGTCCTTGACCACCTCGTACGCTCCCGCGCTCACCCCGCCCGACGTCACCACCAGGTCGGCCTCCGCCAGCTTCGGCTCCACGGTGGCGCGGAACTCGGCGACGTCGTCGGCGACGCTGCGCACGGTCTCGACGTGGCAGCCGAGCGCTTTCAGGCCCGCTTCGAGCATCACACTGTTGGACTCGTAGATCTGACCGTGCAGCAGCGGTGCGGGCGGATGCACGAGTTCGGTGCCCGTGGACACCACGAGGACCCGTGGTGGTTCGAGGACGGGAAGCCGGTCGACGCCGACGGCGGAGGCGAGACCGAGCTGCGCGGGCCCGAGCACCGTGCCCGCGCGCAGCACGACGCTTCCCGCGCTGACGTCCTCACCCGCGCGACGCACGTGGGTGCCTTCCGGGGCGGCGGCGGAGATCGCCACGCGTCGTTCACCGCCGTCGGTACGTTCCACCATGACGACGCTGTCGGCGCCCTGCGGCATCGGCGCCCCCGTCATGATCCGGTGTGCCGTGCCCGGTGCGAGCGCGGGAACGTCCGTGCGCCCGGCCGGGATGTCGGCGGCCACCGGCAACTCCACCGGCGAGTCCTCCCGCGCGCCCGCCACGTCCGCCGACCGGACGGCGTAGCCGTCCATCGCGGAGTTGTCGAACGGCGGCAGCGGCACTCCCGCGGCGATGTCCTCGGCGAGCACCAGACCCGCGCAGTCACCCAGTGCGCGCCGGACCACCGGCCGAGTTCCGACCACCTCGCGGACCCTGGCGCTGTGTTCTTCGACGGAGATCACCAGACCATCCTCGTCGCCCTGCGGCCTCGTGCAAAACTTCTCCGCGCCGGACGTCGCACGAACAGGGGAGACACAGTGCAGGTACAGATTCGCCACCAGCCGTCCTTCGCGGTCGCGAGGCTGCTGCTCGCACCCAACGAACCCGCACAGGTCGAGTCGGGTGCCATGGTCGCCACCAGCTACGGGATGCACATGCAGGCCAACACGCAGGGCGGGGTCATGAAGGGCCTCGGCAGGGCCTTCCTCGGCGGCGAGTCGCTGTTCGTGTCGACCTACACGGCTCCACCACCCAACGGCGGCTGGGTGGATGTGGCAGGTGGTCTGCCGGGTGACATCCGGGTCATCGAAATGGACGGTCGGGTCGGTTGGTGTGTGACCCGGGGGTCGTGGCTGGCCAACTCGCACGGCATCCACCTGGAGACCAAGTGGGGCGGCTTCGGCAACCTCTTCGGCGGTGAGGGCGGCTTCCTCACCCACGCCCAGGGTCAGGGGCAGCTCGTCGTGTCCTGCTACGGCGCCATCGACGTCGTGAACCTGCAGCCGGGCGAGTACGTCACCATCGACTCCGGGCACGTGGTCGCCTACGCCGACACCGTGCAGTCGCAGCTGCGCAAGGTGTCGCAGGGCGTCATCCAGTCGCTGAAGAGCGGCGAGGGTTTCGTGTTCGACTTCGCGGGTCCCGGGCAGATCCTGACGCAGACCCGCAACCCGGACGCGCTGCTGGCGTGGCTGATCGCCCGGATGCCTTCCCGGTAAGCGCGATGCAAGTCAACACTCGGCACACTCCCGCGTTCGGGATCGCCCGGGTCGCCCTCTCCGGGGGTGAGGCCGTGGAGGCTCACCCCGACACCGTGCTCGCGCACAGCTTCGGGGTGACACGGTCGAAGAAGGGCAAGGGGAGTGCCCCCGCGATCTTCACGGCGCCCGCTCAGGGTGGCTGGATCGACCTCGCCCCCCGGCACCCCGGTGACACGTACCCGCTGGAACTGAGTGGGCAGCTCGGCTGGTCGGTGGCCTCCGACGCGGTGCTGGCCAGGCCGGCCACCGTGCGTCACGACCACCCGTGGCCCGCGCACCAGTCGCTCTTCGGCGGTGATTCCGGGTTCCTGAAGCACTACAGCGGTACCGGCCCGCTGGTGTTCGCCTGCCGTGGTCCCGTGGACGCCCTGACGTTGAAGGCGGGCGAGGTGGTGACCGTGAACCCGCTGTTCGTCCTGGCCTTCCCGGACACCGTGCAGGTGAGGCTGCGGGCGATCGACCCGGCGGAGCCGCAGTCGATCAGAACCGGCAAAGGTCTGGCGCTCGACGTGGCGGGCCCGGGGACGGTGTTGGTGCAGACCAGACCCCGTTCGTAGGGCGGAGGCGGGGGGTTCGGGGGCCGCTGTTCACGCCGCGTATTTCCCGCGAATTGACCATTGCCACCGCGCGTTCTTCAGGTAGCGTGATCGTCGCTTGGAGCGCGGCAGGCACCGGCTGTCCGCGTTTGGTTTGGCACGAGGAGGACACCGTGGCTGTCGGCACGGTCAAGTGGTTCAACGCGGAAAAGGGTTACGGGTTCATCGAGTCTCCTGAAGGCCCCGATGTCTTCGTGCACTACTCCGCCATCCAGGCGGAGGGTTTCCGAACTCTCGACGAGGGCGACCGGGTGGAGTTCGAGATCACGGCCGGGCGGGACGGCCGTAGTCAGGCCGCGGACGTCCGTAAGGTCTCGTAACTCTCGCGATTCGGCTCCGGGAGTGGGCGGTCACGTCGACGCGGACGCGGGCACCGGAGCCGATGTGCAGACGTTAGGCTGCGCTCTGTGGCAGGCGAGGAGTCGGCCGACCTGACAGGTCGGCGGCTGGGCAACTACCGTATCGACGGTGTGCTCGGCCGAGGTGGCATGAGCGTGATGTACAGGGCCACCGATGTGCGTCTGGGGCGCAAGGTGGCCCTGAAGGTGATCGGTGAGCACCTCGGTGCCGATGCCGAGTTCCGCGAGAGATTCGTCGACGAGGCACGCAACACGTCGGCCATCGATCACGCCAACATCGTGCCGCTGTACGACTTCGGCGAGCTCGACGGGATGCTCTACATCGCGATGCGGCTCGTCGACGGCTCCGACCTGGCGAGCCTCATCTCGGGCAGTCCGATGCCGCCCGAGCGGGCTCTCGGGTTGCTCGACCAGGTCGCCGACGCCCTCGACACTCTGCACGAGCGCGGCCTCGTCCACCTCGACGTGAAGCCGGCGAACGTCCTCGTCACCAGCCGGGAGTCGGCGCGGGAACACGTCTACATCGCCGATTTCGGCCTGACCCGGCGAGGCACGACGGGGCATCGCACCCGCAGCGGCGACTTCCTCGGCTCGCCGACGTACGCGGCGCCCGAGCATCTCCGGGGCGAGCCGCTGGACGGCCGCACCGACCAGTACGCGCTCGCGTGCATGCTGTTCGCCTGTCTGACGGGCCAGCCTCCGTTCAAGGGGGACGTGCAGACAGTGATCAAGGGACATCTGAGCGGCGACGTGCCGTCGGTGTCCCAGGCCGTGCCTTCGCTGCCCGCTGCCGTCGACGAGGTGGTGCGCAAGGGGATGGCCAAGACGGCCGAGGAACGGTACGCGAACTGCGTCGAGCTGGTGTCGGCCGCGAGGAAGGCGCTCGAACGCGGTGCGGCGAAGAGCGATCCACGACAGGGACACGGTCGAGTCGGAGAGGGGGCGCCGGTGCAGCCGTTCGGTGCTCAGCAGGGAGGCGGCCCCGCATCGCCGCAGGGACAGCAGTCCGCCCCAGGGCGGTTCGCACCCGTTCCACAGCAGGCTCCCCAGGGGCAGCCGCCCATGGCGGGCTATCCGGGTCAGCAGCCGCCTGTGCCGAACCCCGGCCAGCCGCAGGGCTACGGGCCGGGCCCGGTGCAGGGGCCACCGCAGCACCCGGCGATGGCCTCGCCCTACGGCACGCCTCCGCACGGCTCGCCGGTTCCTCCGGGACCGGGCGGTTACCCGCACGGGCCCCAGCAGTACGGTCCGGCTCCGTCGAAGCGTTCGACGCCGTGGTGGGTGTGGACCCTGGCGGCTGTGGTCGTCGTCGGCGTGGGTGTGCTGGTCACGGTGCTGCTCGTGTCCGGCGACAGCGACGAGGGCGGTGACGGAGGCGGGAACACCGGCCCGGTGCCGTCCAGCGGAAACTCTCCGATCCCGTCCATCCCCATCGGACCGGGGCAGGGCGTTCCCACGGGGCAGAACCCGGGGCCGACCGGCAACCTGCCGCCGACGAGCATCCCGATCGTCCCGGGTGGCTGAGGAACCTCAGCCGTAGAAGTCCCCGACGCGGTGGCCGCCGATGTCGTGCACGGCGATGTCCAGGTCGAACACCGTACGCAGGACCTCGGGGTCCATGACGTCGGCGACGGCGCCGTGGGTCACCAGCGCGCCGTCCCGCATGGCGACGATCCGGTCGGAGTACCGCGCCGCGAAGTTGATGTCGTGCACCACCATGACGATGGTCTTGCCGTAGTCGTCGGCCATGCGGCGGAGCCGGTGCATGATCTGCACCGAGTGTCTCATGTCGAGGTTGTTCAGGGGTTCGTCCAGGAGCACGTAGTCGGTGCTCTGGCACAGCACCATCGCGACGTGTGCGCGTTGCCGCTGCCCGCCCGAGAGGGTGTCGAGGGGGCGGTCGGCGAACGCCGTGAGCTCGAAGTAGGACACCGCGTCGTCGATGATGTCGTGGTCGGTGCTCGACAGGCGCCCCCCGGAGTGGGGGAACCGTCCGAACGCGACCAGTTCGCGGACGGTGAGCCGCACGGCGGTGTGGTTGTCCTGTCGCAGCACGGCGAGCCGCTTCGCGAGGTCCTCGGTACGCGTGGTGGCGACGTCCATGCCGTCCACGGTGATCGATCCGGCGTCGGGTTTCAGAAGACGGCTCATCATGGAGAGCAGCGTCGACTTGCCCGCGCCGTTGGACCCGATCACCGACGTGATCCCGCCGGCGGGGATGGACAGTGAGACGTCGTCGACGACCGTCGTCTCGCCGTAGCGCTTGGTGACCCCGTTGATTTCGATCATCGTTTGGACTCCCGGACGAGCAGGGCGATGAAGTACAGACCGCCACCGAAGTTGACGACCACGCTGAGTGCGGTGTCCGTGCCGAGCACCTGTTCCAGCACGAGCTGCCCCACCGTCAGCGTGGCGACGGCGAGCAGCGACGCGGCGGGCACGACGACGGCGTGCCGGAACGTGCGGGTGAGCTGCCGGGCCAGGTTGGCCACGAGTACGCCGAGGAAGGTGACGGGGCCGACGAGCGCCGTGGACACCGAGACGAGGATCGCGATGACGACCAGACTGCGGTTGACCACCGACCGGTGGTCGATCCCCAGACCAACGGCCGCGTCCCTGCCGAGCGCCACGACGTCGAGCTTGCGGAACAGCGGTACGCCCAGCGCGCAGAGCACCACGAGCAACACGGCCGAGAACCACAGCAGGGTCTCGTCGACGGAGTTGAAGCTCGCGAAGAGGCTGTCCTGCAACGTCACGAAGTCGTTCGGGTTGATCAGTCTGGACGCCAGTGACGACAGGCTGGAGAACAACGTGCCGAAGATGACGCCGACGAGCACGAGCAGGTAGAGATCGCGGCTGTTGCGGTCGAACAGCCAGCGGTGCAGCGCGAACGCGAACGCGACCATCACGCCCGCCTGGACGGCGAAGAGCACGTGCGGATCGGTGCTGCTGAGCGCGATCGCTCCCGCGAAGTACACGATGAGCGTCTGGATCAGCACGAACAACGAGTCGAACCCCATGATCTGCGGGGTGAGGATGCGGTTGTTCGTGACGGTCTGGAACAGCACGCTGGAGTAGCCGATCGCGACGCCGACCACGGCCATCGCCACGATCTTGCGCAGCCGGATGCCCAGCGCGTACTCCAGGTTGCCGGTGAGGCCGACGACGCAGAAGGCCACGGCGCCCGCGACGGTGACCGCCGCGAGGACGCCCATGACGCGGCGCTGCCGCTTCCGTTCGTCGACGGTTCGAACGTCGGTCATGCGGCCCTCCGCCGGGCGCGCAGCACGAGGTAGACGAACAGCCCTCCGCCGACGACGCCCGCGATCGTCTCGACGGGGATCTCGTACGGGTATCGGATCGTGCGGCCCACCACGTCGCAGCAGAGCACGAAGAACGCCCCGGCGAGCGCCGTCACCGGCAGGACGCGGCGCAGGTTGTCGCCGAGCAGGAGCGTGACGAGGTTGGGTACCACCAGGCCGAGGAACGGGATGTTGCCCACCGTCACGACGACGACGGCGGTGATCACGGAGACCAGCACGAGGCCGGTGGTCACCACCCGGTCGTAGTGGACTCCGAGGTTGACGGCGAAGTCCCGGCCGAGCCCGGCGAGGGTGAACCTGTCGGCGAACAGGTAGCCCAGCAGCGCCGCGGCGGCGGTGATCCACAGCAGTTCGTAACGGCCTTTGAGGACACCGGAGAACTCCCCGCTGGTCCATGCCGACAGGGTCTGCAACAGGTCGGCCCGGTAGGCGAAGAACGTGGTGAGCGCAGAGATCACACCGCCGAACATGATGCCCACCAGCGGCACCACGATGATGTCGGCGAACGTCAGCCGCCGTAGCAGCGCGAGAAAGACACCGGTGCCGAGCAGGGCGAACACCGTCGCCACCGCCATCTTCACCCCGACGGCCTGTGCTCCGAAGAAGACGGTGGCCACGAGCACGCCCAGCGACGCCGACTCCGTCGTGCCCGCCGTCGACGGCGTGACGAAGCGGTTGCGGGTGAGGCTCATCATCACCAGACCGGCGACGCTCAGCGTGGACCCGGCCAGCAGGATCGCCAGCAGCCGGGGCAGCCGCGACTCCCACAGCACCGTGAGCTGGTGCTCGTCGCCCGCGAGCAGCCCTGCGGGCGTCAGCTCCGTGACGCCCACGAACAGCGAGCCGAACGACGCCGCGGCGAGCAGCACCACCGCGAGTGCGACATGACGGCGGCGGAGGCCCGGGCGCCGGGTCCGCCGTGTCGACCGTGCCGGCCGGGTCGGCCGTGTTTCGGGCGAGGTCACGCCACGCTGTCCCCGACGGCCGTCACCATGGCCTCCAGCGAGGGCAGACCGTTGGACGTCAGGTACCACCGGGTGGGGTCGAGGTAGACGATGCCGTCCTCCTTGGCGGCGGTGGTGCCGTCCACCAGCGCGTTGTCCAGCACCTGCTTCGCCGACTGGCCTGCCTCGCCGATGGCGGAGTCGCGGTCGATCACGAACAGCAGGTCGGGGTTCGCCTCGGCGATGAACTCCGAGGAGATGGCGTCGCCGTGGGTGTCGGCCGAGAGGTCGTCGACGGCGGGCTTCACGCCGAGGTCGTCGTAGATGATGCCGAACCGGGAGCCGGGGCCGTACGCGCTCATCTTGCCGCCGGTGGTGAGGACGATCAGGCCGGTCTTGTCCTCGGCGCCGGAGGAGGCGACCTCCTCCGCCTTCGCGGACAGCGCGTCCAGCCGGTCGCGCACGGCGTCCTCCTTGCCGAACAGCGTGCCGAGCGTTTCGATGCGTTCGGTGGCACTGGCCAGGAAGTTCGTCGTGTCGACGCTGAGGTCGACGGTGGGGGCGATCTCGGACAGCTCGCCGTAGGCGGGGGCCGAACGCGCCGCGACGATGATGAGGTCGGGTTCGAGGGCGTTGACCTGCTCGAAGTCGGGCTCCTTGAGGCTGCCGACCTTGGTGTAGTCGTCGGAGGCGTACTCGCTGAGGTGCTCGGGCAGGTTCGCGACCTCGGGAACCCCGACGATGCCCTCGACTCCGAGGTCGTCGAGCGTCTCGAGCACGCCGAGGTCGAAGACGACGATCCGTTGGGGCGTACCCTCCAGCGAGGTGGAGCCCTGGGCGTGTTCGACGGTGACGGCTCCCTCGCCGCCCTCGCTGCCGGCCTCAGCCCCGCCGCCACAGGCGGTCAGCAGGCTGACGAGACCGACCAGCAGGGCCGCGAGCGCACCTCGGCGGTGACGACCTCCACGCATACTTGCTCCCTACAACGTTCGAATGTTCAAGATAGGTGAGCCTAAGTTAAGTCGATCGTCGAGTGGGCGTTAGTGACGATCGCCGCAAAGTGAGTTAAATCGCGCGGGTGATCGTCGCGGGAGAGCGGGCGGTGAGGCGCCCCCTTGCTTGCACTCGCACCCCGAGAGTGCTAAACACGAAATTGGCACTCGGCGCCGTCGAGTGCCAGGCGGTCGGTCGCCGACCACCGCCTGAAGGTCGGGACGGTGAGGCCACGTTCGGCGATACCGAACTGGTCGTCCGTCGCGGGCACCGAGCCTGGCCGAGGACGTGTCCTGACTACCGGAGGACCACACCGCAATGGCCAAACTGATTGCGTTCGACGAGGACGCCCGCCGCGGTCTTGAGCGCGGTCTGAACACCCTCGCCGAGGCCGTCAAGGTGACGCTCGGCCCCCGTGGCCGCAACGTCGTGCTCGAGAAGAAGTGGGGCGCGCCGACGATCACCAACGACGGTGTCTCGATCGCGAAGGAGATCGAACTCGAGGACCCGTGGGAGAAGATCGGGGCCGAACTCGTCAAGGAAGTCGCCAAGAAGACCGACGACGTCGCGGGTGACGGCACCACCACCGCCACGGTGCTCGCCCAGGCCCTCGTCAAGGAGGGGCTGCGCAACGTCGCCGCCGGCGCCGACCCCATCGCGCTGAAGCGCGGCATCGAGCAGGCCGTCGAGGCTGTCACCGAGCAGCTGCACAAGATGGCCAAGGAGGTCGAGACCAAGGAGCAGATCGCCGCCACCGCGTCGATCTCCGCGGCCGACAAGACCATCGGTGAGCTGATCGCCGAGGCGCTCGACAAGGTCGGCAAGGAAGGCGTCGTCACCGTCGAGGAGTCCAACACCTTCGGTCTCGAGCTGGAGCTCACCGAGGGTATGCGCTTCGACAAGGGCTACATCTCGGGCTACTTCGCCACCGACCCCGAGCGGCAGGAAGCCGTTCTGGAGGACCCGTACATCCTGCTGTTCGGATCGAAGATCTCGAACGTCAAGGACCTGCTCCCGGTGCTGGAGAAGGTCATGCAGGCCGGCAAGCCGCTGCTGATCATCGCCGAGGACGTCGAGGGCGAGGCCCTGGCCACCCTGGTCGTCAACAAGATCCGCGGCACCTTCAAGTCCGTCGCCGTCAAGGCTCCGGGCTTCGGTGACCGTCGCAAGGCGATGCTGCAGGACATGGCCATCCTCACGGGCGGCCAGGTCATCAGCGAGGACGTCGGCCTCAAGCTGGAGAACGCCGACATCTCGCTGCTGGGCCAGGCCCGCAAGGTGGTCGTCACCAAGGACGAGACCACCATCGTCGAGGGTGCCGGTGACGCGGAGCAGATCCAGGGCCGCGTCAACCAGATCCGCGCCGAGATCGAGAACAGCGACTCCGACTACGACCGCGAGAAGCTCCAGGAGCGTCTGGCCAAGCTGGCCGGTGGTGTCGCGGTCATCAAGGCCGGTGCCGCCACCGAGGTCGAGCTGAAGGAGCGCAAGCACCGCATCGAGGACGCGGTGCGCAACGCCAAGGCCGCCGTCGAGGAGGGCATCGTCGCCGGTGGTGGCGTCGCTCTGCTCCAGGCGTCCGAGGCCGCCTTCGAGAGCCTCAAGCTGGAGGGCGACGAGGCGACCGGCGCGAACATCGTCAAGCTGGCCGTCGAGGCTCCGCTCAAGCAGATCGCTGTGAACGCGGGTCTTGAGGGTGGCGTCGTGGTGGAGAAGGTCAAGACCCTGCCGCAGGGCCACGGCCTCAACGCCGCCACGGGCGAGTACGAGGACATGCTGGCCGCGGGTGTTCCCGACCCGACGAAGGTGACTCGTTCCGCGCTGCAGAACGCCGCCTCCATCGCCGCGCTGTTCCTGACCACGGAGGCCGTGGTCGCGGACAAGCCGGAGAAGGAGAAGGCCGGTGACGCGGCCGGCGGCATGGGTGGCATGGAAGGCATGATGTGATTCCAGCCCCATAGGCACGAAGGGCCCGGCCCCCGAAAGGGAGCCGGGCCTTTTCGTGGCCGCAGGTTGTGTACGCGTGTCCGCAGTTCCCGTACACGGGTGGGCCTTCGGGGTGGAGGCGCACTCTGGGTACGACCCCTCCCGAGATCATCCACACTTCTGGATCTTTCGCAGGACTAACGGAATGGTTACTTTCCGTGTCGACACCCCTACCGGGAGGTTGACATGGGCAGACGTTCCACCTCATCCCGTCGTGGTGCTGTGACCGCCGTGGTGGCCGGGCTGGCCGCCATCGCGTTCGCCACGACACCAGTCCACGCCGAGTCGGCACAACCGTCCTCTCCCGAGGTCGGCGATGCCGGGAGTGGCGACGCGGTCGCGCTACTGCGGGTGCCGACACCCACGAAGGCCGACGTCGACCGGCTCGTCGCCACCGGGGCCGACATCGCCCCGGTCGCAGGTCAGGGCTACCTGGAGGTCTACGCACACGGCTCCGACGACCGCAGGCTGCTCGAGGCGGCGGGCTTCGACTACGACGTCGTCATCGCCGACATGGCAGCGCACACCCGTGCGGTGCTCGCGGAGGACGCCGCGGAAGCACGTACACTCGCGGCCTCTCCGCTGCCGAGCGGTCGCAACACCTACCGCACCTACGCGGACTACGGCACCGACATGGCGGCTCTGGCCGCGGAGCGCCCCGACCTCGTCAAGCCGATCACGTTGCCGAACCGGTCGTTGCTGGGCAAGGAAGTCCGGGGCCTGGAGATCGCCCACGACGTCGAGGCCGACGACGGAAGGCCCGTGTTCCTCCTCGTCGGGACGCACCACGCCCGGGAGTGGCCTACGGCCGAGGTGGTCATGGAGTTCGCCATCGACCTCGTCCGGGGCGACGGCGAGGACGCGCGCATGACCGAGCTCCTGGAACGCGCCCGCATCATCGTGGTGCCGATCGTCAACGTCGACGGTTTCGACATCTCGCGCAGCTACCTGCACGAGTACAAGCGGAAGAACTGCCGGCTCGCGGACGGCAGTGACGACGTGACGCCCGGCGAGTGCGCCGATGCCGACAACGGCAGCCTGGGCGTCGACCTCAACCGCAACTACGGCGGCAACTGGGGTGGGCTCGGCGCGAGTGTCAACCCCGAAAGCGGCACCTACCGTGGCGCGGCGCCGTTCTCCGAACCGGAAGTGCGCAACATCCGGGAACTGGTGTCGACTCACCAGGTGACGTCGCTGCAGAGTGTGCACAACTACGGCGGCCTGGTCCTGCGTCCCCCGCAGCAGTCCGAGACCCCGCTCACCGCCGACGAGGAGCTGTACTCCCGGATCGGTGATGCCCTGGCGGACGCCACCGGGTACCGGAGCATCCCGTCGTACCAGCTGTACGACACCAGTGGATCCACCGGTGAGTGGAGCTACTTCACCACCGGAGGGTTCGGGTTCGAGTTCGAGCTGGAAGGCGAGAACTTCCACGTCGGCTACCAGGAAGCGGTGATCGACCAGTACCTGGGTGTCGGCACGCAGGAGCACGCCGACGGTGGCGTGCGGGAGGCGTTGCTGAGGCAGTTCGAGGTGGCGGCGAACCGTGACTACCACGCCGTGCTGGAGGTGTCGGCTCCGCGCGGCGCGAAGTTGACCGTGGAGAAGACGTTCACCCAGCACACGGCGCCGGTGCGGGAGCTGGACGGGAGTGTCGGCGAGCCGATTCCGTTCACGAGTGAGCTGACATCGAGCCTGACCGCGCCGGGCGGCGAGGTCGAGTGGAGTGTCAACCCGTCGGTGCGGCCCGCGAGGGACGGCAGCACGATCACCGAGAGCTGGACCGTGCGCTGCGAGCGTGCGCGTGGGAAGGCGTGGCAGGAGAAGGAGGTGACCGCCGCACGCGGGGACCGGGTGACGGTGGACCTGTCGCGGTGTGCGGGCGGCGCGAGGCCGTAACGACGTACACCAACTGCGGGCACGCGGACACCAAGTGCGGACACGCGTGCCCGCAGCCCTCGTGCGGGTGTTCGCGGTCCGGGGCGGGCACGGTCGTTTCGTTCACCCGTCCGGACGGGTAGCCGGTGGGCGTACCCCTCAGGAAGGAGTGATGAGCGTGGCGGACACACTCACCGGTCGTCGAGTCGCCTTCGTGGTGGCGCCCGAAGGCACGGAGCAGGTAGAGCTGACCGAGCCCTGGAAGGCGGTCGAGAACGCCGGTGGCAGGCCCGAGCTGATCTCCACGAAGGCGGGGAAGATCCAGGCGTTCAACCACCTCGACAAGGGTGACACCTTCTCCGTCGACAAGACCGTCACCGAGGCTTCGGTGGACGACTACGACGGACTCGTACTGCCCGGAGGTGTCGCGAATCCCGACTTCCTACGCATGGACGCGGACGCCGTGGGCTTCGTCCGCGAATTCTTCACCCAGCACAAGCCGGTCGCGGTGATCTGCCACGGCCCGTGGACGCTGATCGAGGCCGACGTCGTCCGGGGCCGCCGCATGACGTCGTGGCCCAGTCTTCAGACGGACCTGCGCAACGCGGGCGCGGAGTGGGTCGACGAGGAGGTGGTCGTGGACAGCGGTCTGGTGTCCAGCCGCAAGCCCGACGACCTGCCCGCGTTCTGCTCGAAGCTGGTGGAGGAGATCGCGGAGGGCAAGCACTCCAAGCAGAAGGCCAACGCCTGACCCTCAGCCGCCCGGCGGCGTGTGGTGCGAGCCGAGTTTCCCGGCCAGCGCCATGGCGTCGCCGGGCGCTTTCACCTTGATGTCGTTGTCGAAGTAGACGTAGACGTCGTGGCCCGCCGAACGCCATCGGCGGATCCTGTCGGCCCACGCGTCGAGGGCCTCGTCGCTGTATCCGCTGGCGTAGAGTTCGACGTCGCCGTGGAGGCGGACGTAGACGAGGTCGGCCGTCACGTCTTCCAGGTAGGGCCAGGTTCCCGCGGTGTCGGCGACGACGAGCGCGATGTCGTGAGCGCGCAGGAGTCCGGGGAACCGCGGGTCGGTGAAACTGGGGTGCCGCACTTCGAGCGCGTGGCGTATTCGCCGGTCGGTCGACACCTCGGTGTGGGGTTCGAAGGTCACCTTGTCGTCGTGGTGGCGGGCGAGTGCGGCCGCGTCACGGGTGGTGCGGGGCAGTAGGTCGAAGAACGCACTCAGCCGTTCGGTGTCGAAGGGCAGCCGTGGTGGGAGTTGCCAGAGAACCGGGCCGAGTTTGTCGTCGAGCGCGAGTACTCCGGAGGCGAAGAAGTTCGCCAGCGCCGATTCCACGCCGCGCAGCTGCAGCATGTGCGTGATGAACCGGCCGCCCTTGACGGAGAACCGGAAGTCGTCCGGTGTGGAGTCCTTCCACCGCAGGTACCGTTCCGGCCGCTGAAGCGAGTAGAACGACCCGTTGATCTCGACGGTGTCGACTCGGCGCGAGAGGTATTCGAGCTCCCGGCGTTGTGGCAGTCCCTTCGGGTAGAACACCCCTCGCCAGCTGGGGTAGATCCAGCCTGACGTGCCGATGCGGACCTCGGTGTCGGTGCTCCGGATACCCTGGATACGCCGCTCCTTTCGCTGCCGTCGGGCTTCAGCGTGGCGCCAACACCGTTCGAGCGCTCGGCGACGTTTCCGAAATGTTCACGAGTACCCGGATTCCGGCGGCGGGCGCTCACGCCTTGATGGTCGCCGCGTCGAACTCGACCGGGAAGGGCTGTGTCGAGCGGTCGTGAGGCGCCGTAGCGCGCTATGTCACAGCGGTCGTAGCAGGTCGTCGGCGTCGACGATGCGGTAGGCGTAGCCCTGCTCGGCGAGGAAGCGCTGGCGGTGGGCGGCGTACTCGGTGTCGACGGTGTCGCGGGCGACGACGGAGTAGAAGTGCGCCTGGCGCCCGTCACCCTTGGGCCGGAGCAGCCTGCCGAGCCGCTGTGCCTCCTCCTGGCGGGAGCCGAACGTGCCCGACACCTGGATGGCCACCGACGCCTCAGGCAGGTCGATGGAGAAGTTCGCGACCTTCGACACCACGAGCCTGTCGATCTCGCCTCTGCGGAAGGCGTCGAACAGCGCCTCGCGTTCCTTGTTCCTCGTCGAGCCCTGCACCACGGGCGCGTTCAACTCGGCGCCGAGTTCCTCCAGTTGGTCGAGGTAGGCGCCGATGACCAGCGTGGGTTCGCCTGCGTGTTTCTCGACGATCGAGGAGATCACGCCGGTCTTGGTGTGCGCGGTGGAGGCCAGACGGTAGCGCTCCTCGCTCTCGGCGGTGGCGTAGGCGAGGCGTTCGGCGTCGGTGAGCGTGACGCGGACCTCGACGCACTCGGCGGGCGCGATCCAGCCCTGCGCCTCGATGTCACGCCACGGGACGTCGTAGCGCTTGGGGCCGATGAGGGAGAACACGTCACCTTCGCGGCCGTCCTCGCGCACGAGCGTCGCGGTGAGGCCGAGTCGCCGCCGTGACTGCAGGTCGGCGGTCATGCGGAACACGGGGGCGGGCAGCAGGTGCACCTCGTCGTAGATGACGAGCCCCCAGTCGCGCGAGTCGAACAACTCCAGGTGCCTGTACTCGCCCTTGGTCCGGCGGGTGATGACCTGGTACGTGGCGATGGTGACGGGCCGGATCTCCTTCTTCTCACCGGAGTACTCACCGATCTCGTCCTCGGTGAGCGAGGTGCGCTCGACGAGTTCGCGCTTCCACTGCCTGCCCGCGACGGTGTTGGTGACGAGGATGAGGGTCGTGGCCTCGGCCCGCGCCATGGCCGCCGCGCCGACCAGCGTCTTGCCCGCGCCGCAGGGGAGCACGACCACGCCCGAGCCGCCCGACCAGAACGCCTCGGCGGCCCTGCGCTGGTAGTCGCGCAACGCCCAGCCGTCCTCCTGCAGCGACATCGGGTGCGACTCGCCGTCCACGTAGCCGGCGAGGTCCTCGGCGGGCCAGCCCACCTTCAGCAACGCCTGCTTCAACCGGCCCCGTTCGGAGGGGTGGACCACGACGGTGTCGGGGTCGATGCGCGCGCCGAGCATCGGGCTGATCTTCTTGTTCCGCAGGACTTCCTCCAGCACCGCGCGGTCGGTGGTGGCCATCACGAGGCCGTGCGCGGGATGGTTCTGGATCTGGAGCCTGCCGAACCGGCCCATGGTGTCGACGACGTCGATGAGCAGGGGCTGCGGCACGGGGAACCGGGAGTACGTGGTGAGGGCGTCCACCACCTGCTCGGCGTCGTGCCCCGCGGCGCGGGCGTTCCAGAGCGCCAGCGGTGTGATGCGGTACGTGTGGACGTGCTCGGGGGCGCGTTCGAGCTCGGCGAACGGCGCGATGGCGATGCGCGCGTCCTCTGCGAGGTCGTGGTCGACCTCGAGCAGCACCGTCTTGTCCGACTGGACGATCAGGGGGCCATCAGTCACGCCCTCCTTTATACGTGGCCGGGTTCAGGGAAGTTCCCCTTTCGGCACCAGCGATGCCACATCGAGGCGTTCGGAGAGCAGTCCCGAACCGTGCATGAGGTCGGCGACGCGCTGCAGCCGCTCGGCGTGGACGGCCTGCGGGTAGGAACCCAGCGACACGACCGAAGCCGTGACGTCGTCGATGTCGGTGAGCCGGGGCAGCGACCTGCGGACGGTACCGCTGTCGGCGCCCTTCTGCTGGGCCTTCGCCAGCAGTTCGCGGAACAGCGTGAGCGTCCGTGGATTCGCCGAGCTGAATTGCTCGGTGGTCGCGTACGACGACATCGGAAAGCTCTCCGTGGCGCCGTGAGCACAGTCGGCGAGCACGCGCGCGCCGTGTTCCTTCTGCGCGGTGGTGAGGTAAGGCTCCACCATCCAGGCGGCGTCGACTTGCCCCGAGCGCAATGCGTCCACCATTCCGTCGAACGGGACGACCTGGAAAGTGATCTTGGTGGGGTCGACGCCCGCGGCCTTGAGAGCGGAACGGGACGTCAGTGAACCCAGACCGTCGCGGGTGGGAACCGCGATTCGCGGTGCGGGCAGCTTGCCCGGATCGGTGTAGGCGGTGCCGGGAAGCGTCACGAGTGCCATCGAGCCCGTTCCCGCCACGTACGCCTCACCTTGGAGGCTGATCTCCGTGCCTTCGGCGGCGGCCCGGAACAGCGCCACGTCACTGGCGAAGACCACGTCCACCTCCTGCTCCGTCAGCAGCGACACGGGGTCGTCGTCCTCGTCGAGCTCCGCCAGTTCCACCTCGAGGCCGCCGCGCCGGAACAGGCCCTCGGACACGCCGAGCCGCAGCGGAGCGGTCTCCACGACGTTGCCCACACCCACCACGAGGCGTGCCTTTTCCGGGCGAGGTGCGCTGGATTCCTCCGTTTCGGTGAACAGCGAGCAGGAACCGAGCAGCAAAACGACAGCGAGGACAAAAATCGCACGCCCGTGAGTTCGCACCGGCCGCCTCCAAGATCACAGGGTGAAATCCCGACAATGGGTGGAGCTTAAGGTGATCAACGCAATACCATGCGTCGGCAACCCTTCTCCGGCCACGGGTGTCACTTCGAATGTGAGAGGGTGCCGTTACTCTCCAGACCGATTCCGAAAGCGGACCGCCTGACTGCGGACGACCCGAAGGAAGCCCAGGTGACTCCTCGCAGTGAACGTCCTGTAAGGGACGGCGCGGCGATCGGCGAGCGCGCGGGAGGCCGGTGGCGGGTCCGGAACTGGCGGCTGCGCACCAAGCTGGTGGCCATGCTGCTCATCCCGTCGGTGGCGGTGCTCGTGCTCGTCGCGATGAGGGCGACCGACGACCTCGACAGGGCGGCGAAGTTCAGCGAGAGCGCCGAGCGTGTCAGGGTGGAGACCACGGTGGCCGAGGTGGTGCACCAGCTGCAGCGGGAACGCGATCTCACCGTGCGTTATGTGGCCGGCGGCCGGGAGGGGTCGCTCGGCGAGATCAAGGAGCAGCGCGCGAAGGTCGACTCCGCTGTCGGGGCGTTCGATCGGGCGCTGGCCGGTTCGGCGCACGCGCTCTCCCCCGAGTCGCTTTCCGCCTTCGAGCGCATCGACCACGAGATCGACATGCTCACGGGCCTGCGGTACGCGGGGGAGAACACCGCCCTGCCGTCGGATGCGGTGCTCCGGTCGTACAGCGAGCTGATCTCGGACGTGCTCGGTGTGGGCGAGGTCTTCGCCTCGAACGCCGTCGACCGTGACCTGGCCGGAACCCGCCTCGCGGCGAACGCGCTGGCGAGGGTGAAGGACCAGATGTCGGTCAGGCGCGCCGTGGTGGCGCAGGCGCTGGCGCGGGGCAGCCTGTCCGAGGACACCGAGCGCGCGTTGTTGGCGGTGGAGGCGGAGCTGGAAGCCGCGAAGGACGACTTCATGACCTTCGCGACACCGCAGCAGCAACGCATGTACACGGACACGGTGATCGGGCTCGTGGTCGACCTCGGCAACGGGATCGTGGAGTCGGTGCTGACCCGGGCGGAGAACGGCGGCACCCTCGACGGCCTGTCCGCCGACGAGTGGGACCGCGCCTCCACCTACACCGTCAACCTGGTCAAGAAGGTCCAGGAGGCGTTGCTGGTGGAGTTGCAGGAACGCGCCGACGCGCTCGCGGCCGACGCGCGGCGCTCGGCGGGCACCGACGCCGGTGTGGTGCTGGGTGCGTTGCTGTTCGCGGCCATCCTCGCGGTGGTGATCACGCGGTCGCTGCTCCGGCCGTTGAAGGCCCTGCGCAGCAGTGCGCTCGACGTCGCCGAGAACAGGCTGCCCGCGGCGGTGGACGACATCCTCACCGAGGAACACCCCACTCCCGAGCACATCTACACCCGTGCCGTGGACCCCGTACCGGTCCACACGCGCGACGAGCTGGGCGAGGTCGCGAGGGCGTTCGACGCCGTCCACGGCGAGGCGGTGAGGCTCGCGGGCGAGCAGGCCATGCTGCGGGAGAACGTCAACTCGATGTTCGTCAACCTCTCCCGGCGCAGCCAGGACCTCGTGGAGCGGCAGCTCACCGTGCTCGACCGCATGGAGGAACACGAGCAGGACCCCGAAATCCTCGGCGGGCTGTACGAACTCGACCACCTGGCCACGCGGATGCGCCGCAACAGTGAGAACCTGCTCGTGCTCGCCGGGGAGGAGGCGGGACGGCCGCTGCCGGGGTCGGTGCCCGCCTCGGAGGTCATCGGTGCCGCGCTGTCCGAGGTGGAGCACTACCAGCGCATTTCCGTGGAGACCCCGCCGATGCTCTCGGTACGCGGTGACGCGGCCGCCGACCTCATCCACGTGATCGCGGAGTTGTTCGAGAACGCCACGGCCTACTCGCCGGACCACGAGCAGGTGTCGGTGGTCAGCTCGGTGACGCGCGAAAAGCAGTGGCGCATCGAGATCACCGATCGCGGCGCGGGCATGCCCGAGACGGAGATCAGACGGGCGAACACGCGCCTGGCCGAACCGCCCGACGTGGACGTCGAGGTGTCGCGCCGGATGGGGCTCTACGTCGTGGGCAGGCTCGCGCGACGGCACAGCATCGAGGTGCGGCTGTCGGCGGCCGAGTTACGCGGGCTCACGGCGACGGTGCTGGTGCCCGCCGAGTTGGTGGAGCCCGACACTCCCGAAGCCATCGAACTGCCCGTGTCGACGTCCGCCGCGTCACGGTCCTCCGACCCCGGGCGTGTGGAGGACGAGGAAGAGGTGACCGGAGCGGCCGACGAGCCGGTCGGAACCGTTCCGCCCGCCCCGCCGCTGTCGGTCGAGTGGCCCGACGAGGACGTGCCGCCGTCCGTCTGGGACTCCGCCCGGGACGAGTTCGATGACGTCGAACCAGAGCCGGCGCCGCGTCGGACGACGGTGGAGCTGGGCGCGCAACCCGCCTGGCCCACGGAGGACGACGACGCCCGGCACCCTCCCGCGCTGGAGGAGGAGGTCCCCACCGACCGGCTGCCCGCCTACCAGGCCGTGCTGTCCAAGTGGTTCCCCGACTCGGGGAGCGTCCCGGGCGCCGAGGACGTCCGGTGGCCGGACGAGCCGGTGGAGCCGGAACCCGCTGTGGACTTCCGCGTGGACTCCGAGCCGACCGAACCCACGCCCGTGGTGTCCGGGGCGATCGCGTCAGCACTGTCCGAAGAAGACGACGACACCGTGCCGAAGCCGCATCCGCCCCGACACGGTGTCGTCGATCGGCGTGGGGAACGCCCGCCGCCCGTGAACCGCTCACCTGAGGCGGTCAGGGCGCGTATGACGAGCCTGCAGCGCGGTGTGCGGCGAGGCCGCCACACGCGCACCGACTGACCCACGCCAGGAGGCCCTCACACAACGGATGTCCGGCCGGGGAACCAGGCGAGGCGCCGCGAGCCGAACCGTCCGTCGTGCCGGAATCCCTCAGTCTCCGCCGACCTCCACGGGCGCCTTGGTCCCGCTGTGCAGCAGCCTCGCCACCTCCGCACGCATCGACACGAACTCGGGGGACTCCCGGGTCGTGATCTGGTCGCGCTCGGCGGGAAGGTCCACCGTCAGGTCGGCCACGATCGTGGCCGGCGACTTCGACAGGACGAGCACCCGGTCGCCGAGGTAGACGCTCTCGTCGATGTCGTGGGTGACCAGGAGGACGGTGCTCTCGTTCTGGGTCTGCACCTTCCTCAGCAGGTCCTCCAGCTCGAACCGGGTCTGCGCGTCCACCGAGGCGAACGGCTCGTCCATCAGCAGCAGCGCGGGCCGTCTCGCCAGCGCCCTGGCGATCGACACCCGTTGCTGCATACCGCCGGAGAGCTGCCACGGGTACTTGTTCGCCACCCCGGGCAGGTTCACCCACTCCAGAGCCTCCTCCGCCCGGCTGCGGCGCTCCGCCTTGTCGATGTCGCGCCAGCGCAGGGGGAACTCCACGTTCTGGCGCACCGTCAGCCAGGGGAACAGCGACCGGCTGTAGTCCTGGAAGACCACGGCGAGGTCCTCGGGAACGCCGTCCACGCGGTCCCCGTGCAGCGACACCTCACCACCGGACGGTTTGATCAGCCCCGAGATGCAGCGCAGCATCGTCGACTTGCCACACCCGGACGGCCCCACGATGCACGCGAGCTGCCCGGTCTCCACGGTGAAGGTGAGGTCGTTCACCGCGAGGTGTGCGCCCTCTCCGCCGCCGTAGCGGTGGTAGAGGCCGGACACCTCCAGCATTGTTGCCATGTCATGCTCCCGTCGTCTTGGCCTCGGCGGTGCCCCGCGTGGGCTGCCAGGACAGCACCCGGCGTTCCACCGCGAGCAGCAACGCGTTGAGCCCGTAGCCCAGCACCCCGAGCAGCACGATCCACGCCCACATCACCGTGAAGTCGAAGCCCTGCTGCGCGAGCATCAGTTCGAACCCGATCCCGTTGGTGGTCCCCACCATCTCCGAGATCACCATGAGGATCAGCGCGAGCGACAGGCTCAGCCGCAGACCCGCGAAGATCTTCGGCATGGCCGCGGGCAACACGACCATCGTGATCCAGTAGTGGCGCGGCGTACGGAACGACCGGGCCGTCTCCTGCTGCAACGGGTTCACCGAACGCACCCCGTCCACGGTGTTCAGGATGATGGGCCAGATCGAACCGAACACGATCGTCACGACCTTCATGGTGTTGTCGATACCGAACAGCACCAGGAAAACCGGGATCAACGCGGGCGGTGGGACGGCACGCATGAACGACAGCAGCGGGCCCGTGTAGTCCAACGCCGTCTGCGACCGGCCCAGGACAGTGCCCAGCGCCACGCCGAGCACCACCGCGATCGCCCAACTGCCGAAGACCCTGCCCAGGCTCGGCAGCACGTCCTCGAACACGCTCTCCGCGAGGAAGAGCTGGGAGGCCGGACCGGAGAACCACAGGTCGAACGCCGCCACCACGATCTCCGTCGGCCGGGGGAAGAACGCGCTTCCCGCGGCCAGAGTCGCCAGCTCCCACAACACGACGAGCCCGATGGCGAGCGACCACTTCAACAGGAAGGTCCTGACGGCACCTGCTGTCCTGCTCATGCCACCTCCTGTGTCTTGCGGGACACCCGCACCCGGTCGGTGGTCATGCGCGGGTAGCGATCCTCGCTCATGCCACCTCCGCCGTGGTCGCCTTGTGCCACCTGAACAGCCTTCCACCGAGCCGTTCGAGGCCCTCGTTGGCGAGGTAGCCGATGAGCCCCGCCACCACGGTGCCCGCGAGCACGATGTCCGTTCTGCCCGCACCGTGGGCGGCCTCGAGGATGACACTTCCGATGCCGACGTTCGCTCCCGCGATGAACTCGGTGCTCACGATGACGATGAGCCCCACCGACGCCGAGATCCGGATCCCCGTGAACACGAACGGAGCCGCGTGGGGCAGTGCCACGGAGGTGAGGATGCCCGCCCTGCCCACACCGCACGACCGCGCGGTGTCGATCAGCAGCGGGTCGATCTCGTCGAAGGCGTAGATGGTGTTGTAGAGGATCGGCCACAACGCGGCGTACACCGCGAGAGAGATCTTCGCCTCGGGCCCGCCACCGATGGCCACGAGCACGAGCGGGATCAGAGCCACCGACGGGATCGGTCGCAGGAACTCCACGACCGCCTGGGTGGCGACCCGCACGCGCGGGAAGTTCCCGAGGACGAGTCCCAGCGGAACGCCGATCGCCGCGGCGATCCCCAGCGACAGTGCCCACGCCAGCAGGCTGGCGATCACGTCGCGCAGGAACTCCTCCTGCCCGAGGAGCTCCACGATCCGGCTCAGAACCACCGTGGCCGGTGGAACGTCTTCTTCCCTGACCAGGCCGAGCCTGACCACCAGTTCCCAGAGTCCGAGGAAGGCGATCAGGCCGGCGAGGTTCCGTACGAGAGGACGCACGTCAGGTGGTGCTCGGTTGGACCAGTAGCGGTCCGATGTCGAGCTTCTCCTTCAGCAGCCCGAACTCCACCATCAGGTCGGGAACCCGCTGGAGGCGCGAGCTGTCCACCGAGGAGTGGAAGTTGGGCAGGTTCACCAGCGAGGCCGTGGCCGCGTCCAGCTTGGCGGTCTCCTGGATGACGGGCTCGATCACCTCACGGTCCTGGGCATCCTCCGTGGCGCGCTCCATCGCCCGCTGGAAGGCGGCGACCGTCTTGGGGTTCTGCTCGACGAACTCGGCGAGCGCCCCGTAACCGGCGAGCGGGAAGTCCTTCGTCGGGCCGGTGGCAACGTCCGCGATCGGGGTGACGCCGTGCTCCTGGGCGCCGATCGTGAGGAACGGCTCGATGAGCAGCCCCGCGTCCACCTGGCCCCTCGCGACGGCCGAGGAGATGTCCGGGAACGACGTCTGGACGAACTCGACACTCTCGTAGTCGAGGCCG